>DIQB01000061.1:2548-2690 GCA_002427165.1 Firmicutes bacterium UBA5473
ACCATTAGCACTTAAGAGCTGACTCAGACCCACCCCATAGCGAAGGCAAATCTCCTCTATTCCCTCCCCCTTTTGGGGGTAATAGAAAAGCCACTGGCACTCCTGGGAGGGTGGTAAATGTTCCTGGCCGATAACAAGCGGA
>DIQB01000061.1:2868-16784 GCA_002427165.1 Firmicutes bacterium UBA5473
TCCTGGCCGATAACAAGCGGAGTTCCCACCTGTATGTAGGTGCAGATCTCCTCTAGATCTTCCTTTTGCAACTGCAGACAACCCAAAGTTGTTGCCTCCCCTGCTCTCTCACCTGGAGGCAGGCCGTGGATACTATGCCTGTAGGGACTAAAAGACAGATAGCGGCTACCCAAAGAGGAGCCCGTAGTGTGCCATAGTTCCAAAAAACGAAAATTCCCTTGGGGCGTAGGCGTTGCACTCTTGCCGATGGAGACAAGATAAGACTTAACTAACTGCTGGTGGTTGTACAAAAAAAGCCGATATTTTTGCAAGCTCACCACAAGATAGCTTTCAGCAAAGCTGCCCTCCACAAGAGGCTGGGCAGTTCCTAACTGAAAATCTTGGCCTGTGCTCTGCCACAGAGTACGAAAATCCTCTGGCTCCACTATGCCTGTAGCCAGCAGCCCCCTTTGCTTTTGCCACCCGCGCACAGCCTCAGCTGTATTAGGCCCGAACTCTCCATTTTTAGGTGTGGCAAAGCCTAGAGCCCCCAGTCTCTCCTGTAGTCCTGCAACCTGAGGCCCCCGGGAGCCTTCCTCAAGTCTCCAATGTGCAATCCACATGCTCTCTTCCCCCTCCCCTTAAATGTATATGAGAGAAGGGGACAATTCTTGCCTAGGCAACAGTTAAAAGTCGGAGTTGCTCTGCCTGGTGGTTCTGCTCTTTGATCTGCCCGATGGCCTCTACCATAGCCTGGCTTTGGGAATTTGCTACAAACCAAACCCTACCTGTAGGGTTATCCCAGGCTCTGCCACTGCGACCTGCCATCTGCACCAAGACCCCCTCGTCGAATAGCTGGCTATTTGCAAAAAGCACCATCACCTCAGCACCTGGCACTGTGATCCCCCGCTCTGCCACGGAAGTTGCCACCAGCACCCTGATTTCCCCATTGCGAAAAGCCAGCAGCTTCTGATCCCGCTGTGGGTCTTGGGCATGGCAGCTGGCCACCTTGGGGATAGTCTTGGCAAGTTTAACTGCCACAGCCTTGCACAGCCTAACTGAGGGCACAAAGAGAAAAAGCCGCGGACTGCTCTCAATTATAGAGAGGAGCCGGAGAGGGAGCCTCCCCGGCTCCTCTCCAAGGGAAGGATCGATCAAAGGCACAGGCACAGGCAGAGGATGGCCATGGGGCCGCACAGGGATCCGTACCAGATCCCAACGCTCCCCTTTGGCCCTCTCAAGCATAGCTCGATCCGGGGTTGCTGTCATATAGATCCGCTTGCCCCCTGGTCTCAAGGACCGCTCTACGCCCCGCTGGAGCATCTGACTGCCCCGATAGGGAAATGCATCCACCTCATCGAGGATCACCAAATCAAAGTTACGATAAAAACGCAATACTTGATGGGTGGTGGCAATCACAAGGGGGGCCTCCCGTCGCCTTTGCTCTGAGCTCACGCCGCCGTAGAGGGCCTGAATGGGAACACCCCCTATGGCTCCCTTGAACCTCTCTGCCAGCTCCCGAACCACAGAGCGCCTGGGGATGGCAAAAAGTACCCGGCCTCCTTTTGCGAGGACTATCCTTGCTGCCTCGTAACTGACCTCAGTTTTCCCAGCTCCGCACACAGCCCAAAGGAGGCAAGTATGGGAGGTTTGGTTTTGCACAAACTCCACGAGTTTTCTGCTTGCGGCACTTTGGGCCGCTGTAAGGGAAAAAGCAAGCTTTACAGCCACATCTCGCCTTATATCCTGCCCTGTCCGCGCCATAGCCACAAGAGCGGTGCAGGTCGAGGCCTTTCCCAGTGCATCGCACTCTACGCACTGAAAGCAGGTAGTATCCTTGCAGCACCACCTGTCCGGCTCCACCCGCGTGCTGCCGCAGCGTCGACAGACCAGCCTGCCCCAGGAATCTTGACCCACTGCAGCTGTCAGTTGGCACTTGCCGTCTAAAACTAGCCTCTGCACTGCCGAGGCTAGATCTTCTCCCCGCCACAATCGCGCTAGCTCCTGCCACAGATATAGTTTGCCTCGCATGAGGCTCTCCAGTTCCTGCTGCCCCACAGAAGGCAAGCTTGGCAGGTCCAAAGGTGGGGTAAGGCTACGGTGGCTCCGCCACTTGAGGCGAAGCCGCTGGAGAAAAGTTGCATTTTGTTCCACAAAGGGCTTATGCGTGAAGGTAGAGAGCAAGCGCTGAGCTGAAAACAGTGGCAGGGGCCCAGACAGGGCTCGTGGAGGGGAATAAAGATAGCCCTGGCTTTGCCAATAGTGGTAATCCAAGGCTGGATCTGGGCTTAGCCCCAGACGTATTCTTTTTTTCTCAGCTAGATAATAGACGATGTATTTTGGTAATCTCATAGTGCACCTCAGGGCGCGAGCTCAAGCTCAGCTTTAGCTTCTGCCTGTAGGCGCTCAGCAAGCAAACTATAGCGCTTCACAGGCTTGATGTTCCGCACGGCAATTGCAATTGCTTTTTTTGTTCCCACAAGCACCACCAGCTGTTTCGCCCGGGTGATGGCTGTGTAGAGGAGGTTCCGCTGAAGCATGATATAGTGTTGGGTGGAAACTGGCATCACCACAGCAGGAAACTCACTGCCCTGGCTTTTGTGAACAGAGGTAGCGTAGGCCAGCACAAGCTCATCTAAGTCAGCGGACTCATAAGTCACTAGCCTGGCTCCTTCGTCCTCCTGGAACTCAACTGTCAGCTGGCGCTCCTCCTCGTCCAGTTGCCTAATATGGCCAATATCCCCGTTCCAGACAAATTTTTGGTAATTATTGCGAATCTGCATCACCTTATCCCCTAGGCGAAAGGTGGTGTGGCCCATGGTCAGCTGGGGCTTATTGGGAGAGTTGGGATTTAGTGCCTCCTGGAGCAAGAAGTTCAGGGAACTAACGCCAATAGGGCTTTTCCGCATAGGAGTCAGCACCTGGATCTCCTCGGTGCTAGTGGTGCCTAAATAGCGAGGCAGCCTCTGGCTCACCAAAGCTACAATTGTGGAGGCGATTTTTTCCGGCTCCTCCTGCTGGATAAAGAAAAAGTCCCGCCTAGATCCCTCAGGCTCCAGCGTGGGGAGCAGCCCCTGATTGATCCTATGAGCATTGGTCACAATCATACTCTCTTGAGCCTGGCGGAAGATCTCGGTGAGCTCCACCACCGGAACTGTGCCTGACGCAATAAGATCCCGGAGCACATTGCCTGCACCCACAGAGGGCAGCTGATCTATATCCCCCACCAAGATTAAGCGTGAGGAGGGAGGCACGGCTTTTAATAGGCTATACATCAAAAGCAGATCCACCATGGATGCCTCATCTATGATCAACACATCTGTAGATAAGGGGCGCTCCTTATTTCTGGCAAAGGCAAAGCCCTCGCCTTCCTTGTAGGAGAACTCCAAAAGGCGATGGATGGTCTTAGCAGTTCTGCCTGTGGCCTCCCTGAGGCGCTTTGCAGCCCTGCCTGTGGGCGCAGCTAAAGAAACCTTCAGCCCCAGAGAGGATAAAAGTTCAATAATTG
The DNA here is from genome assembly GCA_002427165.1 of Firmicutes bacterium UBA5473. Classification (GTDB taxonomy): domain Bacteria; phylum Bacillota; class DTU084; order DTU084; family DTU084; genus UBA5278. The sequence goes on from DIQB01000061.1 coordinate 6,356, forward strand.
CTTTCACAACTGTGGTCTTACCTGTGCCAGGGCCCCCTGTGATCACCAAGACCCCAGAGGAGATGGCTCTTTCCACGGCCTCCTTTTGGCCTGGGGCCAGCTGGATGCCAACAGTCTCTTGGGCCTGTGCAACCTTGTCAGCTAAATCTGGCTCCTTGTAGCCAAGAGGGCACTTGCCCAAAGCCGCAAGAGACCGAGCTACCCCCCGCTCTGCGTGGTAATAGGGTGCAAGGTAGACAGCCTGGTCTTGGGGTAGGCGATCCAGAAAAATCTGATTTTCCCCCACAAGCTGATTGAGAACCGCAATCAAATCTTCCTCTGCCACAGCCAAAGCATCAGCAACCTTAGGCAAAAAGTCGCCTAGGGGCTGATAGACGTGACCTTCTTGAGCCTCTTCGCTGAGGAAGTATTTGAGGCCTGCAGCAAGTCTACCCTTGTTATTGCCGCTGATCCCCACTTGCTCTGCAATCCGATCTGCCGTGAGAAAGCCGATTCCCCAAACCTCATCTGCCAGCCTGTAGGGTTCGTCCTTCACAATCCGGATCGCATCTTGGCCATAAGCTTTATAAATTTTAACAGCAAGGGTGGGAGATAGCCCCCACCCTTGCAATGCAACCATAATCTGTTCGATCTCCCTGTGGGCAGAGAGGCCCTGTTGGATCCGCTTCGCTGTGGCCTTACCGATTCCAGCCACCTCAAGGAGACGCCTGGGATCCTCTTGGATCACATTCAAAGTGTCCTCGCCAAAAGCTTCAACTAGTCTTTTAGCGGTAACAGGCCCCACCCCGTGGATCAACCCTGAGCTGAGATAGCGGATAATACCCTTTTTCGTAGCAGGAACCACCAGCTGGTAGTTCTCAACTACTAACTGCCAGCCATACTGGCTATTATGTTGCCACTTACCATCAACCTGAAGGCTCTCGCCACAGTGCAGCTGGGGAAAGCGGCCCACCAAGGTCACAAGCTGCTTTTTCCCCTGAGGGAGAAAGCGGGCCACGGTAAAGCCGTTTTCCTCATTGCGAAAGACAATCCGCTCCACTGTGCCCTCGAGGGAGTCCTGAGCATTAGTCCTCAGGGTTAGGTGCTCCTGTTGGGCAAACATCTGCACAGGCTCCGCATTCGATGCACTTTTCAGGATCGATGACGTATTTGTCCTCTCCCTCGCTAATTGCCTCGGTGGGGCACTCAGGCTGACAAGCACCACAGCTGATGCATTCCTCGTTGATATAGTAGGCCATAACTAGATACTCCTTTCAATACAATATCGATTATCTATTCGCCATGGTTTTCCATTTTCCTGCTCCAAAATTTAAAAATCAAGTTTTAGGCGATCTCCAATCTCAGTACCGCTTGCCCCTATGGTGCCCCATGGCAACTCCAAAACACAATGGCATCTTTGAGGAGTGCCAAATTGATTAGGCTTTAGCCTCTCTATAGCTACCACAAGATGCTCCTTATCTAAAAAAAGAACATCGATGGGGAACCTCATCCCCAGAGTATGGACCCAGTTGCAAGGCTCAATGAGTAGGCCCTCTCCAGGAAGAAACTCCCTTCTACCAAGCAGACCCCGAAGGCGCGTGAAGAAGGAAGTTGCAAGTTTCAGATCCTTGACCAAGGTAATGCTACGGCTGACATTCTTCACCTGCATTAGTTTTCCCCCTAGCCTCAATTTTAAACCAAACCTCTTTGGCGACTCTTCCGCTGCTGAGCAAAAAGAAATGATACAATCCGATCCTGATCTTGTTCTACTAGCTCCACAAATTCAGCATAAAGGCAAGTGCTGTTATTTTCTTGAATTTCAAGGCGCACAATTCTTCCCTGGGCAGAGAGAACTCCATCGGGGAGAGAAAGGAGGAACTCTGTAACCTGACCATCTTCCCAATCCAGTTTGCCTGGGAAAAGGGCACAGAGACCATTGCCGCTAAGATCCACAGTTCGACCAGTGTATGTATCCTCGCCTTGTTTGCAGCTAACAAGAAGGCGTGCCTGAAAGCGAAAGAATCTGCGGCGGTTACACCTCTGGATCTGAGAGGGTTTCAGCACCACCAAAAGAGGCAGGGGCTGGGCAATATTCTCCAAAACCACAGTCTGGAAGCGATAAAAACAGCCCCCAGCTGCAAACTCCACCCAGATCTCCCGGCCTGGAGGGAGACCCTTAACTGCACCTTTATAGATAGGTGCAGCCAAAGAAATAGTCTCCTGACCTAAATCCTCAATCCGGCTAGTATAAAGCTCATCTTTATCCTCTGCAGATACCACCCTGATGCTAACTAGCTGATTAGGCTCAAAAGTGAATTCCTTCATTTGCTACCTTCCTCTGCGACTAAAATCCTGCTTGCAGCCCTTCTAGCCCTATTCATCACAGCCAGTCCTAGGCCTCGAGGCTCTATTCCCTCCATGATCACCACTTCCATCCCCCGATGGTCGAAAGTACGAAAATGAGCAAACAAATTAGCTCCGATAGTTTCAGGTGCCCGTCTTTCCCCTGCCAAAAGGATCAAATCCGCAGGAGCAAAATCAGTCTGGGCTAAAGCCTCGCGAGTTGCAAGCACGCCAACTCGCATTCCCGCTGCCTTCTCTTCCTGCACTAGCGTCTCCATTGTAGCTAAAACACTTGTAGCTGGCCCCTCCACAAGGAAAACCTTGCTCTGAGGGGAATAATGGCGATATTTCAGTCCAGGGGAGCGCACTCGCTCTCCTGGTTTAATACTACTTATATAATCCACAGGGCCCAGCAAGGCTTCTAACTCCTCTATAGTTACGCCACCAGGCCTGAGCACAGTGGGCTGGGGAGCTACCAAATCCAAAACTGTGGATTCCAAACCAATTCCTGTGGGACCCCCATCTAAGATCAACTCCACCTTCCCCCCCAGATCCTCTAGCACATGGCTGGCGAGAGTGGGGCTGGGTCTGCCTGAGCGGTTAGCACTAGGCGCAGCTATAGGAACGCCACTGTGACGAATGAGTCCCAAAGCTACTGGGTGATCTGGCATCCGCACGCCCACGGTCCCAAGCCCTGCAGTGATGCTAGGGGGAATCCGGGGCGACACAGGCCCGATAATGGTCAGGGGACCTGGCCATAGATGTTGGGCCAGAAGCGCAAACTTCTCCTGCCAGGCAGGTGCCAGTTCTCCCCAGACGGAGAGGGCCATCTCTACAGAGTCCACATGCACGATCAGAGGGTTATCTTGGGGCCTACCTTTGGCTTTAAAAATATCCCCGATAGCATGCTCCGAAAGGGCACTGGCTCCCAGGCCATAGACCGTCTCTGTGGGGAAGGCCACAAGCTTCCCCTCTCGAATAGCAGCCCCTGCCAGGCTCAAGGCCTCCTCGCGAGCCTGTCCTGAGGGGGGAACCTGAATCAGTTGTGTTTTCACCTATTTGGCCTCCATGCAATAAAAAAACGTTCAAAGCCACTATAGTCATTATGGCAGCTGGGCTCAACAAAGCCTGCTTTCGTGGCAATAGCAGTTACTGCTTCTCCCTGTCCCTCTCCTAGCTCAAGTGCCAGAAGCCCGCCTGGCGCCAAATAAGTGTATGCCTCCCGCACCAAAGGCTCCAGCACAGAGAGACCATCTGGCCCGCCATCTAGGGCCAACTGGGGCTCATGGCGGAGCTCTGGAGCTAAAGTGGGAAGCTGGCTATGGGGAATATAGGGAGGGTTGGCCACTACGACCTCAAAGAATCCCTCTTTGCCCAGAACGGGAGCGAACAGATCCCCCTCCAGTAGCTGAATCCGCTCCGCTACCTGATGCCGTTGGCAATTCTCCTGGGCTATCAGCAAAGCCTCCCTTGAGAGATCTGTAGCCCAGATCTTCAGCTCTGGCAGAGCTTTGGCTAGGGAGATTGAGATGGCACCGCTGCCGATGCCTACCTCAAGAAGACGAGCGCTGCTCGGGGCCTTCTTTGCCACAAGCTCCACCAGAAGCTCTGTTTCAGGCCTGGGAATCAAAACCTGGGGGCTAACCGCCAGATCCAGGCCATAAAATTCCTTCTTTCCCAACAGATAGGCCACAGGCACCCTTTGTTTGCCCCGCTTCCCCAAAAGCTGCCTCAGCCGGGCCAGCTCCTCTTCTTGGAGGGGCCGCTCTAGCTGAAGATAGAGCTGAATTCGCGTGAGATTCAGAGCCTCGGCCAAAAGTAGCTCACTATCGAGCCTGGCTGTATCCACACCGTGGCCTTTTAGATACTCTGTAGAGCGGGAGATGATCTCTCGGACTGTAAGCAGCTTAGTCAAGGCTACTCAACTGCTCTGTTTGTTCTGCTGTGATCAGAGCATCGATGATCTCGTTAATATCTCCATCAAGGATTGCCTCTAGTTGATAGAGGGTGAGGCCGATCCGATGATCCGTTACCCTACTTTGGGGAAAATTATAGGTGCGAATTCGCTCGCTGCGATCTCCAGAGCCCACCTGACTTCTCCGATCCTGGGCCTCCCGGGCCCGGGTTTCCTGCTCTAGCTGATCTAAGAGCCTAGCTTTGAGGATCTTCAGGGCCTTATCCTTATTCTTAAGCTGGGACTTCTCATCCTGACACGTTACAACCAGACCTGAGGGCAAGTGAGTAATCCGCACTGCAGAGTCGGTGGTGTTCACGCTCTGACCGCCATGGCCCGATGATCGATAGACATCGATCCGCAAATCCGAGGGGCTAATCTCAAGCTCTACATCCTCAGCCTCAGGCAACACTGCCACAGTGGCTGCAGAAGTATGGATCCTGCCCCCAGTCTCTGTGGTGGGAACCCGCTGCACTCTATGCACACCACTTTCATATTTCAAGCGACTGAAGGCGCCCCTGCCTTGGATCATGAAGATGATCTCTTTGAAGCCACCAAGCTCTGTTTCGTTGACACTCATCAGCTCCACAGCCCAGCCTGTGCGCTCTGCATAGCGAGTATACATTCGAAAGAGGTTAGCAGCAAAGAGAGCTGCCTCCTCGCCCCCTGTGCCTGCCCGCACTTCAACTAAAACGTTGCGCTCATCTCTGGGATCTTTGGGCAAAAGCAAGAGCCTGAGCTGTTGTATGCACTCCTGTTGCTGTGGCTCCAGCTCCTCGATCTCAGCTGCTGCCATAGCCTCAACCTCTGGATCCTCATCGGCGAGGAGCTCCTTGGCCTGGGCCAGCTGTTCTTCTAGCTCTAGATACTCCTGGTATTTCTCCACAATTTCTCCTAGATCCGAGTGGGTCTTGGCATATTTTTGAAAGGTTGGCTGATCTGCGATGATCTCGGGTTTGGCTAGCTCCCCATCCAGATGCCTATATTGCTCTCGAATTGATTCTAACTTCTCTAACAAGTTATCTTCCTCCAGACTAAATTAAACCTCAATTACTCCCTCCAGAGCCGCAATTGCTACCTGGATCTGCTCCGCTGATGGCTCTTTGGTTGTTAGGCGCTGTAGCCAAAGACCAGGGGTTGTGATAAAACCAACCACAGTTTTAGCTACACCACCCGTAGGCCTGCCAGCAAGCTTAATTAGCTCATAGGAGATCCCAGCAACCAAAGGTAGAATGGCAAGATGCAGCCCAATCCGCTGCCAGAAGGGAGGCCGACCAAAAAATGAAAAAATAAAAATGCTCACAAAGAAAACCAAAAGCAGGAAACTGGTACCACAGCGCGGATGGATAGTGCTGAAGGGACGAATATTCTCCACAGTCAGAGGCAATCCTGCCTCATGGGCGTGGATAGTTTTATGCTCTGCTCCATGATATTCGAAAACTCGCCTAATGTCTTCAAGCCTTGAGATAATGACTATATAGAGGACAAAGAGGCTAATTTTCAGAAAACCCTCTGCAAGGTTCAGAAGAAAGGTGCTGGTGATTCTCTCTTTAAGAAGAGTTGCTATAAAAGCGGGAAAGGCCACAAAGATCAAAAACGTGAGGCCTAGGGCCACAAGAATCGTCATGGCTAGCTCCTTTGCACCCAACTCCTCGCCCTCGCCCTCGGCAAAGAGCCCTGCAGAATAATTCAAAGCACCCATGCCAACTACTAAAGATTCAATTAAGGCCACAACTCCCCGCACCAGGGGCCAGCCCAATGGTTTAAATCGTCTGGACCAAGCTGTAAGCGGACGCTTCTCCACGACAATCTCTTCTGGTGATCTCTGGACGGCAATAGCCATGCCCTCAGGGCCCCGCATCATCACGCCTTCAATTACAGCCTGCCCACCATATTGAAATTTCCCCACATCTCCACCCCCGTTTTATTTTAGCACATCTAGAAGCTCTGAACAATATCGCGATTGCGTGTATACAAAAGCCGCAAGCCCTTGAGGGTTAGCAGGGGATCCACCTTGCCAATAGTGCGGGTCTCAGGTGCCAAAAGCTCCGCCAGGCCTCCTGTGGCTATAACTTCCGTCTTCGTCCCCAGTTCCTGCCAGATCCGCTCCACGATCCCATCGATTTGTCCTGCGAAGCCATAAAGTAGCCCCGACTGCATGCTGCCGATGGTATTTCGACCAATTACATTCTTAGGTTTGGCAAGCTCCACTCTTGGCAATTTCGCTGCTGCCCGAAAGAGAGCCTCTGCGGAAATACCCACACCAGGCGAAATGATTCCACCCAAATATTCCCACTCTTCGGACACCACGCAAAAAGTAGTGGCTGTACCCAGATCCACGATAATAAGAGGCCCACCATAGCGCTCCAGGGCTGCCACTGCATTGACAATCCTGTCTGCCCCTACCTCTTTGGGGTTCTCATACTTAATTGTAAGGCCAGTTTTCATGCCAGGCCCCACTAACATCGGCTTTAGCCGAAAGTATTTGGCAGCTAGAGCCTCTAGGGATCTGAGGATAGGAGGCACAACAGAGGAAATGCAAATCCCCTGAATTTGCTTAAAAGCCAATCCCTCTCCTTGGAATAAATTCCTCAGCAATACAGCTAGCTCGTCCTCGGTGGTTGTACGATTGGTTGCCACCCGCCAGTCAACTAATAGTTTTTCCTCCTGGAAGACACCCAACACAGTATGGGTATTGCCTACATCTATTGCTAGTAACATTTGTACTCCCCTCATTCTTTTGTGACGCTATAGAATATTTCGTCCCAGCCTTGTCCGATTCCTTCAAAGTGGATATTTTCTTTTGCCAAAAAAAGGATCCTGCCTCTTTTTAAAGAATAACTACTAAAACAACTAAAGGAGCGAAAAGCATGCGCAAAATGAAATTTCTCCTACTTCTACTTTTATTATTCACCGTCTCAGCTAGCTGTCAGGTGAAGCTTGGCATAGGTCTTTGGTTTGGAGGGGCCTACCCCAAATATGGAGTTAGTGTTAACTGGCGGGTGGGGGAAAAATTTATCCTGGAGCCCATCTTCTCCTTTGGAGTGGGCCAAAACAAAGAAGATCTGCGCTGGGGACTGCGCTGCAAATACGATCTTGGTAGCCAAGGCAACCAAGACCGTTATCTGGGGGCAGGCTTTGGCCTGGTCCGAGGCTGGGATCTATGGGAGCAGAAGCAAGAACTGGGCCTCAGCGCCTTTGTAGGGGTAAGCGACCCCAGCTCCCGCTTTACTAGCTCCCTGGATCTGGGGCCGTCTATGGCCAGGATCCGCTATCTTCCCCATGATGATGGAGAAATAGAGGAATATTATGCTGGAGGCATGAAATTCTCCTTTGGCTACCATTACAACTTCCACCAGGAACCCTAAAGGGTGCCTTCCACCACAAAATATTTCTTTTGAGGTAGTCTCTCTCCTGCCACAAGCGCCAGCCCTCCTAGTTTCTGAAAAAGAACCACCTCAGCTAGCTGCTCTCGGTCCTCTGCCGAGAGCAGCTGTTTTGTCTCGCCTGTGCTGTATGTAGAGGAGACCTGGAGCAAGAGCTTCCAGGGAGGAATAACCTTTTTCAAATAGCGCAAAGAGGCTTCCTGCCAATGGGAAAAGCTATAGCCCTCCCTGCCACGGGAAAAATCCACCACCACAAAGTTAACTATATCACCTAGCGCCCGATAATCTAAAGACCAGTTGCTATCTATTGTGGGTTCTTCTCCAAGGCGTGCTGGCAGCTTCAGATAGAGGGAATGCCCCTTTTGGGCAAGCTCTTGGGCCAAAAGTTTGAAAAACATAACCAACCGTCGCCGCCACCTGCCCCCTCCCTCAACAAGCTCTACAAGGAGCCCCTGCATAGAATTTTTGCTCACACCCCGGCAAAGGCTCGTCACGCGCTTGGGCCAATCTTTCTTTTTGGCTAAAAATCCCCAATCCTCAAGCTTAAATGCAGCCAAACATGGCCGCTGTGGGATAATAAGGCTTGCCAGCTCTTCCTCTCCCCTCCACTTGAAAGCCTCACCCCAACGCCAGCCCCATAATGCCAGGATACTTGTCTGCTCCAGCAAAGGTTCAGGTTCAGATTGGGGATCCCACAAGGCCAGCACTCTCCGCTGGGGAATGAAGATAGACTGTCCCCTCCAGCGGGGTCCTAAAATGTTTGCCTGGCTGAGGGTGCCAGTCCTCAGGTTATACTGGGCCTCCAGCTTGGGGAGAGCATCTATGCTTGGAAGCTGCTGCGGGAATTGCAACAGAGGCAATTCCCGCTGAGCTATTGTGCGCCAGAGGGCAGCTCCTGCCACAGCATCTGGCTTCAAACCATAGGTTAATTGGAAGGCAACAAGTGCCTCCTCTGTGAGAAAACCGAACTTCCCATCAAGCGGGCCAGGGGAAAACCCCAATTTTGAGAGCGCAAGCTGCAACTTCAAAACATCGGGTCCCAAATCTTGGAAGCGAACCACCTTACCCATTCAAATCGCCTCTCGATTCCAGATCCGGCAGCTGAGATAAATCCAACAGGCCCTCCTGCAGTGCATAAAGTGCAATCTGAGTACGGTGGGCCAAACCTAGCTTTTTACGGATTTTAGTAACATAATTTTTCACGGTCTTCTCCCCGATAAAAAGTTGTTTGCCGATCTGGATATTAGTTAATCCTTGTGCCACTAGCAGGAAGACCTCCTGTTCTCTAGGACTCAATTGGGGAATCTCCCGCCTTCCGCCCCTATAGGCATCCATCAAATACCACTCCTCCCAAGTAAGGGGTAGGCAGGAATAATTTGCCTTCACTTGCATACTAGCCTATGCTAGAGCCTCTGCTTCTGCTACTGGAAATGGACATCTAGTTCCTTTAGAACAAGGTCTATGCGGTTACAAATTGTAGCCTTGTCAGAACCTGCAAAAAGCAAACCTACGGCCTCATTCTTCTCGTTGAGCACAACGGATCCGCTATCTCCGCCCTGGCTCATATTATTCATTACAATTTGCTCCTCATATAATGCAGTATCCCGCTCTCCCACTTTCACTTGAAGTACTGCATCTACCGCCACGATTTCACCGGTGGTGAGCCCGGTGGTGCGGCCACTTTTGCGAACCTTATCTCCCACACGTGCCTGGCCAACACCTGCAATTGGGCCCAAACCCACAATGTCGTCTTTCAAGAGGTTGCGGTTTGCAGGCCGAGCCAGGGCACAGTCCACCTTGTTGGCTGCCCGCTGATTCTTCAGTAGCTGCACACTATAATCATGACCTGAAAGACCAATAATGTTATTGAGGAACTTTTCCACTCCTTTTGCCACCTGACAATCTGCCTGGGAAGTACCCTTGATCATGGGAATGTACTTGGAAAGCACTGCCACCTGATCTTTGGCAGTGCCGCCGTCGTAGGGGCCCGGCTGATAGATAGGATCCCCCACTTGAGCCTTGCCATCGCTGCCATTGGTGCTGTTGGCCAACACATGGTTGTTGGAGAGAATCCAAGGCTCATTTGTTTTGTTATCATAAACAATAGCACCTAAAGTGCCGGCAGTGATTTTGTAATGACCGATGCTCACTCCCGGTTGTATGGGGCGCCAGCGGTCTGTGCGCTCTCCCAGTAGCCGGATCTCGCCGATGGGAATCACGTCTGTGCGCACATTACCCACGCTTTGAGGAACAACGCCTCCAGACGGCAATTCAGATAAAGCCACCTTCTCCTCCACGAACACCACAATTGCCAAGCAATCGGTACACTGGCCTCTCACCCTTTTTCTGCCCACTCCAACTCCGCAGACATTAGGGAGGGCGAGAAACCGCTCCCTAAATTGGCTGGCTAAATTTCTCGTTCTTTCCATTCTGCCCTCAACTCCTTATCCATGGGGCTTCCTTCTTTTACTATCATATGGATTAGAGGGCAGAATGGAGACTGTGCCAATGGCAAAAGGCGAGCCTCGGGCTCGCCTTTTTAGTTAACTTTTGAATTTAATTATCTGATGGAGTAGAAAGCGCCTTCGCCAGGATATGTTGCCACATCTCCCAACATGTCCTCGATCCGCAACAACTGGTTGTATTTAGCAACTCGATCTGTACGGGAGGGGGCACCGGTCTTGATCTGACCAGCATTGACGCCCACCACAATGTCGGCGATGGTGGTATCCTCGGTCTCGCCTGAGCGGTGAGAGACTACTGCTGT
>DIQB01000061.1:17056-23365 GCA_002427165.1 Firmicutes bacterium UBA5473
CGGGTGGTGTTGGTTACAAAGAGGTCATCGCCAACTAGCTGTACCCGTTTGCCCAATGCGTCTGTGAGCTTCTTCCAGCCGTCCCATTCCTCCTCGCTGAGGGGATCCTCGATGGAGATGATAGGGAACTTGTCGAGAAGGCCTGCGTAAAACTCGATCATCTCATCTGTGTTTCGCTGGAGGCCCTCGCCCTCAAAATTATACTTACCATCGGCAAAGAACTCAGTGGAGGCAACGTCCAAGGCGATGGAAATATCGCTTCCTGGTGTGTAGCCTGCTTTTTCAACGGCCTGGAGGATCACCTCGATAGCCTGCACATTAGATTCCAGGTTTGGTGCAAAGCCGCCCTCATCACCTACTGCTGTGTTAAGTCCCTTCGCTTGCAATACGCCCTTGAGAGAATGGAACACCTCAGCGCCCATGCGCAGTGCCTGAGCAAAGCTCTTGGCCCCTACTGGCATGATCATAAACTCTTGGATGTCCACGTTGTTATCTGCGTGAGCACCACCGTTTAAGATGTTCATCATGGGTACAGGTAGGTCCTGGGCACCCACGCCACCGAGATACTGGTAGAGGGGCAGGCCTACAGAATCTGCTGCAGCTTTAGCTACAGCTAAAGAGACGCCCAAAAGAGCATTAGCGCCCAGTTTGCCTTTGTTCTCTGTGCCATCTAGCTGGATCATCAGCTCATCGATAGCAACCTGATCTGTGCCCTCCATGCCACAGAGTTCTGGTCCTAGCACGGAGTTCACGTTCTCAACTGCTTTGCTTACACCTTTGCCCCCGTAGCGTTCCTTGTCACCATCGCGGAGCTCTACTGCTTCAAAAGCACCTGTAGAGGCGCCAGAGGGCACAGATGCCCTGCCAAAAGCTCCATCTTCTAAGGTTACTTCCACTTCCACTGTGGGATTGCCGCGAGAGTCAATAATCTCGCGACCGTAAACATCAATAATCGCTGCCATTCGTTATTCCTCCTTCTTAATTAGGGACTTGCCTGTCATCTGGGAAGGTTGTTCAATTCCCAGAATCTCCAGTGCCGTAGGAGCCAGATCTGCCAAAATTCCGTCCTCGAGCTCAAAGCGCTCCCCAGGCACAATTGCAATACAGGGGACTGGATTGAGAGTATGGGCTGTATATGCGCCGCCAGAGCAGGGATCCACCATCTGATCTGCATTGCCGTGATCTCCTGTGAGCAGCAATGCTCCTCCTTGGGCCAAAACTGCCTCCACCACCTGTCCCACACAACTATCCACTGTCTCCGCTGCCCTGATGGCTGCATCTAAAAAGCCAGTGTGCCCTACCATATCTAAGTTAGCATAATTCATAATGATTACATCATATGTGCCGCTCTGAAGACAGCTAATCACCTCAGCTGTAACCTCAGGTGCGCTCATTTGGGGTTTTAAATCATAGGTGGCAACATGAGGCGAGGGAATAAGTTTCCGATCTTCGCCCTTGTTGGGCACTTCCACACCACCATTGAAAAAAAAGGTTACATGGGCATATTTCTCAGTCTCGGCGATCCGCAGCTGCTTGAGGCCCTGCGCGCTGAGAACCTCTCCGAAAGTATTTGTAATCTCCTGGGGTGGAAAAGCCACAGGTGCTTCAATTGTGGCATCGTATTCCGCGAGACAAGTGAAAGCAACATGGGGTCTGTCTGGCCGCGGGAAACCAGCAAACTCAGCATCCACAAAGCTGCGGGTTAGCTGCCGGGCCCGATCTGGACGGAAATTGAAAAAGATAATTGCATCCCCATCTTGAACTACGCCCCGGGGCTTGTCCTCGTCATCCACAATTACAGTGGGCAGCACAAATTCATCATTTGTTTCCTCTGCATAGGACTGGGCTAGGGCCTCCAGGGCACTGTTTGCCCGCTGACCCTCACCGTGCACTATGGCCTGCCAGGCCTGCTCTGTCCGCTCCCAGCGCTGATCCCGATCCATGGCATAGTAGCGACCCGTGACTGTTGCGATCTGCCCCTTGCCAAGTTCTGCGAGTACTTGCTCCAGCTGCTGTAGATCTGCTTTGGCGCTGGCTGGCGGCACATCCCTGCCATCGAGAAAAGCATGAACATAAATCCGCTCTACGCCTTCTTTTACTGCCATTTTTAAAAGGGCATACAAGTGCTCCTGATGGCTGTGAACGCCTCCTGGAGAAAGCAGTCCCATCAGGTGAAGGGCACTTCGCTTTCCCTGATCCATAGCTGCTTTGAGCTGAGGGTTTTGGAAAAACTCACCGCTGTGGATGGAGCTATTTATCCTTACCAATTCTTGATAGATAATGCGACCTGCCCCAAGGTTCAAGTGGCCAACATTGGAGTCCCCCATCTGCCCATCCATCAGCCCCACAGCTTTCCCACTGGCTCCAATTTTGGAGTGGGGATATTTTGCGAACAAGGCATCTAAATTGGGGGTCTTAGCCTGGGCGATAGCATTGCCCCCTTTTTCGGGGTTCAGGCCCCAGCCATCGAGAATCATGAACACAAAGGGTTTAGGTCGGGTCTTGTGCATCATCTATTTCCCCTCAACAATTGCAGCCTCAAGTAGCTGCGTGAACTGCTCCACAGACAAACTGGCTCCTCCAACAAGTGCGCCATCGATGTCTGGTTGTGCCATGTATTGATTGATATTCTCTGGTTTCACGCTGCCTCCATACTGAATCCGAATGAGGGCAGCTTCAGCCTCGCCTAGAACCTGGCCTGCAGTCCTGCGAATAAAACCGATCACAGCCTGGGCATCCTCAGCGCTGGAGGAGCGGCCTGTGCCAATAGCCCAGATGGGCTCATAGGCGATAACCACCTTGCCAGCTTCCTCTCGTGAAACTTGGGAGAGGGCAGCCTTCACCTGGGCTCCAACTACTGCCTCTACCTGGTTCCCCTCGCGCTGGGCTAAGGACTCGCCTACGCAGACGATGGGGCAAAGATTATGATCTAGGGCAGCGCGGACTTTCTTCGCTACATCCTCATCTGTCTCATGGAAGTAGCCTCTGCGCTCTGAGTGACCTATAATCACATAAGTGCAGCCCAAATCCGTAAGCATCAGAGGTGAAATCTCTCCTGTATATGCTCCCTCTTGCTCCCAATAAAAATTCTGAGCGCCAAGGCCAATTTTCTCTCCCCGAGCTTCTGCCACAGTGGCGATAGACGTGGCAGGTGGGCAGAGTACAACCTCTGCCCACGTGAAATCTGCAAGCTTCTGAGCAAGGCCAGATGCAAGTGCCCGGGCCTCGCCTGTTGTTTTATGCATTTTCCAGTTTCCTGCAATTATGGGTTTACGCACCAACTACAACTCCCCTCGTGTGGAGAGAGCAGCTACACCTGGCAGCTCTTTACCTTCTAAAAATTCCAAGGAAGCCCCTCCACCAGTAGAAATATGAGTAATTTTATCTGCATAGCCCAGCTGCTCAACTGCAGCTGCGCTATCGCCGCCACCGATGATAGTGGTGGCATCTGTAAGTTCAGCTAAAGTCTGGGCGATGGATTTTGTGCCCACGGAAAATGGCTCCATCTCAAAAACGCCCACAGGACCGTTCCAAACCACAGTCTTAGCTCCTGCAAGAGCACTTTGGAAGAGCTTGATTGTCTTGGGGCCAATATCCATGCCCTCCCACTCCTTCGGAATCTCCTCCACTGGCACTGCCTTGCGGTTTGCCTTCACGGAGAAGTCGTCTGCCACAATCACGTCCACAGGCAAAAGGAGCTCTACGCCCCGCTTCTTTGCCTCTTCCTCCAGATTGCGAGCTAGTTCCATTTTATCGGCTTCCAAAATGGATTTTCCGATCTCAAGGCCCCGGGCTTTGAGGAAGGTATAGGACATGCCGCCACCGATAATAAGCTTATCCACTTTCCCCAAGAGATTCTGGATTACACCGATTTTATCTGACACCTTAGCCCCGCCTAAAATCGCAATAAAGGGTCGCTGGGGGTTCTCTAGAGCCTCTCCCAAGAACTTCAGCTCTTTCTCCAAAAGAAAGCCAGCTGCAGCCGGCAGATACTCTGCGATGCCAGCTGTGGAAGCATGGGCTCTATGAGCTGTGCCAAAGGCGTCATTGACAAAGAGCTCAGCGAGGCTTGCCAGTTCCTTGGCAAAGGCAGGATCGTTCTGTTCCTCTTCACTATGGAAGCGCAGGTTCTCAAGGAGCAGTACCTCTCCAGCCTTCAGATTATTGGCTTGCCTTTGGGCCTCGGGTCCCACGCAGTCCTGTGTTTTAGCTACGTTTTGTCCCAATAGCTCTGATAGTCTTGCAGCAACTGGTGCTAGGCTATATTTTTCCTGTGGCTTGCCCTTAGGCCTCCCCAGGTGGGAGGCCAGGATTACTTTTGCACCATGATCTATCAGATACTGGATTGTGGGCAGGGCAGCGCGAATTCTAGTTTCATCTGTAATTTGCTGTGCATCATTTAGGGGTACGTTGAAATCAGCCCGGACGAAAACTTTTTTGCCAACAACGTCCAGGTCACGGAGCCCCATTTTCATGGGAGACACCTCGCTTTCTTTACAGACCCTTCTGACCTAGGTATGCTACCAGGTCTACAACGCGGCAGGAATAACCCCACTCGTTGTCATACCAGGAAACAACCTTCACTAAATTGCCCTCAATTACCATGGTGGAAAGTCCATCCACAATTGAGGAGCGGGAGTCGCCATTGTAATCTCGTGATACCAATGGCTCATCTGAGAAGCCTAGGATACCAGCTAGGGGACCCTCTGCTGCGGCCCTGAGTGTATCGTTGATTTCCTCAACAGTTGCGTCACGATCAAGCTCTGCAACTAGATCGACTACTGAAACATTAGGTGTAGGTACCCGCATGGCGAAACCATTGAGTTTGCCCTTGAGCTCAGGTAGTACTAAAGCCACAGCTTTGGCAGCACCAGTTGTAGTAGGAATAATTGACTGAGCAGCTGCCCGGGCACGTCTCAAATCCTTGTGAGGCAGATCCAGAATGTTTTGATCGTTGGTGTAGGAGTGAACTGTGGTCATCAGACCCCGCTTAATTCCAAACTTGTCGTTGAGAACCTTAGCAAAAGGTGCCAGGCAGTTGGTGGTGCAGGATGCATTGGAGATCACATCATGCTTTGCAGGATCATATTTATCCTCGTTCACACCCATGACGATGGTGATGTCTTCGTTCTTAGCAGGAGCGCTAATTACAACCTTCTTTGCGCCAGCTTCCAGGTGCTTTGCTGCACCATCGCGGTTTGTGAAAAAGCCTGTGGACTCGATCACAATATCCACGCCTAGCTCTTTCCAAGGCAGGTTTCGAGGATCACGCTCTGCCAAAATCTTAATCTCTTTGCCATTTACAACAATGGCGCCCTCTTTGGCCTCTACCTTGGCATCGAGGGTTCCGTGGACTGAGTCATACTTGAGTAGATGTGCCAGTGTTTTTGCATCTGTCAGGTCGTTGATAGCCACAAAATCAAACCTGGAGTCTGCAAAAGCCCTTCTAAATACGTTTCTACCGATTCTTCCAAAACCATTAATTGCAACTTTCATTATAGGAGCCTCCTTATGTTTTCTATTTGTTTTTTTATAAAGACCACGCATCTAGACTGTCTCATCACCACCTCCCAAGGCAACCATACCTCTGGCTGCGCCTTCATCGGTGATCAGCACATGCTGATACTGGTTAGAAAGAACGGCTAAGGCAGCTGCTGCTTTACTTCTGCCGCCTCCCACCGCTACTACCTTATTTATATTGGCCAGATCCTCATACCTCAGGCCAATGCTACTGGTGGTGTAGACGATCTTGCCCTTTTGGTTGAAGTAGTAACCGAAGGCCTCGCCTACAGCACCGCGACTTTGCAAAAATTCGGTTTGCTCCTGAGACAGTCCCCGTCTTTTGGCCATCTCCTGAGCTGTGCCGATGCCGTGAACTACAAGATCCGCGGCTTTAATCTGGGCCAAAAGCTCCTCGATCTTAGGATCGTGTCTAATGCTCTCCAGAGCTCGCTCTCCTAGATCGTCTGGCACATGGAGAAGTCTGTAGCTACCGCCGATGCCCTTGGCCATGGCTGCGGCTACAGTGTTGGCTTGCTTTTCAACCTCTTCCCCAAGACCCCCTCGGGCTGGGACAACCAACACCTCTTTTTGAAGATGGAAGCTGCCAAAGGCAGTTGCCACATCGGTCATGGTGGTGCCACCTGTTACTGCGCAAACCAGGCCTGGGGAAAGAATTTTCTCTAGGTATGAGGCTGCAGCACGGCCCAGTTCACCCTTGACGCTTTCGTCCTGGTCTGAGTCTCCAGGTACGATCAACACTCGCTCCAGCTCCAGCCAGGATGCTAGCTGCCCCTCCAGTTGGCTAAG
>DIQB01000061.1:23516-44690 GCA_002427165.1 Firmicutes bacterium UBA5473
CCCCGGAGCTTGCGCACATAGTCCTCAAGGTCTCCCATGATTTTCCGACCTTCATCTGTGATGGACATGCCCTGGCTTGTTGCCAAAATGAGCTCCCCTCTGCGGAGAAAGTCAAGCTCATTGCGGACAGCACGCTCCTGCATCCCCAATGTGGCAGCTAGGCTTCGCCTACCGATGGGTCCTAAAAAACAGGCCTGCCGTAAGATTGAATAACGTCTTTCAATAGCAGCGGTTAGCTCTGGGGCGATCCGCTGCTGGAGGGAGATTAATTTATCCATTCCCCTCTTCCTTCTGGTCTATACTTTCGGGGCTATTCTGTCCCACTACGTATAATATCGTCCCACTATAAGTTTTATTCGCCGCGCTGCTGTGATCTCCTCCCAAAGGAGGAAATTTTTTCCACAAACTCCTGCACCTCCTGTGGATTTTTTAGGATGACGATCTCCTTCTCCTTCCCCCTAAGCTCCAAGAGCTCCATGATCCAAGGCTTATTGACTTTTGGGAACCTCCAGATCCACTTGAGAAATTCCCAATCTATTTTTTCAGGGCAGCCTGGGGCAATGTCAGATCTAGTCTGGCCTCGATATTTAAACCTCCGTTTTATGACTCGCCAAAGACATATGAGCCTCGGAAAGTCTAAAAAGATCACAGTATCTGCGGCCTCAAAGCGCAGCTGCAAAGTGCGCAGATAATTGCCATCCATGATCCAACTGTCCAAGTCCATAAATTCCAAAACTTTTTCAAGCCACAGATCCCAAGGCGCAGGCTTCCAGCCTGCCTGCCACCAATAGCGATCTAGGTGAATTACCTCTAGGTCCAGAATCTCCCCCAATTGTCGTGCGAGGGTGGATTTGCCAGAGCCAGCAGAGCCAAGAATTAGTATTCTCCTCATATCCCCAACTCCTTTGCATGCTAACTTATAAAACCTTTATCTAGCCTACAAGTTCCTCCCACTGTGCATAGAGCTCTAGAAGCTCTAAGTTCAGGGCCTCATATGCCGCTACAATTTCCCGTCCCGTATCTAGCTTGTAGATTTCAGGATTACCCATTTCTTCTTCCAGCTGGGCTTTGCGCTCTTCTAACTCCTGGATTTCCTCTTCAAGCTGCTGCTCTTGTACCTCTTTTTTTCGCATCACCTTCGGAGATTGTTTTTTCTCCGGCTTCTCTTTCTCTTTTTCAGTTTCTAAAGCTTTGGCCTCCAGACGTAGCTGCTCCTCTTTGTAGGCGGAATAGTTGCCCTGGAACTGAACAATTGTGCCCTCTGCAATCTCCCAAACCCTTGTGGTGATTCGGTTCAGAAAAAAACGATCATGGGAGACTAAAATCATGGTGCCGGGGTAGTCCTCCAGGGCCTCTTCTAAGATGGCTTTAGAATCAAGATCTAAGTGGTTGGTAGGCTCGTCTAAAAGGAGCACGTTGTGTTCCCCTGCCATGAGTTTGGCCAAAAGGAGCCTATTGCGCTCGCCCCCGGAGCACTGGGAGATGAGCTTGTGGGCATCATCTCCTGAGAAGAGAAAACGACCCAAGAGGGCATGAGCAGAGAATTTGTTGAAGCCAGGCAGCTCCATCATCTCTTCAAGACAGGAGTTTTGATAATTTAGGGTATCTAGAGCCTGGCTGAAGTAGCCAACATCCACCCCACTGCCCCAATTTACTGAACCTGAAGAAGGAGCCACAAGGCCCTGGATAATTCTCAATAAGGTGGTTTTTCCCGCTCCATTGGGACCTAAAAGGGCGATCCGCTCTCCCCGACGTACCTGAAGGTCCACCCTCTCAAAGAGGGTTTTATCTGGGAAGCTCATCTCCAAATCCGCTATTGTGAGAACACTTTTGGCAGAGTGCTGCTGCACTTGGAAATTCAGGGCCATGGTAGCCTGGGGTCCTTGGGGCTTTTCAACAAGTTCCATCCGATCTAAGGCCTTTTTGCGACTGAGAGCCTGGTTTTTACGCGTGGGAGTGGCACGCCATTTTTCATAGAAGGTTTGTAGTTTGGCACGTTTTTCTTCTTGCCGCAGGTAACTGGTGAGGGCTGCCTCTTGCCGGAGCTTCTTTTCTTTCAGATAAAAACTATAGTTACCACGGTACAGATCGCAGCGCTTATGCTCCAGCTCCAATGTAATCGTGGTTACCTTATCTAAAAAGTAGCGGTCATGGGAGACGATAATCAGAGAGGAGCTAATGGTTGCCAGGTAGCTCTCCAGCCATTCTGTTGTTGCCAGATCTAGATGGTTGGTAGGCTCATCTAGAAGCATTACCTCTGGCTCCTCCAAAATTAGTTTCGCCATGGCCAAGCGCATCTTCTCCCCCCCTGAGAGGGACTGGACACTGTTATCAAGTTTCGCTTCGCTAAAGCCCATGCCAAAGAGCACCGCTCGAATCTTAGCTGGGATGCTATAGCCGCCTGCTGCCTCGAATTGGGCAGTAAGTTTGGCATATTGGTTCATCAAGGGTTTGAGGTCCTCTTCCCTTGCACTGCTCATCTGTACCTCGAGCGTACGCAAATTCTGCTCCCACTGGTGGATCTGGAAGAAAACGGACCTGGCCTCCTCAAAAAGGGTACGCCCTGCCAAAAGCATCGGAGTGTGATCTTGAGGCAAATAACCAATTCGGGTGTTTGCAGCGATGGAGAGTTGGCCTCCATCATATTCTTCCTGGCCCATCAGAATTTTTAGCAAGGTGGTTTTCCCTGTTCCATTGCGACCCACTAGAGCCATTTTTTCTCCCTTGTTCAGGGAGAAGCTAAGATCTTCAAAAAGCAAGTCTGCGCCCCAGTATTTAGAGAGCCCACCTACTGCCAACAGTGCCATCGTGGTCATCACCTCACGCATATTCAGCTGGAAAGGACACCGGCCCCTACAGTATCAATTCAATCAAGAATCCAAGCAAAAATCAATCACTTTATTATATCATGATTTTAGCAAAAGAGCACGGATATTGCGTTTTGGAAAACCATGCTTGGACTTCAATATCTAGTAATGATATAATTAACTTAACAAATATTTTAATGGAAAGGATGCTGAAGATGCAAGAAATTCATAATCGCTCAGTTACATCAATCGCGGCCCTACTATGTTTCGTTCTCTTGTCTGGTTTTTGGAACTCCGCAAGCGCCGCAAAGACGGCCACCATAGCCGGAACCGTCGCCTACAGAGAGCGGATCGCACTCTTTCCAGATGCTACGGTCCATGTTTTGTTAGTTGATTTAAGTAGCAAATCCTCTGACTTTCTTATCGCCCACGAGACACTGAAACCAAAAGGGCAAGTCCCCATCCATTTCAAACTTCAATACAATCCCTCTGCCATCAAACCTGATCGCAACTATGGCATCCGCGCCATAATCGAAGATAGAGAAGGGAAGATTAGGTGGACTACACCTAAAGCCGTCCCCGTTTTCCGAGGCGACACAAAACAAAGGGTTGAAGTGCTACTATCCCAAGCTACTAACACTACAACCCAAACTTATTTAACTGAAAGCTTAAGATTTCGGGCCATTTTCGCTAATCGTAAAGCCCAGCTAATCCTCCCTGGTGGAAAAAACGCAACCTTAAGACAGGTGGCTGCAGCTTCCGGTGCTAAATACACCCTTGGCCCCCTTACCTTCTGGACCAAGGGAAGCGAGGCAATGATAACTGTAGGTGGAATCTCGCTTCCAGCTAAAGCACAAAAATTAGCTGGCAGGGGCAATCATTACATTGTGGAGGGGATTCGCTTTTCGGCAAGCTTTGAGGAAGATTTTGCCTGGTTAACCCTTCCCAACGCACAACAGCAGGTGCTAAAAAGCGAGCCTACTGCCCGAGGCGCAAAATATAGCAATCCCGGGCTCAATTTTTGGAGCAAAGGCACAGAAGCACTTATTGAATTTTATGGCATCTGGTTTCAAGCCAAACAGGTTCCAGCTGGGCCCTGGGAAAAAGCCAAAAAAAATGGTGTGGAATTCCGGGCTGTGGGACAAGAGCCGGGCTGGGTCCTGGAGCTGAAAGGTGAACAGCTAGACTTGGTTACAGATTATGGTCAAACTAGGATTTGTGCTCAGCTGGATGCACCGGTGGTTGATCCTAAAACAGGCACTAAAACTTATCGCGCCCTGTCTGGTGCTCTCAAACTCACGATTAAAATCCAAGATAAAATCCACTATGACATCATGAGTGGCGAGCCTTTTCCGGCTTCTGTCATTATTAATCTGAATGGTCTTCAATACCAAGGTGGAGGCCGGATGCTTTAGCCAATAGACACACAGGGCCGCAGCTTGCGGCCCTGTGTGTCTATTTAAAAATAATTTGTCAACTGCCTCACCAGATCAACTAATAAGCTCCCCCTCTAAAGCGCCTCTCTCAACTCCCGTACAAACTCCAATCCCCGCTCCACTCCCTCCTGAAACAAGATTTCCACCAAGGCGCTGCCCACGATCACGCCTTCCGCCATCCTTCCCACCTGAGCTGCTTGCTCGGCGTTGGCAATACCAAATCCCACAACTCTGGGTACACGCGAGACTTCTCGCAAGCCTTTGAGAAACTCCTCCAGCTCCTGTGACAGTTCTCCTTTGGGGCCAGTTACACCGGTACTGGAGACGCAATAGAGGAAGCCTCTAGCACTACTTGCAATTTCCCTCTGTCTTACTTGCTCTGTGGTTGGCGCCACAAAACTGATGAGAGGCAGCTCACCTCCCTTTGCAAACCACCTGTGCTCCTGGGGCGGAAGGTCCGGGATAATCAGTCCATCGATACCAGAGGCTTTTCCGCGCTCGAGCAGATCTTTCCCAAAGGCCAAAAGGGGATTGAGATATGAGAGGAGCAGAATGGGGATCTGAACTCCTCGCTTCCGGAGCCTGGCCACAAGCTTTAAGATTCCCTCAAGGTTTGTACCTCCAGCCAGGGCCCTCTGGGCAGCTGCCTGATTGATGGGCCCATCTGCCAGGGGATCTGTATGGGGGACGCCCAGCTCAATTAGATCTGCACCTGCCTCCTCCAATTTTACGATAATCTCCTCTGTTACTGCCAAAGACGGATCCCCTGCCATAATAAAAGGCATCAAAGCCGGTCGAGATTTAAATGCATGGGCAATCCTCACAATCCTCCCCCCTCTCGCAGAGCTATGCTCTCTACATCCTTATCTCCTCTTCCAGAAAGATTAACGATGATTATGCTCTTCTCAGAAAGAGTTGGTGCAAGTTTCTCTGCATAGGCCAAGGCGTGGCTGCTCTCCAGGGCCGGAATAATTCCCTCGCTCTCGCTGAGGAGATGGAAGGCAGCTAGAGCTTCGTTGTCTGATACAGCCTCATAGCGGACGCGGCCACATTCACTAAGTGCACTGTGCTCTGGCCCCACACCAGGATAGTCTAAGCCTGCGCTGATGGAGTGGGTCGCAGCAATCTGCCCTTCCTCATCTTGGAGCAGAAGAGAATAGGCACCATGGAGCACGCCAGGTCTGCCGCGGCTCATGGTAGCTGCATGCTCCCCGGCTTTCTCTCCTCTGCCCCCTGCCTCCACTCCAACCATAGCTACCTGGCTATCATCCAGGAAAGGATAGAACAGACCGATTGCATTGCTCCCCCCTCCTACAGCTGCAACTAAAAAATCCGGGAGGCGACCTGCCTGGGAGAGAATCTGCTTCTTGGCTTCCCGGCCGATCACAGCCTGTAGATCCCGCACTAGCATAGGATAGGGGTGGGGGCCTACAGCTGAACCGATCACATAGTGTGTATCCCGAACCTGGCTCACCCACTGGCGGATGGCCTGGCCTGTGGCCTCTTTTAAGGTACAGCTACCAATATTAACTGGCTCCACCCGGGCTCCTAAAAGACGCATCCGATAAACATTGAGGCTTTGCCTGCGGATATCCTCCTGGCCCATAAAAATCGTGCACTCCATTTTTAATTTTGCTGCCACTGTGGCCACAGCCACCCCGTGCTGGCCAGCACCAGTCTCAGCCAATAGTCGCTTTTTCCCCATTCTTTTGGCCAAGAGTGCCTGACCTAAGGCATTGTTGATCTTATGCGCTCCCGTATGGTTCAAATCCTCACGCTTCAGATAAATCTTCGCACCACCAAAATGCGCTGTGAGATTGGGAGCAAAGTACAGTGGTGTTTCCCTGCCAACATAGTTTTCCAGTTCTCTCTCAAGTTCACGTGCAAAGGCGGGATCAGCTTTTGCCTCTTTGTATGCCCTCTCCAGCTGGCTGAGGGCACATTGCACAGTTTCAGGGGCAAACTTCCCGCCCCAGTTGCCGAAAAAGCCCCTCTTATCTGGCCATTTTTGAAACATCTAATTCCCTCCCTGCCCTTTTTGCTGCCTCAACAAAGGCAGATATTTTCCCTAGCTCTTTCTGGCCAGGTGCAGATTCCAGACTGCTTGTTGCATCCACGCCCCAAGGGCGAACCTCTGCTATGGCCCGAGCTACGTTTTCTTGATCTAGGCCACCTGCTAAAATTAGCTTCCCATCCCAAGGCACCTCTCTGACTTGTTGCCAGGGGAAGGATTTGCCACTGCCAGCGCTGCTATCTAAAAGCAGCGCCTGAACCAATCCCCGATATGCTGCCACTTCCTCAAAATTCCCCCTTTCCATTCTCCAGGCTTTAATTAGCCCCCAGGGGAGACGAGAAAAATAGCGACAGTAGGATGGGGATTCAGCTCCGTGGAGCTGAATCAGATCCAGCCCCACCTTCTTTGCAATCTCCTCTACCTCCTCAGGATTTTTATCAACAAACACACCAACCCGCAACAGCTGACCTGGAATTGAGGAGGAAAGCTCTCTGGCCTCAGATACAGATAATTGCCTGGGGCTAGGGGCGAAGACCAAACCTACAGCCTGGGCTCCTGCTTTGGCTGCTGCCTTTGCATCCTGGGGTTTTCGAATCCCACACACTTTTATCCACATCTTCCCTCACCTCTCAATTCCAAAAGCTTCTGCCGTGGATCCGGGGCCACAAGCAGAGCTTCCCCAATCAAAAAACCATCTACACCAAACTCCATAAACTTTTCTACTTGCCCTGCTGTTCTGATCCCGCTCTCGGCGATGACACACGCAGGATTAAGTTCCCAAGCTTGGGGCAATAAAGAGCAGGTGGTATCAAGATCCACCTCCATAGTTGAGAGGCTACGGTTGTTGATGCCTAGAGCAAACCGCTCATCGGTTCCCTCAAGCTTACTCAACTCTTGCCTGGTGTGCACTTCCACTAGCGGCAAGAGTCCCACTTTGTTTGCCAAATGAATGAAGGCAGCTAGCGCTCTGGGATCCAGGATCCTTGCGATCAGCAGCACACCTGATGCGCCCCTAGCCTTTGCCTCGAAGATCTGGCTGGGGGAGATCACAAAGTCCTTCCATAAAATGGGGAGATCCGTCAGGCTCCGCACCAGGCTCACAAGTTCCCCACCCCCTTGAAAATAGGCCTGCTCTGCCAAAACAGAGAGAGCGCAGGCGCCTCCCCTCGCATAAGCAGCTACGAGAGGGAGGAGCTCCTCATCTCTTACAAGCCGGCCACAGCTGGGGGAGGCAGGCTTTACCTCGGCGATGATCCTGGGGCCAGGCCCTGTGAGGGCCCAGAGGAGGTCCCCTCCATTGTTGGCCAAGCGGGCCCGCCTGGCCCAGGTCTTCCTATGCTCTCTGTTCAATTGTTCGCGTCTAACTCTTGCAATTTGAAATAGCATTTGCTCCCACCTCCTGTGAAAACTTCCGAAGCGCTCCGAGTCGCGCCATAGCATTTCCATTATCGATGGCCTCACCTGCCATAGCGATCCCCTCCTTCCAGTCTTTGGCAACTCCCGCGGCTTTCAGGAGGGCTGCTGCATTGAGGAGCACCACATCGCGTTTGGGTCCCCTCTCCCCCTCCAGGATCCTTGTGGTGATGGCTGCGTTCTCCTGGGGCGTGCCACCGGCCAAAGCCGAGAGGGGAGCGGGCAGGAGCCCCACATCCCGAGCTTCCAAGAAATAGGTTTTAAGCTGGCCAGCCCCAAGCTCCGCCACTAGATTCTCACCTGACAAAGACAGCTCATCGAGTCCCCCCCCGCCGTGGAAGACCATAGCGCCACGTGCTCCCAATTCTTGCGCTACCTGAGCAACAACCGAAACTAGATCCCGCTCCCACACGCCCACAGCTTGAAAGGCGGGAGCTGCGGGGTTGGTGAGGGGGCCGAGGAGGTTGAAGACGGTTCTCATTCCCAGATCTCTTCTGGGGCCAGCTGCATGAAGCATAGCCCCGTGGAAGGTGGGGGCATAGAGAAAACCGATGCCAGTTTCATCTATGCAGGCGGCAACTTGGTGAGGCAGGAGATCTATCTTTACATCTAAGGCAGAGAGAAGATCTGCACTCCCGCTTTTGCTAGAAAATGCGCGGTTGCCGTGTTTGGCCACAGGCAAGCCGCAGCCTGCCACTACAAAGGCAGCTGTGGTAGAGATGTTGAAGGTGCCAGCGCAGTCTCCTCCTGTGCCGCAGGTGTCGGCAAATTCTCCGTCAAGCCCTAAAGGCTTGGCTTGGGCACGCATGGCTTGGGCAAAGCCTGTGATTTCCCTATGGTTCTCCCCCTTCATGCGCAGGGCTACAAGGAGGCCCCCGACCTGTGCTCCTGATGCCTCCCCCCGCATTATTACTTCCATAGTCTCTCGTGCCAAAGCTTGCGTGAGATTCTCTCCCTGCACTACAAGATTGAGCGCTCTTTTAAGCATCCTCCTCAACCTCCTTTGCTTTCTCAACTGCCACTGACCCAAGCAAAGCTTGGGCTTTGGCTAAAGTCTCCTCATACTCTGCTTGGGGCTCTGACTCGGCTACAATACCTGCTCCTGCCTGGACCCAGATTCTCTTCCCCTGGAAGACCAACATTCTGATGGCAATGCAAATGTCCATATTGCCAGAGAGGGAAAAATAGCCCACCCCTCCCCCATAGGGACCCCTGCTGTGAGGCTCGAGTGCCGCAATCAATTCCATGGCCTCCTCTCTTGGGGCACCGCTGACTGTGCCTGCTGGAAAACATGCCCCCAATAGATCGATAGCATCGTACTTTGGGTCCAATTCGCAAGAGAGCTGGGAGACTAGATGCATCACATGGGAATAGCGCTCCAGGCACATAGGCCCATCCTGCCGGAGGGTGCCTGCCTTTGCTACCGCTGCCAGATCCTTCCCTCCCAGCTCCACTAGCATCTTGTGCTCGGAGAGTTCCTTCTGATCCGCGAGGAGCTCTAAGGCAAGCTTGCGATCCTCTTGGGGGTCTCGTCCCCGGGGCCTGGTGCCGGCTATGGGCCGGATTGTGGCCCCTCTCCCCTCTAGCGTCACTAGGGCCTCTGGAGAGGAGCCCACAAGATCAAGCTCTGGAAAATGAAGCCAGAACATGTATGGAGAGGGGTTGATGGAGCGCAAAAGCCGGTAGCTGGCAAGGGGATGGGCCTGGCCTGTTGCCACTAGCCGCTGGGAGAGCACAACTTGCTCTACAACTCCTGTCTTGATTGCAGCTTTAATCTCACGAACCCCCTGGACAAACTTATCCTGTTTTGTATTGCTGGCAAAAGGCAAGTTTAATTGCTGCACAACTGTTGGCAGAGGTGGCTTTTGGATCTGACGGAGAAGCTCCTGGGCTTGGGCTTTTGCCCATCTGTAGGCTGCCTCCAGCATCTGGGCAGGCAGCCCCTCTACAGCTACATTCACCACTGCCCTCACAGTGCGCTTGGCATGATCGAAAATTAAAAGTTCCTGGGGGCTCATTAGGTATCCGTCTGGAAGCGCTCCCCCTCTATGGGGTGCAACCAGATCATAGCCAAGATAGCCTACAAGCCCAGCGGAGAGGGGTATCTCCCCGGGAGGCGCCTTTCTCCTTTCAATCTCCTCTCGAAGTAAGAGCAGGGGATCCCCCTGTATGGTTTGACTTTCGGCTCCCCTTTGGATTGTCAGTGCGCGGTCTCGAATCTGGTAGTTGGTATCCATGGTGATTCCAAGGAAAGAATAGCGAGCGGACTGGGAACCACCTACGCTCTCCAGAAGAAAAGAAAAAGGCCTTTGGGAAAGGTTCAGGGCCAGGGCTGCGCCAACAGGCGTGACCAGGTCTGCCATAGATGTGCAGGATACAGGGATGGTGCAGTATCCTTCCTCGGTTAGCTTAAAAAATTCTTGTTTTGTCATTTTCCCACCTCCAAAATAATACAAAAAGGCAGCCAGAGCACAATGGCCCCGGCTGCCTCTGTTGACAGCGGGTTTATTGCTCAGCTCAACTCTACTCTACTCATCTAAACTATTCTCTGCTCTGCTCGGCTTGTTGCTAACCTAGGTCACGCTTATCTAAAACTCGTTTGGCTTTCTTCTCTGTGCGAGGTAACTGGCCAGGTCCACACAACTCAACTTTCGCCAGCATCCCTGTACGACTCCTGAGGGTCTGGGCGAAGCTTTCCCCAAGTCCCTCCTGTGGAGCTAAAGCCTCCAGCTCCACTGTCATCTCATCGCGGCCTTCAATCCGCTGGAGAATTACTCTATACTCACCTGTAAAATCTGCGAACTTATTGATTTCCTGCTCAATCTGGGCTGGGAAGATATTGCAGCCTTTGATCTTGATCATGTCGTCGCTGCGACCGTGAATCCGCTCAATGCGCGGGTATGGGGAGCCGCACGGACACGGCTCTGGAATTATCCGGGTAAGGTCCCGGGTACGGTAGCGAATCAGGGGCAAGCCTTCTTTAGCCAAGGTGGTGATTACCAGTTCCCCTTCTTCTCCTGGAGGTAACACTTTTTCAGTTTCTGGATCGATAATCTCAAAGAGGAGATAATCTGACCAGTAGTGGATACCACTGTGTAGGTGACAGTCGATGCCAATCCCAGGTCCGTATACTTCTGTGAGACCATAAATATCAAAGGTCTCGATCCCGAAAAGCTCTTCGATCCGCTCTCGCATCCGCTCGCCCCAGCGCTCAGACCCCAAGATTGCCCGCTGGAGCTTAAGCTCCGCCAAGATCCCCTCCTCCATAGCTGCCTCAGCCAAAAGCAGCCCATAGGAGGAGGTACCGATAAGGAATGTGGTTTTCAGATCCCGGAGCATCTTCAGTTGCCTTTGGGTATTGCCAGGACCTGTAGGGATAGCCATGGCACCTAAAGCCTCTACCCCTGCTTGAAAACCTATGCCTGCAGTCCAGAGGCCATAGCCTGGGGTAATCTGCACCCGATCGCGATTCGTCATCCCTGCCATTTGGTAGCAGCGCATCATCATCTGGGCCCAAACATCCACATCACGCTGGGTATAGGGGATGATTACAGGCTGGCCTGTGGTGCCAGAGGAGGAATGAATCCTGACGATCTCCTCTTCTTTTGGCACCATTACTTTCAGCGGATAACACTCCCGCAGCTCATCTTTAGTTGTGAAGGGGAGTGCTGCTAGGTCCTCTGCCTCCACAATTTGATTGGGCCTGATGCCTGCCCTTTGGAACTTCTCTTGATAAAACTCATTTTGAGCCGCGTACTCCATGGCCTTCTCGAGTGGAGTTCGCACTTGGTCTAAAGCTAAACTACCCTCTACTGTGCTCATCTCGCTCACCTCTATTATGCACTTTGCGTTTTCAGCCAGGAGATGGTTTTTGCTCCTAGCTCAAAAGCTTTCTCGTTAATATCCCGGGTCTTAGCTGGCACATTCCGCAGGGTCTCCTCCAGCAAAACCTCAGGGGAAATGGGAAAATTATCTAAGCTACTGGCAGCTCCCAAAAGCACACTATTGGTGGCACGCCAGTTGCCAGCCTCTGTAGCTATTTTTGTGGCTTCCAAAAAATAGAGCTCTTCTACCTCTTCTTTGAGAAAATCAAAGATGGCCTGCTGGTCGTAGACTGACTGGCCAGTGGTTACAGTTACAGGCACAATCAGTTCCTTGTTGATAATAGCGCTACCCGTGGGTCCTAGCTTATCCAAGGATCTGGCAGCCTCTGCTGGCTCAAAGCCCAAAAGCAGATCTGCACTACTCTCTGGCACTAGGGGTCCTGCGACTCCCCTGCCAATTCTGGTATAGCTCACAACAGCGCCCTCTCGCTGGGCCATGCCAATATTCTCAGCAGTTCTCGCCTCATAGCCCATGGTGATGGCAGCTTTAGCGATGATCCGCGATGCTAATACCACTCCCTGTCCACCAACACCTGCAATTACAAGATCATATTTTGTTACCACCTATTTCGCCTCCCTGATGGCTTTTTGTGGGCAGATCTGAGCACAGAGATTGCAGCCGTTGCAATTATGGCCGATCTTAATTCCGTCCTCAATATACATGGCAGGGCATCCCAGCTGCTTAATACACACCTGGCAGTTGGTGCACAAGTCAGGATCCACCACTAGCGGTGCCTGTTTTTTGGCGATAACTACGCATTCTCGTTTCATTACAACTACAGAGGGGCCCTCAAAGGCCATGGCCTCTTTGGCCACTTCCACAGAAGCCTTAAAATCATAGGGGTCAACTTCCCGCACAAATTTAACACCAGCTGCCTTCACCAAGGAAATAATATCGATCTGGGGACCCTGAACTCCATCAGCACGAGTACCCAAGCCTGGGTGAGGCTGGTGGCCGGTCATGGCTGTAGTGCGGTTATCTAAAATCACAATCGTTAAATTAGTATTATTATAAACAGCATTTAAAAGGCCATTGATTCCTGTATGGAAGAATGTTGAGTCTCCAATAAAGGCAACATGAGGTCTATCTGGATCAGCTATCGCCAGGCCAGATCCTACAGTGATGCTGCCGCCCATGCAAAGACAGGTATCCATAGCAGACAGTGGTTTTGCAGCTCCCAAGGTATAGCAACCGATATCGCCTGAGAAGACTGCATCCATACCCCGGGCTGCGCGTTTGAATGCGTAAAATGAACCCCGGTGAGGACAGCCTGCACACAGAACCGGAGGCCGCACTGGCAACTGGGGCGGCATAGATCGCTTGCTACCGAAATTTCCTTCTACTCCGGCAAACTGGGCGATGATCTTGCCCACCAAGTCCACGTTAAACTCACCGGCAATCGGTACCGCGCCTGTGCGTTTGCCCAGAAGCTCGAACTTTGCGCCCTCGTCCCAGGCAGCCTCGATAACCTGCTCTTCCAAGACAGGAGAGCCTTCCTCTATTACCAATACTTTCTCAAGGCCCCGGAAGAATTCTGCCATCAGCTTCGGGGGCAGTGGGTAGGAGGTGCCGACTTTACAAAGCTTGATTTTTTCTGTGAGCTCCAAGCGCTCTAGGACCTCTTTAGTATATGCATAGCCCACGCCACTGGCAACGATCCCCAGTGTGCCGCTGCCTGTAATTTCGTTGAATTGAGAATCCGCAAAACGCTCTCGCATTTCGTTCTGAAGTCTGATCAACCGTTGGTGCTTAACAATTGCCACTGCAGGCAAGATCACCCAAGAGGGGTCTTTTTCAAAATAAGGTTTGCCCTGTGGTTTTTCTGGTTCTTGGATCTCTACCGCAGCTGTGGCATGACAGATTCTAGTGGTTGGGCGTAAAATCACAGGTAGGCCCAATTCTTCAGAGAGAGTAAAGGCTGCACGGGTCATCTCTTTTGCTTCTTCCACTGTTGTGGGATCTAAGACTGGAAGCTGAGCAAAGCGGCCAAATGCTCTGGTGTCTTGTTCGTTCTGTGAGCTGTGGGGGCCCGGATCGTCTGCAACAACGATCACCATGCCACCTTTGACGCCCATGTAAGCTAGGCTCATCAGGGGGTCTGCTGCCACGTTGAGCCCCACCTGTTTCATCGCTACAAGGGATCTGGCGCCAGCGTAGGCAGCGCCAGCTGCCACCTCCAGAGCTACCTTTTCATTGGAGGACCATTCTGCATAGAGTAATCCTTCTTGTGCCCATCCAGATAATGTGTAGAGGATCTCGGAGCTGGGCGTTCCAGGATATGCTGTGGCAACCCTGCATCCTGCCTCCAGCGCTCCTCGA
Source organism: Firmicutes bacterium UBA5473 (assembly GCA_002427165.1). GTDB lineage: Bacteria > Bacillota > DTU084 > DTU084 > DTU084 > UBA5278. The sequence continues at coordinate 37,391 of DIQB01000061.1, forward strand.
GCAATGGCTTCATTGCCCATTAGTAGTTCTTTTGCCAATTTAAGTTCTCCTTCCCCAATAAAAAAAGAAGGCCCGCGAGCATAGCGAGCCTATAGTTTAAAAAATCCGTACCTTAGCTCAGCTCAGCTCTACTCTCCTCGACCGGAAGTTGACTTGCCGATCTTTGTAAAAATCTCTGCTCTGCCTCGCACCTTAATGGCCGAGGTGTGTCCTGTGAACTGGGCGATCATAATCTCGCCCTGATCCAGCTTTTCGCTGTGATGAAACTTGGTATCTCTGCCTCGGGTAAGTCCGATGATGGTTACTCCATCTTCCAAGGCTTTGACCATAATATATTCACCGGTGATAGGCTCCAGCTCATCCACATCTCTCACCTCTTTGATTATCATTCTACCTCTTCTCCCTGCCCTTTGTCAAGAAAAGATGATAAACAGGAATTCGTCTCCAACGGTCGCCCACAAAGTACAGAAAAAGGACTGTAGTAACAACAGCCCTTATGCCGGTTTGCTTAATCTAGGGTTGTAGTGATGCCATAGCGTCTTGCCAAAAGGTTAAGCTCGGTTCTGGTAGAAGAGAGGCAACCTTGCTCTGCTATCAACTTTTGAGCAGCCGCTGTAAATCCAGCTGTACTGATAAACCAGACCACAACCGATGATGCAGTATATTGTTCCTTTACTACCTCAGAGGCCTGCAATGTCCGCTCAACCTCTTGTCTGTCTAAGCGCCTCTGGGCCCTATATTTGCATTCAGTAAGCCAAACTTTCTTCTCTTGCCCGTCCTCATACTCTCCATAAATATCGATCTCGTATTCAGAGGTAGCGGGAAGCTTCGCTTTGATGGAACCCACTTGCGAAAATTTAGGGACTGTTACCTCTTCGCCTACATTAAACAATTCCCCTGGCAGTTTTTCTTTATTAAAAGTACGAAATAAGTTTTGCACCAGTAGCTCCAAAGCTTGCCCTTTGTAATAATTATCAAAGCCCCGCACCCTGAAGGGTACCGCATCCACGCCCTCTACCCCTTCGTGATAACTATTGCGAATAAACCGCATCAACATATGGTCATTGAACGCATAATAGCGGACCCCTTGCCGAAAAACTAAATCAGCCTGATAAAGCTTTTCTATCTTTGCTTCCACTACCTGGTTTGTCACACGCAATTGCTTTGCAATCTCGCCGATTTGCACCTGCTGGTTATTGTATTTAGTGAAATAGTAAAAAATTTTTTGCCCTAATTTAGCATCGTCATCCTGATTAATCAAAGCCTTGTTTTCTTGAAAATGAGTCTGCCAAAAGCCAGCAATATCTCCCTTTTCGATCTCATAGTCGATGAGCTTGTCGATTTGAGCGCGAGAGGCAAATCCTCTGACAGGAGCTTTGGACTTGGCACAACAGGTAATATAATATGGATGCCCGCCAAGTTGAAAGCTCAGATAATTAGCGAGTTCATCGTCGATCTCATCAATTAGCCTTTTAGCAAGTTCAGCACCGTCTGCAATGCTCATCGGCTTCAGGTAAAAAAAACTAAAGCGGCCGCCTAAGGGGCCTCCCATCACTGTTTTGAAAATCATAGTGACTGCAGAGCCGGAGACAAGCAACGGTGCTTTTTTGCTCTGCGATTGCCGACTAAAGGAAGCGGTCAGATCAATTGGCCAATCATTTACAGGATCGAGCTTGCTTCCCTCAGGCTTGTTGAAGATCTGGGTTTTTAAATCCTGAAACTCATCAATAATAATGGCTACATTGACGCCTGTACGAGATGCGATGAATTCCGGAAGCTCTACCATTTGTTCCCACTGCATTCTCATAGCAGTAAGATCATCATTTTCGTACCTTTGCAGAAAGGAGACAATGGACTTTTGCACGATCTTGATCCGTTGATCTGCAGTTTTGAGCGTTGCAAGTTCGGATAAAGTTATCTCAGGGTTCCTATAAAGTAGTGGATCTTGAAGCAAATACGCAATGTATTGCCGGAAAAACGTAGTGGCATAATTCAACAAAAAGCCCCGTAGCGTTGTTGTATCTCTGCCGCGGTAATAATAAAAAGGAGCTACGCCAAAATCATTGAAAAACACAGTGTTGACAAACCTCTCCAAAAGAGCGGTTTTCCCCAAGCGCCGAGGTGAGATCAGCGCTTGGCTGGTGGATTTCCCCTGCGCAATTTCCCGGTACCACGTTTGTAAAAAAGTGAGCTCTGCTTCACGATCAGTGAAAACATCTTCCTCAATAAACTCTTCGATGGGAAACTTTGCCATCTGCTTCTCTCTCCTCTCCCGGAAATTTATACTTCTATTATGCCACATTTATCCTAAAAAAGCTACACACACGCCAATCAAGCAGGAAAAACAACGGCTCCCGCTTGAGGTATGTCCACAACCGGATCCTACTCTATTTGTGGACAGTAGCGGCAAAGAGCGCTCCTGCCTGCTCATCTTTGGTAGCTGCTAAAGCAAGATAGCGTTTGAGATTTTCTACAGTCATATAGGATTCACCTGCAGAAATACGCTTCAAAAGAGGCAGCGTCTGGTTTGCTAGGGAGCGATTAATGCCGCTTTTGACCGTGAAAAAGTTCTGGTAGCCCAAGGAGCCTGCAATCTCAAGAATGCTTTCATTGAAGAACCCATAAGGAAAAGCAAGGGAATTAACAGCAGTCCCCAATTTATGTTCAAGGAAATTTTTGGCTTTTTGCAAATCTCCTCTGATCCGAAAGCTATATTCAGCCTCTGTTTCCAGTTTTCCTTTGGTGGTTGAATATAAGCGGTTCACTAAGACGGGCAGCTCCTTGCCCTGGGGATCAACAGTCCCATACTTATGGCAAGCATAAGTATGGGACTGAAAAGAAATCAGCCCACTTTGCGTCATCTCTTTCATTTGCTCCCAATTCAAATGAGGACTATACTTCTCATCAGCTGTGGCCACGATAGTAAAAACTACGGCAGGAAAGTTATAACGCGTGAGGATCGGATAAGCATAGCGGAAAATATTTTGGTAGCCATCGTCAAAAGTGATCAGAATTGCTTGCGGAGGAAGAGGTGCCTTGTGCCAAAGGAAAGCATGCAGTTTCTCTAAACTTACTATGTGGAAACCGTTTTCGGCTAAATAGGTCATCTGGGCTTCAAACAAAACGGGATCTATAGTCCCCTCAACCGTGGTATCGAAGTTCACGTCGTGATACATTAAAATAATGATCCCTTCCTTATATAAAGGAGTTATAGGGGCATTGCTTTCCGTCCTAACAGCCCTTAAGGGAAAGTTAGCTAGAGGTATTAAACACAGTAGCAGTACTGACAAAACTGCCAACAGATACAAAAGCGCATAATGCCTTTTGATTATTATGACCATGAACTATCCCCCCGGCAGCATTTATTCAAATATATGCGCCGAGTTGAATTTAGATGATTACTCTATTCGAGAGGCTCGGCAAACCCGAAGACAGGTGCAGGTCCCCCACTGGGTGCTGCCCACAAAACAGCATTGGCAATCACTCGCTGGATCACAGGATCATAATAGGTGGGATATGTTTCATGTCCTGGGGCAAAGTAGAAGATTTTACCCATGCCACGCGTGAAGGTGCAGCCACTGCGAAAAACTTCTCCTCCAGGGAACCAGCTCAAAAAGACAAGGCAATCGGGCTGGGGGATATCAAAGCGCTCTCCATACATCTCCTCGCAGGGAAGCTCAAAATGCTCAGGCAAGCCCTTGGCAATAGGATGAGAAGGCTCTACAACCCACAAGCGTTCTTTCTCGCCTGCACCTCTCCACTTCAAATTACAGCTTGTGCCCATCAGCTTCTTAAATGGTTTTGAAAAATGGCCGGAATGCAGGACAACCAAACCCATACCATCCTGGACCCGCTGGCAGACCCGCTCTACAATCTGATCGGAAACTTCACTGTGGGCAGCATGTCCCCACCAGATCAAAACATCAGTCTTCTCTAAAACTTCTTCAGTTAACCCATGCTCTGCCTCGTCCAAAGTTGCAGTGCGTACACTGTGCCCTTCTTTCTGCAATACTGTGGCCAACAGGCCGTGGATGCCCTCAGGATAAACCCTCGCGACCTCAGGGTTATTGCGCTCATGCCTATATTCATTCCAAACAGTGACATTGATTGCCATGGATTTTTCTCCTCCTATGCTCAAATTTATCTAGTGTCTTTAGAATAGTTCTCTATCCAGTAAACAACTCCTGTTTTTAAACTTCCTCCCCATAGCATCTATCTGCACCTATCCACAAAACTGCTGCTTATTGCCTCGCTAACATCTTAAATTACAGAAGAGGATTTACACCACTGATGGCGAATAGGTACTATGGGATTTTTTGACAGACAAAGCTGCCTTCAGGCAGCTTACTGTTTATATAAAAAATACCACAGAGAGGAGGAAATGGGATGAGGATCCACACCAACTCTTGCCTTAAGGTGAGGTTAGAGAAACTCGAAAAAACATTGGCTGCTTTTCAAGCACAAGTTTTCGAGCGTCTAGAGCAAATGGAGCAAGAAAATCGTCTTTTATTGGATTATCTTGATACCAAAGTGGACAATAAAATCCAATCTCACCTTTGGCACGCCGACCAAAATCTAGACAACCTCAAAGGTGAGCTATCCATTGTAAAAAAAGAAATGGAAAGTGCTATCTCGCAGCTTGAAGGGCAGCTTGAATGGAACCAACTTCGCTATGGCACTGCAAGAGAACTGGCCTAATCTTCTGCCGCCCTCAGGGGCGGCTTTTTTTATTTGCGAACATTGAAAAAAGGGCTGCCCTAAAGACAGCCCGTCATTGCTAACCAATAACCTGCGCAATTAAATCCAAAGGTGAATTCTCCGCTACAGAAAAACCCTTAAGTCTTAGCTTAAAGCTAAACTCTACGGGCCCTAATTCATACTCAGGTAAGACTCCAGGACCGCAGCTTGCACTACCCAGGCCCCGGTGGAGATGATCCAGTTTCAGATAAACCTCAGGGCGCTGAGGCAGATCTATAGTATGCCGAGCCTTTTCCAAATCCTCTGTTGTATAGTGGTGAGCGCTAAAATCGAATTGCGGCAAGCCTATTGCCACCAATCCCACTCCTCTGAGGTTTGTGAGAGACACCCAGCTTGTCTCTGTCCTGTTGCCATTCTCCTGGGGATAGACATAGGGAGTACTCAGCTGGGCCACCCTTTTACTATAGAGACCAAAGCGATTGGCAAGCTTGCTATCTCGATAGGACTCCCCGGGCCCTCTGCCAAACCAGGTCACACGATCTAACCCTTGAGGCAAAACTAGGTCCAGGCCAATCCTAGGAACCGATGGTGGTAGCTGTCCTTGGGGAACACCACAGGCCTCTAAAATTAGATCGCCGCTGGGGTAGATGTTGTAGACAAGCTCACACTGATAACCCCAGTCTAGCACAGGGGGTGCGATCCTCATCTGCGAGCGTACTATTATTTTGTCTTCTGCTTGCTGCCACGTGAAATCAACTAGGCGCTCTTGAAGCCAGTGGAGACCAAACTTACGCCATTCTTCACAGATACGAATATCGTTATCCATGGGTGCACGCCAGAAATTTAGCTGTGGACCTCGTGTGAGCAAATCCTGACCCTGATATTGCCAAGCGCAAAGGGTACCGTGAGCTAGCTCAAAGGCAAGGGAGAAATCCATGCCCTCAATTAACAGCTGCCCGGCTCCTTGTCCACAAACCAAAGGCAGCTTAGAGCAAATTCCGATTCCTGCCCCTTGAGCTACAGGCAACTTAAATTGAGCCCAGGCAACCTCATGGCCGGCTTCAGCCCAAAGAGCGTTTGCTGCGAGTCTGAAGCTTAGATTTAAAAACAACTCCGTGCCCTGTGATACCTTTTGAGGCAGCGTATAGGCAAGGGATAGCTCCCCGCTTTCTCCTGCTGAGATCTGTGGTAAGTCTTGGCTTCCAGACTGGATAACAATGCCATTTTCCTCTATGCTCCAGTCTAAGGCAAGATGATCGAGCGCGAGAAAATCATATCTATTAGTTAGCTTTAGCTTGCCCTGGGCTAAATCCACCGCTTCCACTATAATGGGCTCGATCACCTTCTTATATTCCACAAGTCCAGGTGAGGGAGTGCGATCTGGGAAAACGAGACCATTGATTAGGAAATTTGCATCATTGGGCTCATCGCCAAAATCTCCACCGTAGGCAAAGTAGTCTTGGCCATCTGCTGTGAATTTGCGAATTCCCTGATCCACCCAATCCCAAACAAAACCACCCTGAAGGCGCTTATATTTATAGAATGCCTCCCAATATTCCAAAAGTCCACCAGGGCCATTGCCCATGGCATGAGCATACTCGCAGAGAATGTGAGGCTTTGTATAATTGGGCTCCTGGGCGAGCCTTGTGATCTCCTCCACAGATGAATACATGGTGCTGCTTACATCGGAAACCTCCAGCTGGCGATCCCCCTCGTAGTGAATGGGGCGAGTCGGATCTAGCTCTCGAGCACGAGTGGCCATAGCCTTGTGGTTCCTGCCAAAGCCCGATTCATTACCCAAGGACCACATAATAATAGATGGATGATTCTTATCTCGGGCCACCATCCGCTCCATACGATCCACATAAGCTGCCTCCCAAGCCGGATCATCGCTGAGGCGGTTCCAATCACCTACACTAGCAAATCCATGGCACTCCAGATCTGTCTCATCCATCACATAGAGCCCATATTCATCGCAAAGGTCATAGAACCTTGGATCATTGGGGTAATGGGCAGTGCGCACAGCATTAATATTGTGCTGCTTCATCAGCTCAAGGTCTCGGATCATAGACTCTAAAGATACTGCCTTGCCCAAATCCGGGTGATGATCATGGCGATTGACACCACGGAGCATGATGGGCACTCCATTGACTAGCAGGTTGCCCTCCTTGATCTGTAAAGAGCGAAAACCCACTTTACAGGGGATAGCTTCCAGAACCTCCCCATCTTTATCTTTTAAGGTTAGAAGAAGCTTATAAAGATAGGGGCTTTCTGCAGACCACTTTTGGGGGTTGCACACAGGAAGCTTAAACTTAAGTGTTGCCTCCCCCCTAGCCTCGATCTTTATTGTTTTCGTCACCGGCTCCAGCACAATCTGCTCCTGGGCATCTAACAGCATCAGTTCTAGCTGACAGTCTTGTGCCTCGCCAAAATGATTGTTGAGGATCGCGTCAACCACCAATGTTGCATCCCGATAGGATTCATCCAGCTGAGTTTGCACAAAAAAATCATAAAGCTGCAGCTGGGGCCGGCCCAGAAGATAGACATCTCGAAAAATACCGCTGAGCCACCACATATCCTGATCTTCCAGGTAGCTACCATC
>DIQB01000061.1:44941-51047 GCA_002427165.1 Firmicutes bacterium UBA5473
AGCCTGCTCCCCTTGCTATAGCCCACCTCTTTCCCATTCACCCATAGCTGAAAGGCACTATCCACCCCTTCAAAGCGAAGGCTTACCCTTTGCCCTTGCCAATACTGTGGAATATAAAACTCCCTGCGATAAGAGCCTGTGGGATTACTGGTGGGCACATGAGGCGGATCTACAGGGAAAGGATAGATACTATTAGTATAGTGAGGCTTTCCATAGCCCTCAAGCTGCCAGCTGGAGGGCACTGCCAGCTCTTTCCAATCACAGGAAGGGATAAGTTCGTAATCTTCTCGGTAGAATCCTACCGGTGCCTCAAAAGGTGTTGGTGCAAAATGAAATTTCCAGTTTCCGCCTAGTAGCTGAAAACGAGAAGAATTTCCCCGGGCAAAACTCAGAGCTGATTGAGGATCGGAATAGGGGAGATAATAAGCGCGCTGGGGCAGTCGATTTTGCGAGACAAGTTTGTGGTTTTCCCATAGTGCCTGCATGCAAAAACCTCCTGTTATCTTATTTATGGCATCTATTCGCCATCTTTTACCAAAGTCCTACCTCTCCACCTTTTTTTGCAAAAAAGGATTAGCTTGGTCTTTGTCGAACATCTATTTACATAATTTTTTAAATGTGAGTTGAGTATCAATGGTGAAGACAAAAATTTTAATTGTGGATGATGAGCCCAATGTTTGTGAACTGATCCGGATCTATCTGGAGCGGGAGGGCTTTGCTGTGCTTATAGCCCACGATGGACTTGTAGCTTTAGATCTAGTAGCTAGAGAGCGGCCAGAGCTGATTGTGCTAGATCTAATGCTGCCAGGACTCGATGGCTGGAAGGTCTGCGAAAAACTCCGCTCGGCAGGAAATAAGGTTCCCATTATTATGCTCTCTGCTAAAGGTGAGGAAATGGACCGAATTTTGGGCCTGGAGCTGGGTGCTGATGATTATGTAACTAAGCCCTTCAGCCCCATGGAGCTTGTGGCCAGGATCCGGGCGCTACTGCGCCGCCTGGACAAACAAGAAGAAGAGGTTTTGAAATTTGAAAAACTCGTTGTGGATAAAACCAGGCGTCAAGTATCCCTCCTCACAGAGCAGGGCAAAATAGAGGTGCAGCTGACGCCTAAAGAATTTGAGCTGCTCTGGTTTCTGGCCAGCAATAACTCTTTGGCTTTCTCCAGGGAGCAGATCTTAGATAAGGTCTGGGGCTATGATTATTTTGGCGATACCAGAACTGTTGATGCCCACATTAAAAGATTGCGGCAGAAATTGCAGCACACTGACGCCTCTCCAGGGTATATCCACACAATCTGGGGTGTAGGCTATAAATTTGAGGAAAAACATGCTTAAAACCATCTTTCGCAAGCTCCTTGCCAGCTACCTGGTGATCATCCTCCTGGCCCTCACCACCTTGGGCTTTACATTAGATCGATTCTTATATAATTTCTTCATTCAAAGTCGACGCAATGAATTTATCCGCGATGGCCTCGAGATAAGTGAGCTGATGGCCACCTCCTCCTATATGCGCAACCCCTCCCAACTATTGAATATCCTCTCTACCATCGATCGCTTCAGTCGGGGACAGATCTGGATTGTAGATCGAACAGGTCTGGTTTTGGGCAGCACCATGGGAGAGGGTGGCTTCCGCCTCAGTCCTCAGGAGGTACAACAAGTTCTTTCCGGCAGAATTGTGGATAAGGTGGGCAAGGTTCCCCGCCTAGCCGAGCCTGTTCTCTCTGTGGCTGTACCCATTATCAAAGGTGATGGTGTGCTAGGAGCGGTGCTTCTGTTCTCACCTTTATCTGAGATCACAACAACAGTGATGCAAGTGCGCCTCCTCATCTGGCGAGCTGCTGTAATCGCGATTGCCATCGCAACAGTTCTGGCTCTCACCATCTCTCGCTCTTTAGCTATGCCCCTGCGGAGGATGCGCAAAGCAGCCCTCTCTATGGCGCGAGGTAATTTTCAGGAACGAGTGGAGATCACAGGAGACGGCGAGCTTGAGGAGCTTGCCAGAAGCTTCAACTACCTAGCAGAGGAGCTAGAGGAATCCCTACGTACACTTTATCAGGAAAAAGAGCAAACAGAATCCATTCTAGCCACGATGGCAGAGGCAGTGCTAACCTTGGATAAAGACGGACAGATTCTCTCTGCTAATCCTGCTGCCAAAAGGATCTTCAAGCTACCTGGTCTGAATGTAAGCTACAGAAGGCATCTTGAGCCCATAGAATTAACAACCCTGGTGGAGGAAGCTTTATCAGAACAAAAAAGCCTCACAGGCGAGGTGAAGCTCTCGGACCGTTATTTTCTCGTGCAGCTTACCCCTATGGAAAGCCACGATGCAAACATTCTGCTTGTGGTGATGCAAGACATCTCAGCCCATTGGCAACTAGAGGCTATGCGAAGGCAGTTTGTGGCCAATGTCTCCCATGAGCTGCGGACCCCCCTTACCTCAATTCAAGGATTTGTAGAGGCAATCTTAGATGGGGTGGTTATAGATAGTGAAGGTACCCGCCATTATCTGGAGATCGTCTTAGATGAAACCAAAAGGCTGGGGAGACTAGTTACAGATCTATTAGACCTCTCGCGGCTGGAGGCTGGAGAGATGCCCCTTAAGCTGGAGCCTTTAGCTATGAATCCCCTTCTGGAGGAGATCGTAAAAACAATCGGCCCCTTAGCTCAGAGAGAGGAGCTCCAGCTCAAACTTCAGCTGGAGCCCACCCTGCCACAGGTATTGGGGGATCGGGATCGCTTAAGTGAGGTTGTGCTGAATCTAATCCACAATAGCCTCAGATTCACGCCGCAAGAGGGGACTGTCACCATCACCACCGCTCAAGCAGAGGAAACTGTAATGGTTTCAGTTAGCGATACAGGACCTGGCATTCCTTCTCAGGAACTAGACCTCCTGTGGGAACGCTTCTATAAAGCAGATGGGGCCCGCACACGTGGCAACGGAGGTACTGGACTGGGTCTTGCCATTGTGAAACAAATTGTAGAGGCCCACGGCGGTGAGGTTGGGGCCGAATCACCCCCCGGCAAGGGAGCCACCTTCTTTTTTACTTTGCCAATAATTTCCTCAATTTCATAATTCTTTTCAGCTTCCATCACAGATTCGTCACAATTCCCCCCTATACTGAAGGTAATCATTAAAGGGGGGATTTTCTTATGAAATGTCCAGTTTGCAAACGAAGCCAGAGCCTGGGCGTCATCGCCTCCTATAAATTCCGCAAAGGACAAACCACTACCTATTTCTGCAATAGCTGCTGTTTGGAATTCCAAGTTCGCGGCGATCGGATTGTTGCCACCTACCGAATCACCCCAGAGGGGGATCTGAAGAAAGTTCAAGCGCAATAGAAAACTATATCCTGCCCTTGCCAAAAGCCGCAGTTATACCCAACTTGCTAGCCGTGGGGCCGGGATTATTTGTTTTACAATTCTAACCCCACAGAGCTTGTTACCTTGAAGGCGACTAACCTGCTGCCCACTAAAGATAAGGGTGGCAATAATTAATTGTGTAAAAAAACAAGTATCCTTCTTACAAGGGTGAACTACATCGCCATTCAAATGGCGAGCTTCTGACTCGCGCTGAGAAAAAATGGCAAGATAGTTGAGGCCAACTTAGTGCCTGCGGCTACCTGCACTCTCTACTATTTGGGATGTGTGAGGTGAGATTTTGCCCAGTAGGCAACAAGACATGCAGTAGCAACTATCCAATGTTTGCTTCTACCCCTCCTCAAGAGGGGTTTTTTAAATATAAAAAAAGAGCGACCCAAGTCACTCTTACTCTCAAAAAAATGGTCGGGGCGACTGGATTCGAACCAGCGACCTCTTGCTCCCAAGGCAAGCGCGCTACCAAGCTGCGCCACGCCCCGCCAATTTCTACTTTAGTATACCAAAAAAAAACCATCTTGTCAAAGGAAATCAAGGATTTTTATCCAGTACTTTTTTATCCAGTAATCAAGCCAAAACAATTCTCTCAGGCATGATCAATCCTCTTTTTAATAGCTGCAACTATTTTCTCAAAGTCCCTGTGGGCTTCCCTTCAGCTAGCTATCGAAGAGCCTCAGACAATTATCTGTCCTAACCGTTGACTTGCCATCATCTTTCGGTAAACTTCGTGGTTCATTACTACACGCTCTGCCTCGCCATTCGTAGTTACAACAGGCTGAACCATACTATCAATCAACCTTTTCAGCATCTATCATTATTAATAATAATTCTCAAGGCTCAAGAAAACATTTTGACCCGGAAGCTCACCATACCTCTTAAACCTTAGCCCCTTTTAATATTTCTTTTAAGATAGGCAAAGCTTTAGCAAAAGCCATAGCTCTGTGACTGATCTTATTTTTCTCATCCTCTGGTAACTCGGCCATGGTTTTGCCTGTGCCTTCAACTAAAAAAACAGGATCATAGCCAAAGCCACCCTGCCCAGAGCACTGGGTGGTGATAGTACCCTCACAACTACCCTTAGCTGTCCACACCTCACCTTGCGGCGTGGCTATGGCCACCACACAGCGAAAGCGGGCCGTACGCTGGGGGTCAGCAACTAGCGTCAGCTCCTCTAGGAGCTTGGCAATATTCCTAGCATCTTGGTCATTACCTTCGCCTCCAGAGTAACGGGCAGAGTGCACACCTGGTCTGCCATCTAGGGCATCCACTTCCAGACCAGAATCATCTGCTAGGCTAATTCGCCCTGTGGCCATAGCAGCAGAGAGGGCTTTTTTCTTTGCATTACCACAGAAAGTATCTGCATCCTCAACTACAGAGGGAAGCTTCAGCTCCCCTGCACCTAAAAGCTGTATAGAGGCCAGCTGGGGGTCTTTTGCAAAAAGAGCTCTCAGCTCCCGCAGCTTACCCGGGTTTCCGCTTGCCAACACCAGCTGCATTAGCTGCGACCTCCAATTGTGCCTGCTAGCTCCCCTAAAGTTTCCTTTTGCACTGCAATCAACTCCCCGATCCCACCTTGGGCAAGAGCCAGGAGCTCATCTAATTGCTCTCGGGAAAAAGGGGCACCTTCAGCTGTGCCTTGGAGCTCTACAAATCTACCATTTCCTGTCATTACCACATTCAGATCCACCTCTGCTTGGGAATCCTCCTCATAGCAAAGGTCTAAAACACACCTCTCCCCCACAATTCCTACACTGACAGCTGCAAGATAGTCTGTGATAATACCGCTACCTATTTGTGCTGCAGCCTGAGCCAGGGCCACAAAAGCACCTGTAATGGAAGCGGTACGGGTGCCGCCGTCTGCCTCAATCACATCGCAGTCCAGCCAAATAGTTCGCTCGCCTAATTTTTCCATATTTACAACACAGCGCAAAGCCCGACCAATAAGGCGCTGGATTTCCTGGGTGCGACCAGATTGTTTTCCCCGGGTTGCTTCCCGCACTGTGCGCTGAGCTGTGGCTCTGGGGAGCATAGCATATTCTGCTGTTACCCAACCTTTGCCCTGACCCCTCAAAAACGGGGGTACTCGCTCCTCCACAGTTGCCGTGCAGATCACCCGGGTACGGCCCATCTCCACAAGCACTGAGCCTTCTGCATGGGGAATGATATCAGGGGTTATTTTCACAGGTCGCAGCTGGTCCTGCTTACGACCATCTGTGCGATTCATAATCAAATTCCTCCTTTGCGATATTTAGGGGGCTCTAGCTTATAGAGGCTCTGGCCTTGGCAATCGATGGCCACAACCAGGGGCATCTTTTCAACCTCAAGGCGCCAAATAGCCTCCGGGCCCAGATCCGGGTAGGCAGCAATCTCAGCTTTTTTTACACACTCACCCAATAGCGCACCAGCACCACCGATGGCTGCCAGGTAAACGCAGCCATATTCTGCCATCGCCTCAGTTACCGACGCTATCCGCTCTCCCTTGCCAATCATGGCTCTGAGGCCAGAGGCCATCAGCATGGGCGCAAACGCGTCCATTCTGCCGCTGGTTGTGGGACCTACAGCACCGATAGGCTTGCCTGGGGGTGCTGGGCTTGGCCCTGCATAATATACAGCCTGGCCCCTCCAGGAGATGAGAAGGGGCGAACCTTCTTTTTCCTCTTGGGCCATCCTCGCATGGGCTGCGTCTCTTGCGGTGTAGATTACACCTGAAAGCAGGATCCGCTCCCCTGCC
>DIQB01000044.1 GCA_002427165.1 Firmicutes bacterium UBA5473
CCCATGCGCAGGGCCAAAAGCTCATCTGCCATGGAAGGCTTTCCTCCCCTTTGCAGATAGCTTAAAACAACATTTCTGCAAAGGGGAGGAAAGCCTTCCATGGCAGATGAGCTTTTGGCCCTGCGCATGGGCAAGGAAGCAGCAACATTAATTCATCAATCTAGAGGGGGAACCATGGTCTCCCTCAAGGATGGCCAGTTGCAAGCAATTCCCTTAGGGGAAGTTGTTGGCAAAAAACAACGGGTGCCCCAACAGGAGATTGACTTCGCCAGATCCCTACTTGCCCTATGCTAAAAATTGGACAAGCCCAAAGGAGGATTTCACCTTTGGGAGGCGAATTATTTCCTTTGTAGCCATCATGAAGGTGGCAGCAACCCAGGAGGGTTTGGAAATGCTAATTGTAGTGATCGATGGTCAAGGTGGTGGCGTTGGGAGAAACATTATCGAAGCGCTCCTGCCCCTCATCGAACCTGAGCACAGCCTTCTTGCCTTAGGGACGAATTCCCTCGCAACAGCAGCTATGCTCAAAGCTGGCGCAAAGCAAGGAGCCAGCGGTGAAAATGCTATAATCTATAATGTAGGGCGAGCAGATCTCATCGTAGGACCTATCGGCATCCTCACTGCCAACTCCCTGTTGGGGGAGCTCTCAGAGAGGATGGCTGTAGCCATCGCCCGTAGCCCCGCCCAAAAAATTTTGCTCCCCACAAGCCGCTGTGGGCTCCATGTGGTGGGAGTAAAAGAAAAAAAACTCTCGGAACTGATCCCACTTACCACCCAAAAGGTGGCTGAGATTATTAATCTATAAATTTTGTTTGGAATTTAGAGGCTGAGAAGGTCTCAAGGCGCCTGTAGGTGCTATCCCTTCTCAGCCTCTTTTTATTTTGAAAGGAGAATCTTCATTGAAAACACGTCAATTAATCTTCACTGCCCTGATGATCGCAACAGGTCTAATCCTCCCTTTGGCTTTCCATGCTGTGGGCTTGGGAAGAACTTTTCTGCCTATGCATCTTCCCGCCCTCCTTGCAGGCTTTCTTCTAGGGCCTGCCAGCGGCCTGTGTGTGGGCCTTGCCACACCCCTGCTCAGCAGTCTCCTCACAAGTCAGCCGCCCCTGCCCATGGCCCTTCTGATGATGGGAGAGCTTGGGATCTATGGTCTTTTTGGGGGACTACTTTATAAAAAGTGGCGTTTTGGGGTCTATCCATCTATAATTATTGCAATCGTTTTGGGCAGGTTCACCTACGGTCTGCTAGGCGCGAGCCTTCTGCCCCTTTTAGGCTTCGAGGCAATACCCATCTTCGCTTTATTAACAGTTGGTCTTATTGAGGCACTTCCAGGAGTGATCCTGCAGCTAATTGTGGTACCTTTGGCTGTGGCAATTGGAGAACAAAACATTGCCACCCTCTGGCAGGGGAGAAGAGCTTAGGCATGGCTAAAATTTTGGTGGTGGGCAGTCTCTGCCTTGATTATTATGATCTTGGGGAGGGCCGCCCACCCCTCCCCTTTCCTGGGGGTAAGGGTGGGAACCAGGCTGTGGCTGCAAAGCGTCTAGGTGCAGATGTGACCCTGGTAGCTAAGGTAGGGCAAGACTCCCGGGGGGAGTTCTTGCTCCAAAATCTAGAAAAGGAGGACCTCTGTACCCACTTCATCGAAAAAAAAGCAGACCTGCCGACAGGCTATTGCCAAATCCAGCTTGCAACACAAAAAATTCATGGCTTTCCCGGAGCAAACCTGAGCTGGGAGGCAGAAGATCTGGTAGCGATCTTGCCCTTGCTCTGTGAGGTGGACTGCATCCTCCTACAATTTGAGATCCCCCCAGACTTTGTTTGGGAGCTGCTCGGGGCTGCCCAGGCCTTGGGAAAACTGGTAATTTTAAACCCGGCCCCACCGCGGCAGACTCAGCTTCCACATCTCTCTCTAAACACATATCTTGTCACCAACCGCCAGGAAGCCCACTATTATGCACAAATTCCCCCTGGGAGCCTAGCTATGGCCCAGAGGGCTGCTAGAGAGCTGAGGAAGAGCGCAGCGCATGTGGCTGTAACCTTAGGCGCAGATGGGGCTTTAGTAGCCACAGGGGGCAAAATAGAGCATCTCCCAGCACTCCAGGTGGAGGCTGTAGACCCAATTGGCGCCGGCGATACTTTCTGCGCTGCCTTAGCAGTCTCTCTACTGGAGGGAAACTCCCTCCTTTTAGCAGCTCGCTTTGCCTCTCAGGCTGCTGCCCACGCAACCGAAGCTATCGGTGCGCAGAGCACTAGCCCATAAACTCAAAAAGCCCCGCTTTCACCTCTTGTGTGAACTCAAGCTTCTCCACCTGAACAAGCTCGATCCCCAGCTGCTGGCATACGTCCTTAAACAAGTAAAAGCTTTCATCTTTGCGTACAAGTATTTGAGAGGGGATGGCGCCTAGTTTGGTGATAGTAGCGATGAGCCCGTCGAGACACTGGTGGCCTTCCTCTGCGAGATCAGTAAAATTTTTATAGCCCAAGACCATGCCACTGTGATGATCCACAAAGGTGCACATCCGGGGAAAGAAGGGCCTCTCCCCCTTTTCCTCCACCACTGGTGTGGGGCAATAGAAGGTTTCAACCTCCAAGACACCCCCTGGTCTTCCACGAAACTTATGAAGCTTCCTTAATAATAACTCATCTCTGATGGCTAGGGATAAATAACTAGCCATGGCCCTGGTTTCCCTATATTCGTCCTTCCAGGTCCCCTTCTTCCTATCTGACACCCTCACTAGCATTTTAAGCTCCTCGGGATAGTTGGTGAGTAAATCCTTATTGTTCTTGCATCTTGTGGCCACGGCAACTGCCTGCCGAATGATCTGGCCTAGAAAACGACACTGTGGGCCCTGGAGAAACCACGGTAGCTTCCCTGGAGAAAAATCTTGAAACTGGGGCCATTGGCCCCTTCCCCGAAATTTCAGCCCTATATCTTTGATCACCTTCAGATCCTGAGCCTCAAGATCTCCACGATCCCCGTAGGATAACATCAGACATTTTTGCTTATAACGAAACTCATCATGATCATTATCAAATAATAATAATTCAGTGAGGTTTAGCAAACCCTCAGGACCAAGGTAGGCTGCAATGCCAACTAGCTGGCCTGCATTGCCCATAATACTGCAGTAGGCAACCTGACCTGTTTCCGGATCCTCTACAGCGAAAATGTCTCCATCATACATCCAAGTCCAACATTGACTCTCCTTAAATTGGCTTGCAGCCTCATAGAGCTGTTCCCATTCTTGCTTACTTGGCTTTTCCAAAAGAATCCCTCCTCTATAGCTTCACAATTGCCTCCAGAGCGCTTTCAACTGCGGACCTCTCTCCGAAAAGGGCGAGAAGACCAATATGTTGAGGGCAACTGCCGTGTAGCTCCAGGGCCATCACACTTGCCTTTTTGGCTGCTTCATCTGCAAAATAAAAAAGGTCTGCCAAAGACGTCTCCACCAATGCAACTGTATCCCAGGCTCTTTGCGCCAACAGCTCCTTACTTGTATTAGTTAGTCGACCTAACAATAGCTGCCTTGTGCTTTCTGTAGGGTTCGAAATCATTCGCACTTTCCTGCCTGCAACCTGCATTGCTTCATCTCCTTCCAAGTTTTGGCTCTATGCTATGTATTCTGCCTTGAGCTCTTATTTCCTTTTCTCTCGTGGAAAGTGCTGTGCCTTCACCTAGCTTAAAAGCTTGTGGCAAAAGCAACTATAGAGGAGTTTTAGCTCTTCCGTAGAATATATTCTCTGAAACGTTTATGCAAAGCCGCGTGTTTACCCAAACAGCTTTGGAATTGAGGCAAAATACTCTTTCTCCTGCGTTTACTCTTCTAAAAAAAAAAAGATAGGTGAAAGCCATGGATCGTATTTTAGGTATTGATTTGGGCACCTCCACATCAGAGGTAGCCATCTGGGATCAAGGAAAGCCAAACCTAATCCCCAATGACAGGAATAAGGTGATTATTCCCTCTGTAGTGGGGCTTTCTGATGAAGGGCAGGTGATAGTGGGCCAGGATGCCAGAGATCAACTCTTGATCAAACCAGATGAAACAGTGATGGAAATCAAACGAATCATGGGTACAAACCAGACTGTAAAGCTGGGAGATGAGGTATATACCCCCCAAGAAATCTCCGCACTAATTCTCAGTTATTTAAAAAACTATAGCGAAGATTACCTAAAGGATAAAGTTAGCCGGGCAGTAATCACAGTGCCTGCCTACTTCACCGATGAGCAGCGCAAAGCCACAATTGAAGCCGGAAAGCTTGCAGGCTTGAGGGTGGAGCGAATTATCAACGAGCCCACAGCTGCAGCCTTAGCCTATGGCCTAGAGCACATAGCGGATGAAACTAATATCCTAGTCTACGATCTGGGCGGTGGCACCTTAGATGTGACAGTGCTGGAAATGTTCTCTGGTGTTTTAGAAGTAAAAGCCAGTAGCGGCAACACTACATTGGGTGGCAAAGATTTTGATCAGCGCCTGATGGACATGCTCTCAGAGCGCTTTCATGCAAAAAATGGGATCGCGCTTCAAGATGATTCCCACGCCCTAGCGAGGCTAAAGGATGCTGCTGAGGCCTGCAAAATTGCCCTCAGTACCCAGGAAGAATATCGGGTATTGTTACCCTTTATTGCAGCAAGCCAGGGAGAGCCACTATCCTTAGATGAAACAGTAACCCGAGAAGAATTCGAAATCTTAATCCTTGATCTTGTAACTGCCACAGCTGAGCCCATAGAAAATGCTCTGGCAGATGCAGGACTTACCAAAGATGAAATTCAGCTTGTGCTCCCTATCGGCGGCACAACACGTGTACCCTTAGTGCAAAAATTTTTAACCGAAACTATGGGTCAGGAGCCTCGTCCGCTGGTGGACCCGGACCTAGCTGTTGTTCAAGGTGCAGCCATTCAAGGAGCCATTCTTAATAAAGAATTATCTGGGGCGCAAGATCTCCTAATCACAGATGTTTGCCCCTACACTCTAGGCACCAGTACCATAACTCACATCGGTGGTGTTTTAATCAAAGATTATTTTGACGTACTCATTCCCCGAAATACCACCATTCCAGTCTCCAAAGAGGGCACCTACTACACTGTAGCAGACAATCAAGAACAAGTTGAAATTACTGCCTATCAAGGAGATTATAAACAAGCATCTTTAAATAATTTGCTGGGTAAATTCATGCTTTCCGGTATCCCACCTGCCCCAGCCGGAGATGAAGGCATTAAGATCCGCTTCACCTACGACAACAATGGCATCTTACAAGTAGATGCCTCCATCATTAGCACGGGAAAAAAAGCGAGCATCACTATCGAAACCGCCTCTCAAAACCTGGAGCCTGAAGTAGATTATAACCTATGGAAAGAAGCGCCTCAGGCCAGCAAATTCAGAGCACTAATTCGTCGGGCAGAGCGAAGGCTCAAAAGTAAAGCTGGAGCACCCCAGTGGGGTGAGCTTGATGGCTTGATTTTAGATCTCAAAAAAGCCCTGATTAAAAATGCTAACTCTGAGATTTTGGAAGATTTAGCAGAGGATCTCAATAGCTTGCTGTATGAAATGGAGGAAGCCTGATGCAAAGACAGTTGGCACAATATTATTACCAAACTGCCGTGGAAAAAGCAATCGCCAATCAGCTTACAGATGCAACGAAGCTTCTAGACCAAAGCGTGGTCTTAAATCGGGAGCTATGGCAAGCGTGGAATGTGCTGGGCCTTTGCTGCTATCGCTTAGGGGATTTTTCCCGTGCTAAAGAAGCCTGGAAGCAGAGCTGTCAGCTAAAGCCGCAGCAAAACCCGGCCGAGGAATATAGAGCAACGTTTCAATCCCCGGTTTTTATACAGATCCAAGATCGCTATAGCTCGGCTCTAGTCTCAGCTCAAGATGGGAAATATAGCGCTGCTAGAAAAACCCTCTCCGGCGAAGACTTTCCTGCAGGAGAGTTTGTCCACTTTAGCAATCTATTGGGCCTTTGCCACTGGGCAGACGGAAAAATCCACCTTGCTTTTGAGACATGGAGAAATGCTTTGCAGTTGGACATAACCAATCCCCTTACCCTCTATTATCTCCGAGAAGCTACAGTCCCGCAAAAACAGAGAGTTCCTTTTGCCAAATTCTGGCAGGGGCTTAAAATGTTCTTCTCCGAGAGGTGGGGGTTCAGTTGCCCTTTTCGCAGCGACTCCAATCCTTATCCTGCAGCTGCAAAAGAGGATTCTCCCTAAACCATTCAGCGAATATAGGGCAGCTACAATAAACATGATGACTGCTAAGCAAAAGGAGCTAAAATGTTAAATATCAAACAAGAATTACAAAAGTATATCGAGCCAGAGTCTTCGTCACCCTCTCAGGGCGAACTACCAACAGTCCTGGAGGTTTTTGCTCAAGAAGTGAAACGTTTTGGAAAGGAGCAGTATAAAACCACCTCCCAGCTGGAAGAGCTCTTAATTCAAATGGAAGAGCAAGCCGAGGGAGACAACGCAAAACAAGTTTTAGAGCAACAATTAAAAAACACCTCAGAAGAGAAGAGCCAGCTGCTCCTAGCGCTGCTAACCAGCGCTGATGCCTTAGAGGAAGTATATCGTTTTGCTCAAAAAAATGCTACTGATGATTGGCAAAAGCAGCTGGCTCTTCAGTGGGAGCGACTAGGGAAAGCTTTGATGTTCTGCGGCCTTATGCGGATTGAGGGTATTGGTGATCCCTACCAGCCACAGACTCAAGTAGCTACAGGGGTTTCATCAGATCCAACACTACCAGAGGAGGTAGTGCTTACGATAATCAAAAGTGGTTATGTCTATCGCGGACAACTTCTGCGCAAAGCAGAGGTAATTGTGAACAAACCGCAACCACTCCAGCCAAAAGTGGCACCACCGCAAAACGTGCCCTCTGAGCAAATTGATATCTTTTTGGATTAAGGGGTCAAGTACACTACGATAGGATGATGCGTTTTGGAAACCCATTATGATGTTTTAGGAATCACCCCTCAAGCCACTGAGAGGGAGATAAAAAAAGCCTATTTTCAGCTGGTGCGCAAATACCCTCCAGATGATTATCCCGATGAATTTATGAGCATCCGAAAGGCCTACGAGATCCTGAGCAATGAAAAAACCCGTAGGGAGTATGATGCAATCGCCACCATGCCCCGAGGAGCTCAGCAAAGCTTCAATCTAGCTAATAAAGCTTTGAAAGAGGGCTCTATAGAAGATGCAATCAAGCTCCTTGAGCATTCTCTGAGGTGGAACCCCAATGTGCTGATGATCCGCGGTCTGTTGGGTGAAGCTTATTTGCGAAATGGTAACTGCGTGAAGGCTGCTTTGATCCTGAAAGAACTTATTGAGTTGGATCCTAACAATGCCGCTTTTGTTGGTCATTATGCCAAGGCTTGTCTGGAGCGAAATTGGTATCGAAAAGCCCTGGAGGCTTTCAAGAAAGCCATCTCTTTAGATCCGGACAATATTTCTTTTTGGTTGGGGCTTGCCAGTGCTTATTCCCAGGCAGATGACTTCGAAAATGCCAGAGCTACCTTACTTGAAGCTTTAGATAAAGAGCAGGCTGAGGAGTGGGGTAAGCTGGGAATCCTACTGCGCCTCATAAGCTATGATATCTACTTGGAAGAATTTGAAGCGTTATCGTTACATCTCGATCAGCTTGAAGAGTTAGCTGAGGAATCTGAAGAGCTAGCAAAAAATCTAGGTTTACACCTAGCCTTAATGGCTAACGACCTGCACCAACGTGGCTATAGTATGGGAGCAGATAAGATCTCCAACCGAGCCCAGCTGCTAGCGCCTGATGATTCCATAATCTATGAGATCAACAAATCAGTCACCGATGAAGCCATTGTTTTAAGACAATTAGAGGCACTTGAAGAGGATCCTATTGTCGCTTCCGAAGATGGTGACCTGCTGTATAATTATCTTATCCCAGCTAACATATCCAACCAACAGCCTCAGGAAATTGCTGCCTATGACGGTTATACCGAAATTATGATCCTGCAGTTCTTCTCTGATTATAAAAATATTATCTTGTATATTAAGCACAAGTATCCTGAACTTTATAAAACCAAAAGCGACTTTCTGGATACTGCTCTCCGTCCGCAGATGCGAAAAATGATGCTTCAGAAGCGGCTTAGAGATAGAAAGCTCCGAGCGGTGATGGATAAGTACATAGATTTATCCGATGATGATTTGGCCCCTGCCCTCGAGCCCATTGTACGGGAGGAGCCGAAGGTGGGGCGCAATGATCCATGTCCCTGTGGTAGTGGGAAAAAGTATAAAAAGTGTTGCGGACGCTAGTCAAAGGCCTTAATTTAAAATAATGGTCTGAGTGCCCCACCAGATCCCCTTGCCTGTACACAATCCCAGTGGGGTTCATCCACCTTCTTTTCGCGCAAAATATAATTCATTGGCTATCACCTTTGTTGTTCCCAAGGTTTCTACATATGAATGCAATGCTTTTTTAGCACCAGCGGACCTACATTTTGCAAAACCGTCATTTCTATTTTAACAAACACAATAGCACTTCATTAACATATTCTTGGTAGCATTTCGCCCTCTAGGGAGCCTATAATTCTCCTGCCACCGATGTATGTTTCCATAAATACCATAGGCCGAATCCCATTATTAACAAAACTTCCGATTATGGCTGCATCTTCGCAACCATCGCATTGCCGAATTTCCTCTAATATTGTCTCGCACTCCTCGTCAACTACTAATATCATTCTTCCCTCACAGGCCAAATAAATAGGTTCTAAGCCAAGAAGTTGATTAACCGATTCAACTTCCTTTTTTATAGGTATGCACTCCTCTAGCAGATGAATTCCCAGTCTTGAAAGTTCCGCAATTTCATTTAGGGCTGTTGCCAAGCCACCTCTTGTTGGATCCTTCATTAGTTTGATCCTATCCATATACTTTTCTATCCTCTCTACTAACTTATTGAGTGACATACAATCAGACTGTAAATCTCCTTGCACTTCAATCTGATATCGCTCACTGGCGATGGCAGTACCATGCTCAGCAATTCCCCCGGTTATAATAATTCTGTCTCCCTCGCAAACTGGCTTTGGACAATATTCACCTTGTACAACTCCTATGCCCGAGGTATTGATGTACAATCCATCGATAGAGCCCTTCTCCACCACCTTTGTATCTCCGGTGATAATACTAACACCTGTTTTTCTACAGGTCTCTCCCATGGACTCAGCAATTTTTTCGAGTAAACTCAGCTCAAATCCCTCTTCGATTATAACTCCACAACTTAAATACAGGGGCTTGGCTCCTGCTGTAGCTAAATCATTTATCGTTCCACAGACAGCTAACTTACCAATATCTCCCCCTGGAAAGATAAGGGGCTTTACAACAAAGGAGTCAGTTGTAAAGGCTAGCTTTCCTTGCTTCACCTCAAATACAGAGGCATCCTGGGAATTCACTAGCAGCTTATTATCAAAATGTTTATAGAAAATCTCCCTAATAAGTAAGTTAGTATATTTCCCTCCGTCTCCGTGGCGAAGGTTAACTATCTGCTCCATTTTATATTTCCTCCCTATATCGATAGGCAATAGCACAGGCTCCCTCAGAGGAAATCATGCAGGGTCCATAGGGTTTGACTGGATTACATAACTGAGCAAAAAGCTTACATTCCTTTGGCGTCCTGTTTCCCAGTAAAATATCCTTGCATTCACAGCTTGTGCTTTTAATTGACTTTTCTTCTACAGCAAAAACCTGCTTTGCATCGAAACGGGCGTACTTTTCATTAAGATCTAAGGTAGAGTTCTCCACCCTACCAATTCCCCTCCACACTCCACAGGATACCTTAAACACATCCTCTATTAACTGATTTGCAATAGGGTTCCCTTGAGATCTTACATATCTTCTATATAGATTTTTAAAGGCTGCCTTTTTATTTTGCCTAATTTGCTTCACTAAATAATGGATTCCTATTAAAATATCACTAGCTTCAAATCCACAGACAGCAGCTGGGATACAATAGTCCACGCCAATAAACCGAAAATAGTCAGAGCCTTTGATGGTTGCCACATGACCTGGACAAATCAGCCCACCAACATTATGGCTGGGCTGTTTGAGAATGTAATCTAAAATTGGTGGCATGAGCTTGATGGCTGTAAGGCAAAATAGGTTCTCAATTCCTCTTTCAGCTGCAGTTTTAATAGTTAAAGCAATTACAGGGGCTGTGGTCTCAAAACCAATTCCTAGAAAAACAATGTTTCTGTCTCTATTTTCTTCTGCCATCTTAATTAAATCCAAGGGAGAATAAATTATCCGTACATCCCTACCTTTACCTTTCGCCTCCAGTAAGCTTCCCTCCATACCTCCTACCCTTATCATATCTCCAAAGGTGGCTATGGTAACATCATATTTCTTTATCATTTCAATGGCTCTGTCTATGTATCTTTCATCAGTCACACAAACAGGACACCCCGGCCCCGATAAGAGTTTTATCTTGGGAGCCAATAGACTCCTTAACCCTAGTTTTGATATCATTTGGGTGTGGGTGCCACATACTTCCATAATTTTTATTTCTTCGGTGGCCATCAAATTAATTTCATTAATTAAGTATCTCGCCAAACCCTTATCCATCTTTCTTCTCATCCTCATCGATAATACTTATAAATATATTAAACAAATCATCAAAGTAGACTTTGTTAATTTTTTCAATAGCACATCCCCCATGGACTAGTACGTACTCTCCAATTTTAGGACTTTCAATTAATTGTATGTTGATTGTTGTTTCTACTCCCATGAGTTTTACCCTGGCCTGGGGAGGGAAAAGATCTATAATTTCACCAGGAACTGCAATACACATTTCATCCCTTCCCTTCCTTCGCAGCTACGATTGCTAATTGGCCAACTGAAATGCCACTGTCACCGGTAGGAACTTGTTGATTAAAATAGACAGCAAAATCTTTTTCCTTCAACCTTTTGATTGTCTGGCAAAGCAAATAGTTGTTTTCAAAAACTCCTCCGCTTAATACTACTTTTCCCATGCCGTATCTTTGACTTATTCTCAAGACCAAATCTACTGTTACATTTCCTATTGCATTATGAAATTTAGCTGCAATCCAAAAAAGAGGCAATCCATTTTTTATATCTTTTAAAATACCAAAGAGCATCTTGTGATAATCTATTATATAGATCTCATTTTGTTCTTCAATATCAAAAGGATAGTCCTCTTCAACCACAGGATCTAAAATGTTTTCCAGTTCAATTGCTGCCTGTGCATCATAGGTAATACACCGGCGTATATTCAGCAGAGCTGCCACACAATCAAAAAGTCTTCCCACGCTAGATGTCTGATAGCAGTTTAGGTGTTTATCTAGAGCCTGTTTCACTGTATTAAGACTTGCTGCATCAATTTCATTGAAAATATCCCCGAATTCATAATTTAATGAGTGTAGATAGCTCGCAGCAATTCTCCACGGTTCCCTGATGGCTCCGTCCCCTCCTTGGATTGTGACATACTTGAAGTGTCCTACCCGAATAAAGTTCTTCCTGGTTCCTATAAAAAATTCTCCACCCCACATTTTTCCGTCTGTCCCCAACCCTGTTCCATCAAAAATTACCCCAATTGCAGGACTAAAGATATTATGCTCAACCATGCAACTGACCATATGGGCATGATGATGTTGTACTGCCACTTTCCTACCAACTTGACTCTGTGCATATTGAGTAGATAAATAACTTGCATGCAGATCATGGACCATTATTTTGGGCACAAACCCCAACAAATTCATTATGTTCTTTATTGCCTTTTCATAAATGATATATGTATCATAGTTCTTTATGTCTCCTAGATACTGGCTCATAAATGCATGATTCCTTTGAGCAAAGCAAAAGGTGCTTTTTTCTTCAGCTCCTAAGGCTAATACTTCACACTTTACTTTTATGGGCAAGATAAATGGTGTATATCCCCTAGCCCTTCTAACAACAACTTCCTGATTGTTTACTACCTTAACTACAGAATCTTCCACCGGAAGATGGATGTTTCGATTATGGATTAAAAAATAATCAGCAATCACTCCTAGATTTTTGATTGCCTGCATATTTTCATACTCAATTGGAGCACTGGTTCGATTGCCACTAGTCATCACAAGACATGAGATTCCCTCTTTAAAAAGTAGATAATGCAGTGGCGTGTAGGGAAGCATGATTCCTAATTTTTTCATGTTAGGAGCAACTGTAGGTAAAATGCTGTTCTCCTTTTTTTCCAAAAGCACAATAGGTCTTTTATTACTTAACAATATTCTCTCTTCTGCTTCACCAATAGAACAAAGTTTCTTAGCATTTTCTATATCCTTGACCATAATGGCAAAGGGCTTATGAGGTCTATTTTTTCTTTCCCGTAAAATCTTTATTGCTTCTTGATTATGAGCATCACAAGCTAAGTGAAATCCACCTAATCCTTTAATAGCTACTATTTTCCCCTCCTGCAGAAGAGCAATGGCCTTTCCAATAGGATCATGGCAAAACAGATCATTCCCCTGGTTAGTTAATAACCTTAAAGTTGGTCCACAGGTTGGGCAACAATTGGATTGAGCATGAAATCTCCTATCTGTTGTGTCATTGTATTCCCTCTCGCAGTCAGGGCACATTTGAAAAATATTCATAGTTGTGTTTTCCCGATCATAGGGTAAGTCCCTAATTATCGAGTACCGAGGGCCACAGGCTGTACAGGTGGTAAAAGCATATTGGTAGCGAGAGTTATTCGGATCGGAAATCTCATTTAGACAATCAGGACATGTAGCTACATCTGTACCGATAAATTCAAGACCCTTTTTCTCAACAAAGTTGGGTTTAATTTGAAAACTCCTATACCCCCTGCAGGATCTTAGAAACACTTCGACTTTTTCTACTCTAGCAAGACTAGGTGGCTTTTTTACTATTTGCAGTAAAAATTCTTTAATCCGGACTTCAACCATAGTTGCCT
>DIQB01000015.1:0-3498 GCA_002427165.1 Firmicutes bacterium UBA5473
ACGCCGCCGATGCTGGTGCCGTGGCCACCAATAAATTTGGTAGCAGAGTGGATTACTACATCTGCCCCCCACTCAAATGGCCTACATAAGTAGGGGGTAGCGAAGGTGTTGTCAACATAAAAAGGGATCCCAGCCTTGTGGGCAACCTCGGCAATTGGCTCCAGATCCAAAACGTCAATTGCGGGATTTCCTAAAGTCTCACCATAAAGCAATCGGGTTCGATCACCAATTGCAGCGGCAAAGCTTTCCGCTGTTGGTTCCACAAAGTGGGTTTTGATCCCAAGTTTGCCCAATGTGTGACCGAGAAGGTTAATTGTGCCTCCATATAAATTAGTGGAGGCGACAATTTCATCGCCTGCTTGGCAGATGTTCAAGATTGCCAACAAGATTGCTGCCTGGCCAGAGGAGGTGGCCAGTGCACCTACCCCTCCTTCTAAAGCTGCGATTCGCTCCTCAAAAGCTGCCACTGTGGGATTACCGATCCTGCTGTAGATATTACCCTCTACTTTCAGGGCGAAGAGGTCTTCGGCGTGTTGTGTATCTTGGAAAGCATAGGATGATGTTTGATAAATTGGCATGGCGCTGGCCCCGGTGACAGGATCAGGTCGCACACCACTGTGCAAAGCTATTGTTTCGAAAGCATATTTTGTCATGATAAACCCTCCATTGCCCCTACCTAGGGGCTAATGTATAGTAAAGCAGTGTGTTTTAAATGCTTTTAAGTATTTTATCACTCCCAGCGTTGCCGGTCAAGGGAAAAAATGGTTATACCCGTATTTTGATCCTACGAGAAATCTTTGCTTGCTAAATACACATGTTTAGAAATTTAACATTCGCAAGCAAACCCCAACTCAACTGTACGCTCTAAAGAAGAGGGCCTCTTGAGGTGCCCTCTTCTTGTTCAAATTCCTATTGACTTTCTTCTAAAATATGGTTAGAATACTAACTGTCTGGAATCTAACCATAACTTAAAAGGAGGTACTTATGAAAAAGCCGACCACAAGCTTAATTGGAACTAATTTGCTTGAGTTTATGATGCTTTACCATCGGAAATTCGCGATCTTCTTTCACAAGCAATCCCTTTCTCAAGAATTTCCCCTGAACAAAAACCAAAAGCGAGTTTTATTAATCTTAAAACACCACAGGGGGGTCACCCCTACCTTTTTAAGTCAGGGGCTGGATTTACAAAAGGGCAGTCTAACTACTCTCATCGATTCCCTAGAAGAGATGGCGTTGGTAAAGCGGGAGACAGACTCGAAAGATCGGCGGAGGGTACATTTATTTTTGACTGAAAAAGGTGAGCTCGCCATCGGGGCCATTTTAAACGAATATCGGCATTATCTAGAACAACTCTTGAGCACTTTAAGTGATACGGAACTGGAACAGTTCCAAAAGAATTTAGACGCTACAATAACTATCTTAAAAAAAATCGGAGGCTGAACCATGGATCGATCTAAAATTTTAGGAGAAGAGAAGATTGGAAGGCTCCTTTTGAAATTCTCTATCCCAGCTGTAATAGGAATGTTAATTAGTGCCCTCTATAATATTGTAGACAGGATTTTTATTGGTCGTGGTGTAGGCTCCCTAGGGATTGCAGGAGTAACAATCGGGTTTCCCATCGTCACCATTATCATGTCCTTTGCCATCTTAATCAGCGTTGGAGCTTCAGCTCTGATTTCTATTAAATTGGGGGAGAAAAACAAACAGGGGGCTGAATCTATTTTAGGCAATGCTACGGTACTGCTTTTCATCGCAAGTTTGGTCATTACCACCATCGGGCTTGTGGCCACCGATCCCCTCTTGCGATTATTTGGAGCTAGCAATACCACTTTACCCTACGCAAAGGCCTACATGCAAATCATCTTATGTGGCACAATTTTTCAAATGATCGAATTTGGAATGAATAGTTTTATCCGGGCAGAAGGCAATCCCAAAGTTGCTATGATCACCATGCTGATTGGTACCGTCCTAAACATCATCCTAGATCCCCTCTTTATCTTTGTCTTCAAGATGGGAATTAAAGGCGCTGCAATAGCAACAGTTATTTCTCAAGCTGTAGCCGCAACCTGGGTCTTGAGATACTATTTGAGGGGCCATAGCTCATTGAAGCTGAGAACTACCAATTTAAAACTTGACCCTGGTATTGTCAAACGGATTGCGGCTATAGGTTCTGCCCCCTTTATCTCCCAATTTGCTGCAAGTGCTACCGCAACGGTTATGAATAATAGTACGCTAATCTATGGGGGCGATACTGGTGTTTCTGCCATGGGAATCATCCAGATCATGAGTCTGCTGCTCCTGATGCCTATTTTGGGTATTAACCAAGGGATTCAGCCCATTATCAGCTACAATTATGGGGCGAAAAAATATTTGCGGGTCAAAGAAACCTTAAAACTAGCTATTACCGTTGCTGCTGTGTGGGGAGCTTTAGGATCCCTTGTAATTTTTCTTAGATCTGAGCAGCTAATTTCAGTCTTCAATAAAACAGATCTAGAATTGATCCAAATGGGGTCCTTGGGGATTAAAATCTATTTATCTCTCTTTTTTCTGGCCGGTGTCCAAATTGTATGCAGTGGCTATTTCCAGGCGGTAGGAAAGCCGAAGCCAGCCTTGTTTCTAAGTGTTCTCAGGCAAGTAGTTCTTTTAATTCCACTGGCCATCATCCTTCCTCGCTTCTTCAAGCTCCGCGGCATCTGGTTTTCAGGGCCCCTTTCCGATTCTTTAGCATTTTTGATTACAATCGTCTGGATCCTGAGGGAATTGAAGCTATTGGAAAAGCAGCATGGGGCAAACCAGGATCTACAAAAAGCAGAGACTATTATCTAGCTAGCCTTGGCAAATCTATATTCGCCTCTGTACTCTTTCAACTGCTCGGGCATAATTAGCCTCCCCTACTCGTATATATGCATTAGGAAAACATACGGGAGGCAAGCAAATGAACAAATGGCTTAGTGGTCAAAAACGCAAGGCCTATCTAACAGCTCTAGCGGCCGTTGCCATCACAGTGGCCATGGTGATCTACCCTGAAGAATCCTTTCGCTCTTCTCTCGAGGGACTGAAAATCTGGTGGGAAATTGTTTTCCCAGCCCTGCTTCCCTTCTTTATCGTCTCGGAGATCTTAATGGGCCTGGGCGTTGTGCATGCCATGGGGGCGCTGTTGGAACCGCTGATGCGTCCTTTGTTTAACGTTCCCGGAGTGGGTGCTTTTGCTATGGCCATGGGCCTTGCCAGTGGCTATCCTATAGGTGCCAAGATCACAGGCAGACTTAGAAAAGAAAACCTCTGCACCAAAGTTGAAGCAGAGCGTTTGCTGTCAGTTTCCAATACTGCAGATCCACTTTTTTTGGTAGGCGCTGTGGCTGTAGGAATGTTCCATAATCCAGCTTTAGGTGGGGCAATTGCTGGCGCCCATTATCTGTCTGCCATTTTATTAGGATTTATTATGCGGTTCTACGGGATGAGAGAGCCCTCCTTTACCAAGGAGGAACGCAAAGAAAA
>DIQB01000015.1:3782-11681 GCA_002427165.1 Firmicutes bacterium UBA5473
GGGAATCTGTTAATTCCCTCTTGTTTGTTGGCGGTTGTATTATGGTCTTCTCGGTGCTGATTCGGGTCTTAACCCTGGTGGGATTTATCGGGTGGATTAGTAGAGGACTGGGAACTGTGCTGGCAGTATTCGGTGCTCAGCGGGGAATTGTGGAGCCCCTGGTCAGTGGAATCTTTGAGATTACAATTGGCAGTGAGCTGGCAGCAAAAGCTAATATTCCTCTCTTCCAGCAACTAATTGCTACTAATGCCATCATCGCCTGGAGCGGGCTTTCTGTTTTCTCTCAGGTGGCAACAATGACAAATGACACCGACATTAGCCTTTTGCCATACATGTTCGCCCGGATTCTGCAGGCAATAATTGCAGGGCTCCTAACCTTCCTTTTCCTAAGTCCTGCGCAGAAGGTTTCTGGACCTGTAGTGGTTATCTCATCCCCTTCGGTGATGGCAAGGCTAGGCCAATCCAGTTTGCTGCTGCTATTTATCATTCTGCTGCTGTTTATCATAGGCCTGGTCTTTGCCCTGCTGTGGCGAAAGCGGATCGTCTTTTTTTCAGTAAACAAGAATGCTAAACTATAAAACAAGGGGCAGCACGAAATGGGTGGTCTAATATGAAGATCACCCTTTTTTCATACTCTTTTTTTGAGGCTAGTTTTTCTGTTGCTTGCTCAGCTCATCCTGCCCCCGCCTCACAGTATTGAGAGTCTTTTCTAATTGTTCCTCAAGTGCTACTAAAACCTGCTGTGCATAATTGGCTGCTCCATGGGCTATTTGGGTTGCATCCTCTTTTGCAGAGTCCATCACTGCTGCAGCCTGCTCCTTTGCTAAGCGGAGGATTTCGCTCTCCTCAATTAACTTTTGAATGTATTCTTTGGCCTGCTCAATCATCTTCTGGGCCTCAGCCTTACTCTCCTCCAGGAGGCGTTCCTTTTCCTTAGCTACCCACTCTGCCCTTTTCACCTCTTCGGGCAAAGAGACCCGAAGCTTGTCCACAATATCATAGAGATCATCTGTGGAAACTAGGCTCTTGCCAGTTAAGGGAACATGGGGGCTGTCCTCTGCCAACTCCTCAAGCTGGTCCAATAATTGCATCAAATTTACTTTTTTCACAGACTGGCCCTCCTCTGCTCTTGATACTTTTTTTTCAACTGCTTAACTACCACTGGCGGTACAAGACCTGCAACGCAGCCGCCGAAGCTTGCTGCCTCTCGAATGGCACTTGAACTGAGAAAAGAATACTCAGTATTGGTCATCATGAAAACCGTCTCCACATCCGGGTAGAGTTTGTGATTCATGGCTGCTAGTTGAAACTCAAATTCAAAGTCTGAAATAGCACGCAGCCCCCGGACGATGGCCCCTGCCTCTTTTACTTTCGCATAGTCCACAAGAAGACCATAGAAGGAGTCCACCTCCACATTTTCCAGATCCCCAGTGGATTCCCTGATCATCTCCATCCGTTCCTCAACTGTGAACAACGGTTGTTTAGAAGGGTTTTCAAGCACAGCCACAACTAGGTGGTCAAATAAACAGGCAGCCCGCTGAATAATATCCAAATGACCATTGGTAATTGGATCGAAGCTACCTGGATAGATTGCAAGCATGATTACACATCCTCGTTTTTGTAAAAGTTCAAAGCTGTCTGCCCGTACTCTGCACGTCTATAAAGGTTAAGAGGACCCACGCTAGCTGGCAATTCCTCTTTAGAGAGAGTTTCAGCAATCACCAGACCCCCGTTTGCAATTAAATTGGAGCCTACTGCCAGTTCCATCATCTTTGGCACCAAAGCTTTGTTGTAGGGGGGGTCTAAGAAAACAAGCTGAAATTCCTCCCTAGCCTTGGCCAGGACCACGATAGCCCGCTCTGCGGGCAGACGCAGGAGCTGCGCCCGGGCTCCCAGGCTTGTCTTGAGTAAATTCTCCAAGATTATCTCCTGGGTGTAACGACTCCTTTCCACAAAGACGGCTCTCGAGGCACCTCTGCTTAAGGCTTCAATGCCTACAGCACCGCTGCCTGCAAAAAGATCCAAAAAATTTGCAGCTTCTACAGTGGGGCCTAAAATAGCGAATAGTGCCTCCCGCACCCGATCTGAGGTGGGACGGGTGGCAAGGCCACCGGGTGCTTTCAATTTCAAGCCACCTGCGGTGCCTGCGATCACACGCAAAAGAAAACCTCCTATTTTTTACCATTGCTTTATTTGCATAAGTAACCTTTAACTGGGCACCATACTAACATCAATCCCAGCAGGAGGTGAGATGCCACTATAATTTGGGCTAACTCCCAAAGTTCCTGCTGTTACCAATATTGGAGGGAAGAACTGCCTGGGAAAAAAGCTTACCCTCCCCCAGTGGCTCTTCCTCCAGTTTCTCCTCTCCCACCGAATGGCGGCATTTTTTATGCCGCCATTCGCTTATTTAAGCAAACAATAGCTCACTGCTAAAGTCCCTGGGCCAACATGGGTACCGATCACAGGCCCAATCTGCTCCACGAAAAGCTCTACATTTGCAAAGCGTTTTTTGATTTCCGCTGCTAGCTGCATGCTTTCCTCGGGAGCTTCTGCATGGGATAAGCCCATCCGCAGCCGCTGCCAGCTGCTACCGGTGGCTTGCCTTACCTTCAAATCTTCTTCTATCATCTCTAGGATCCTATTTGTGGCCCGCTTCTTGCCCCGCACCCGCTCTACAGGGGTCACTATGCCATCAGTTATCGTCAACAGAGGTTTCACATTCAGCATGGTACCGAGGAATGCCTGGGCTCTACCGATCCTGCCATTGCGCTGCAGATATTCTAAGGTATCCACCACAAAATAGACAGAGGAGTCTGCCTTGGCAGCTGCAGCTCGAGCTAAGACTTCCTCTTTACTACCACCTGCGTTGGCCACTTCCGCTGCAGCTAAAACCTGTACAGCTGTGCCCACAGATGCAGACTCACTATCGATCACAACAAGATCCAGCTCTGGTAATGAGGCAGCTGCAACCTTGGCTGATTGATAAGTACCGCTAAATTTACTTGAGAGATGAATGGAGACGATGGTCTCCGCCTCCTGGCTTAGTTCTTTATATAACTCCATAAACTCGCCAGGGGAAGGCTGGGAAGTACGGGGTAGTATTTTTGCGACCTGCAACTTTTGATAAAACTCCGGCGGAGACAGCTCTACCTGATCCTTATATACCTCATCGCCAAAGTGGACGTTGAGAGGAACCATTGCAAGATTCCAGCTTTGACAAGATTCCAAATCCAGATCTGCTGTGGAATCCGTGACTACTATCACACGCTGTTGTGCCATCTTATCCTCCTTTTTCGCCCTGAGAAGGGGACTATTCCACAGAAATTATATAATAATAAAGAGGCTGTCCCCCATAGTGGACCTCTACATCATAATCGGGGTATTGTTTTTCAAGTTGGGCGGTGAGATCTTCCACCTCTCCCGACTCCACATCCTGACCCCAATACACAGTGATAAGCCCCGCATCTTCGCTGGCCATAGCAGCTATCAGATCCAGCGTTACAGCTGTGCGGGCTTTGCCCACTACTTTAATTTCCCCATTTGCCAGACCCAAACTATCATGCTGATCGATGGTGAAGCCATTGAGCTGGGAATTGCGCACAGCATAGGTGACCTCGCCTGTTTGCACTCCCCGCATAGCAGCTTCCATCCGCTCCAGATTCTCCTCTAGTGGGTCGGCTGTATTCAAGGCTAAAAGGGCAGCGAGTCCCTGGGGGATGGTCTTGGTTGGCACTACAGAAACTGTCTTTTTCGTTAGCTCTGTGGCCTGCTGAGCTGTGAGGATCACATTGCCGTTGTTGGGCAACACAATCACATTGGCAGAAGGTACTTTCTCTATGGCTGCTACTAAATCTTCAGCTGAGGGGTTCATGCTCTGGCCGCCCTCGATGATGGCATCTGCCCCTAAACTTTTGAAGATGGAGCTAAGGCCGTCGCCTGTGGTTACTGCCACCACAGCCAGCTCCTTTTCGGGCAGCTCCTCCTGCTGGGGGGCAAACTCCTGGCTCTGCTCCCGCATGTTTTCAATGTGAATCTCCTTCAGGCTGCCGCGTTTGAGGCAAATCTCAAGGACTTCTCCTGGGTGGTTAGAATGTATATGCACTTTAGTTAGCTGGGGCGAGCCCACCACCAAAAGGCTATCCCCCAGCTCCCCAAGCTCTGAACGCAAAGTATCTAAAGAAAAACCCTCACCCATTACCAACAGCTCTGTGCAGTATGTGAAGTTGATGGGACCCTGATCCACAACTGGGGCAAAGATTGCTTCCTCCTCTACAGGCAAAGCTAGCTCTGGTGCTTCCTCGCCTTTTAGGGCCATAATTGCCCCTTCGATAATAAACACCAGTCCCTGGCCACCTGCGTCCACTACCCCTGCTTCTTTCAACACAGCTAGCATCTGAGGGGTGCGTGCTAAAGAATCCACAGACCCCCTATGCCAGGCCTCCAGTACTCCCAGCACATCCTTGCCTTGTGCTGCAGCCTGAACGCAGGCCCGCGCCCCTTCCCGTGCTACTGTGAGGATGGTGCCCTCTGTTGGCTTCATCACAGCCTGATAGGCTGTGCGTGCTGCCATTTCAACTGCTTTAGCAAGCTCACCTGGGCCCACTTGCTCCTTACCCGCAAGGCCCAAACTCAGGCCCCGCAAGAGTTGAGATAGTATTACCCCAGAGTTGCCTCTGGCGCCCATGAGGGAACCAAAAGCAAATGCCTCAGCCACGCTACCCAAATCTTGGGCTGTGACCTTATCCAACTCCCTCACTGCAGCCCCCATGGTGAGGGCCATGTTGATCCCTGTATCCCCATCGGGAACAGGAAAAACATTGAGGGCATTTACCATCTCTTTATTTTGTTCTAGCCGCCTGGCTGCCCCTTTTGCAAATAGACGGAAATCCTGGGCAGTCAGCCACTCCCATTTCACGCGCAAACGACCCCCTAAACTACTCTCTTTTTAACGTCCTGATCCTGCTTGGCGACGACTCGCACGCCCTGGACCACAACATCGATCCTGTTAATATGCAAGCCCACCATGCTATCGAGGGCATAGCGCACCCGCTCCATCACATTGTGCGCTACCTCTGAGATCCTGACTCCGTATTGAACTATGATGTAGAGGGTGATATTGACACCATCTTCGGTAATGGCAACCTCCACCCCTCGATTGAGGTTATCCTGTCCCAAAAGTTGGGCGATCCCATCCTGCAGCCTCCGGGCTGCCATCCCTACTAGCCCATAACATTCGCTGGCAGCTTTGCCTGCAATAATTCCCACTACCTCATCGGCAATATTGATCTGGCCTAGCTCATTGAGCATCTCTTTACTCACCACACCACCCCCTATCACTTAAATTATCCTATTGTTGGTCGGCCGTGAGGGCATTCAGATCCGCTACCAATGCGTCTACATCGATCCCATGCATTCTAGCACCAGCTTCAATGCTCTCCATCATAGCTCCCATGCAGCCGATGCAGCCTAGACCATGACGCATAAAGACATCTTTGGCCTGGGGATGAGCTTGGAGTGCCTCCATAATAGACATTTCCTTTGTAAATTTCATTTTCATCCACCTTTCTCTCAGAAGCTTGCTTTTAGTATTTCTTCCTTCGCTAATCAAAATCCTGCTTGGAGAGAGTTTTTCCTAGGGAGTTGTCAAATACACTTAGGTGTGGTAGAATTATTCATGTTAAAAGACTTGGAAAGGGGCTGAGCCCATGTCACAGAAATGTTCGGTATGCGGCAAGGGACCACAAACTGGAAACAAGGTGAGCCACTCCAACATTAAGACACGCCGTCGCTGGCTTCCTAATCTCCAGCGGGTAAAAATTATGCAAGGTAATTCTCCCCAGCGTGTTTATGTTTGTACTGGTTGCCTGCGCTCAGGCAAAGTGAAAAGGGCATTCTAAGGATTGCCCTTTTTTCATTTTAAAATGAAAAGGACCCGAAACTCGGGCCCTTTTGGGGGAAATTAGTGGGGGAAACTTGAACTCGACTACAAATTGATGATCACAATCAGAGCCGAGATAATACCACCTAAAATCAAAACGGAGCAAAGGCTGACGGTCTTCCGGAACTTAAGTCGCTCCCTGTAACTAATAATCTCCAGTTTTGCCTTTTTGGCATTGATGATCCACCAGTGGCGCAGGAGAATCCCCACCAGCACCACTTCCAGCACAATTAAAACATTCCAGAAAAACTTCATGCTTATCTTTACACCTCGAATAAAAAAAGATCCGCCACAAAAAGAAGGCGGACCTTCGTTGTGGCAACTGGCTGTCATGGCCTTTCAGCTTTAGACCCTCTAGCTTTGCGTCCCCAGCTTTCGCTAGGTTTGCCTTTTACACTTCGTCTATGACTACAACATTCTCCTTTTGCAAAAGAACTCCTGCAGCCTAGGTCAAAATTGAACCTTTCAGCCTATTCTCCCCTCGTCCCATAACTAGGACACTACTAGGACCCAAGCGCCAACATAGCCAAAGTGCTGCCATCCTCCAAAGAGATAATTTTCGCCACCCCGGCCTCTACTACTGCAATTGAGGGCGGTCCCCCTTTTGGTAATGAGGGGCTACCTGGGTTGAGGAAGACAACCCCCCCACGCTCCATTAGCTTATACTGATGCGTATGGCCGCTAACCACAAGCTGTGCTCCGAATTTCTGGGCCCACCTTTCCAGTTGCACCTCACCCAAATGCCCATGGGAGAGGAGGATCTTCAAGCCCTCGATTTTCACCAAAGCGTAGGGCTGGTTAACAGGCCAACTGAGAAGCTCCAGATCGATTTGGGCATCACAATTGCCCTGAGAAATTACAACTGGCCAGGGAGAGGCATTGAGCAGCTCCACCAGTCGCATGGGACCGTGCCCCTGGGGCAAGGGGTTTCGTGGGCCATGATAGAGCACGTCTCCCCCATGGAGGACGAGCTGGGAGCCTTGGAAATATTTACTGGCCTCATCCCAGGCCAGGGCCGAGCCATGTGTATCGCTGATGATTCCTATTTTCAAGTCTTTTGCCACCTCTCTTCTAGTTACTTTTTCCATTCGCCATGGTACCATAAATTCCTGCCAAAAAAAGTTCCCCAAATTATTGACAACTACAGCTGCCTGTGCTACCATAATATTGTTATCAATATTATTCTGCTCTGGGGGAGTAGCTCAGTTGGTTAGAGTGCTACGCTCACATCGTAGAGGTCAGCGGTTCGAGCCCGCTCTTCCCCACCATTTTGTAGCTAAAACTTGCACTTCGTGTAAGTTTTTTCTTTTATCTACCCAAATTAATTACGAGGAGGTACTATCATGCGTGCGCTAATTCTCTACAGCACAGCTAACGGAGCAATCCAAAATGCTGCTCAAAATCTATCCCAAGGGCTAGAGCAAAACAATTGGCAAGTGCAGATGCTTACAACTGAAGGCTCCGGACCTATCAACGTTATCCCCTACGATCTGGTCTGCGTTGGCAGCCCTGTTGTGGGCGCTTTCGGCGGCAAAGTAGCAACCGATGTCAGCGAGGCCATCTCCCGCTGCAACCGATTGGACGGGAAAAAAACTATTGCTTTTGTCACACCAAAAATTTTCGGTACTGACAAATCTCTCAGGGCTCTAATGGGCCTTTTAGAATCCCAAGGTGCCAATGTATTTGACTTCCAAGCCATCCGCAGCAGTGCCGATGCCGGGGCCGTAGCGCAAAGAGCAAGGTAATATGGACAAAATCGCGCGGATGAAAGCGCTCCGCGAAGAGCTTCAATACCACAATTGGCGCTATTATGTGCTAGATGATCCCCAAATTTCTGATCAAGAATATGATGCTCTCTTTCGGGAACTGGTAGCCTTAGAACAAGCCAATCCCCAGCTGGTAACAACGGATTCCCCAACCCAAAGGGTGGGGGCGAAGCCCCTCTCTGCTTTCAGAAG
>DIQB01000015.1:11865-12185 GCA_002427165.1 Firmicutes bacterium UBA5473
GTCCAGCATCGGATCCCGCTGTCCAGCCTCAGCAATGCCTTCTCCCACCAGGAGCTGGCAACTTTTGTGGAGCGTGTAAGGCGGAATTTAGAGAGCGAAACCTTAGAATTTATGCTGGAGCCAAAAATAGATGGCCTAGCTGTTGCCCTTACATACGAAAACGGTAGCTTCACCTTAGGGGTCACCCGGGGCGATGGCACCGAAGGTGAGGATGTCACAGGGAACTTGCGGACCATCAAAAGCTTGCCTCTCAAACTCCAAGGCAAGCCCCCTGGAATCTTGGAAGTTCGAGGGGAGGTATTTATGCCTAAAGCAGCCTG
>DIQB01000015.1:12334-13565 GCA_002427165.1 Firmicutes bacterium UBA5473
TTATGCCTAAAGCAGCCTTTGTTTCCCTGAACCAATCGCGGGAAGAGCAGGGCCAGCAGACTTTTGCCAACCCTCGCAATGCTGCAGCAGGATCCCTCAGGCAGCTAGATCCCAAAGTTTCAGCCAGCCGCGCATTAAATCTTTTTGTTTATACCCTGGCCCAGAAAGATGACCTCCCCCTGTGGGAACAGGGCATCACCACGCAGCAGGAAGCATTAGCGGAGCTGGCGAGGCTAGGCTTTCCTGTAAACCCTAATGTGCGACTTTGCAAAACCATCACTGAGATCACTTCTTACTGCAACTGGCTTGAGGAGGAACGCAGTAGCCTCCCCTATGAGATCGATGGTGCTGTATTGAAACTAAATGATCTTGCCTTACAAGAAAAGCTGGGCTCCACTGCCCGTAGCCCCCGCTGGGCTATTGCCTTCAAGTTCCCACCCCGGCAGGCAACAACCACTGTGGAGGATATAGTGGTACAGGTTGGCCGCACTGGCACAATCACTCCTTTGGCCATCTTAGAGCCCACCCTCCTCTCTGGCTCCACCATCGCCAGAGCCAGCCTCCACAACCAAGACTATATCCAAGAGAAGGATATCAGGATTGGGGATCAGGTGGTGATTCAAAAGGCTGGCGATGTGATCCCTGAGGTTGTGCGCTCCTTGCCCGAGAGGCGAGATGGCTCAGAGCAAATTTTTCAGATGCCCCACGCCTGCCCTGCCTGCGGCTCGGAGGTAGTACAAGCGCCAGGCGAGGTGGCAGTGCGCTGCGTAGGGCTAAGCTGCCCTGCACAGCTGCGGGAGGGAATTATCCATTTTGCCTCCCGGGACGCTATGAATATTGAGGGGTTAGGGCCGAAGCTAATCGATCAGCTTCTAGCAAAGGAACTCGTCCGAGACCCTTCGGGCCTCTACTCCCTAACCCAACAGGATCTCCTCACTCTGGGGCGGGTGAAATCGAAGCTTGCTGAGAAATTACTCACTGCCATCGCAAACTCCAAGGCCAATTCTGTAGAAAGACTAATTTTCGGTCTTGGAATCCGCCATGTGGGTCTTGAAGCAGCGAGAATCTTGGCCGTCCATTTCCAATCTCTCGAGAAGCTTATAGAGGCGAGCCCAACAGAACTTACTACCATCGCTGGCATCGGCCCCCAGATTGCCGAAAGTATCCGTGACTTCTTCACGCGGGAGCAGAATCTTCAGGTGCTCGAGAAGCTTAAGGCAGCCGGGCTGAA
>DIQB01000018.1:0-169 GCA_002427165.1 Firmicutes bacterium UBA5473
GGGGTCACAGGTTCAAGTCCTGTTTCGCCCACCATCTTTTGGAGCCGTGGTGTAGTCGGTTAACACACCTGCCTGTCACGCAGGAGATCGCGAGTTCGAGTCTCGTCGGCTCCGCCATCTAGCAATCTAGCCGAGATAGCTCAGTTGGTAGAGCAGAGGACTGAAAATC
>DIQB01000018.1:377-2298 GCA_002427165.1 Firmicutes bacterium UBA5473
GGTAGAGCAGAGGACTGAAAATCCTCGTGTGGTCGGTTCGATTCCGACTCTCGGCACCAGTAAACAAGCGGAAGTGGCTCAACGGTAGAGCATCGCCTTGCCATGGCGAAAGTTGCGGGTTCAAATCCCGTCTTCCGCTCCATCAGGCGACATAGCCAAGTGGTAAGGCGGCGGTCTGCAAAATCGCTATCCCCGGTTCAAATCCGGGTGTCGCCTCCAAGCATTTAAGCTAAGGGAGTACGTTTGTATTCCCTTATTTTTTATTCAGTGGAAATTAGGGGGATATAGTAGTGTCAGTATTCATCATGGATGTAGAAGAAACCAAAAGCAGAACTGTAGTTACCAAGGCAGATACCTTAGAGCAGGCCATCGATAAGGTGAGATCTGGCAGAGACTTTGCAGTGCTAACTGAAAATCCTGTAGCTGTCGTTAAGGTTATCCGGCACGAACTTCGGAAAGTAGAGTAGGGCTTTGACC
This sequence comes from Firmicutes bacterium UBA5473, assembly GCA_002427165.1. GTDB lineage: Bacteria > Bacillota > DTU084 > DTU084 > DTU084 > UBA5278. The sequence goes on from DIQB01000018.1 coordinate 855, forward strand.
GTTGTTGGTAATTGGAGATCTATAGTAGTTTTAGAGAACGAAGGTGGGGCAATTTAGTCTCAGGTTTTGGCAAAGGTTAAAGACCTGGTTAGCTTGCAAATACGATTGACAAATATACGCGCACGTATATTTGAATTGTTAACATATACGTGGCGCGTGTATTCAATTTTGGGAACGAAAATTTCTTTCAGTATTGATGATTTTACATAGGATTGAGAACTTTAATCAAATCAAGATAGATTAAAGGCGTGATTAAAATCTCAAAAAAAGAAAAACTAATATTAAAAATAACCCTAAGATTGTTAGGTTTAGAGAGATTGACAAGATATTGATTAATAATGGATTGAAACAGCTTTCGAAAGAGAAATGGGGATTCCGAAACCATATTCGAAGCCAGTTTAGCGGTAGAATAACATTAAGAACACCAGAAAGTTTACACAGAGGTTTAATTGAAAAAGCACAAAGTGAAGGTGTAAGCTTAAATCAGCATTTAGTATATGTTTTAAGTCGAGAATTTAAGAGTTGACTAGGAGGCTAAAAGTTCAGATGCAAGAACTATAGAGCCTAACCGCGGAAAAGAGAATATCCCAAAAACGGGGCAGCCTCCGGTCTTGGAAATACAACAATATTCATCTTTCTCCAAGTCATATTGCATATTCTCAACTCTGAAAGAATCTTTCTTAAATTTTTTTCTGTTCTTGATGGAAGTTATTACTATCTCAAATTGACATAGCTTTTCACTCCTGTTATGTCGTTTATATTAATCTTGATTCTAAAAGCTTCTTATTGCCAATATACTTCGACATACGGAAGGAAAATTCTTTAAATATCCACCTATTTTTATAAAATATAGCAGTTTATTAAATGAGGAAGCTGCCCCTTTTGGGACAGCCTCATTTAAATTTTATGGGTGAAAGAGTCTTTTTTCAGTAGTATGGCAGGATTTTGCGTTCTCGGAGCGAACAGTAATAGAGCAGGACAGTAGTACGGAAGGAGAATTTTCTATGATCTGGAAACTTTGTGTTGTTTTTGGTTACCTACTCCTCATGGGGTTTGTGGGTTTTTTCACACTTAAAAAAACCCGCACTACCACCGACTTCTTCTTAGGAAGCCGCAATATCGGACCGTGGATGTCCGCCTTCGCCTACGGCACCACTTATTTTTCCGCAGTTATCTTCATCGGCTATGCAGGCAAAATTGGCTGGCAATTTGGGTTAAGTTCCCTGTGGATTGTCATTGGCAATACACTGGTGGGGACTCTTTTGGCATGGAAAGTTTTAGCTAGAAGAACTAGGGAAATGACAGTACGCCTTGGTACCCTTACCTTGCCTGAATTTTTAGAGGCAAGATATGGAAGTAAAAAGCTGAAGTTCCTAGCAGCCCTTATCATCTTCATCTTTTTGGTGCCATATTCTGCCTCAGTCTTTATGGGCCTCAGCTACCT
>DIQB01000018.1:2514-4860 GCA_002427165.1 Firmicutes bacterium UBA5473
TAGTGCTGGGAGGCTATCTTGCCATCTCCATCACTGACTTCATTCAAGGGATCGTGATGCTCTTGGGAGTTGGGATGATGCTCTACTTTGGTATCGGCCACGAAAAGGTCGGTGGCTTTTTGGAGGGAGCAAGGAGACTCGCTGCCATCGATCCCAAACTGGCAAATCCTGTGGGGCCACCAGGCTGGCTACCTATGGCGTCTTTGGTTTTTTTAACCAGCGTGGGACCGTGGGGATTGCCCCAGATGGTACAGAAGTTTTACGCCATCAGAAGCGAAGCCGACATCAAGCGGGCAACAGTAATCACCACTGTTTTTGCCTTTGTTGTTGCCATGGGAGCATACCTTTTGGGAGCATTTAGCCATTTGTTCTTACGTGAGCTGCCCCTCCTCGCTGGCAAGCCAAACTTCGATGCCATCATGCCTCAGGTGTTGGTTCAGGCATTGCCTGATGGATTGATGGTTTTAATATTGCTCTTGGTACTCTCGGCTTCCATGTCCACTTTAGCCTCTTTGGTCTTGGTTGCAAGTTCCACCCTGGTTATTGACCTGATTGGGGAGGAGCGACTAGGCAGGGGAAAAACAGTAGGCTGGATGCGCTTTTTCTGTGGCCTGTTTGTGCTGCTCTCCTTGGGGCTGGCCCTGCAGCGCAACACCCTCATTATTACCCTGATGACCCTCTCTTGGGGCACTGTGGCAGGAAGCTTTCTCGCCCCATATTTATATGGGCTATACTGGCCCCGGACCACAAAAGCAGGAGCCACAGCGGGTATGCTCAGTGGCCTTGTAGTCTCTGTTGGTTTGGCCCTTTATTATAGATTAGATGCGGCCCTGATGCCCACGATTGGCTCTGTGGCCATGATTATCCCCCTCTTTGTGGTGCCAATTGTCAGCTGGCTCACAGCGCCTATGCCTGTGGAACATTTGGCAAGAGTATATGGACAGGGAATCTATGGGGCACCTATAGAGGGAACCGGTGAAATGGGAGGTTTAGAGAATTGATCTGGGACAAACACGAAGTATGGAGCCGAGAGGAACTCGGGAAGCTACAGTTGGCAAGGCTGCAGGAGACAGTGGCCAGAGCCTACGGGAAAGTTCCCTTTTATAAGGAAGCTTTTGATGAGAGGGGCCTTGTACCGGAGGATATTAAGAGTCTCGCGGATTTATCAAAGCTGCCCTTTACCACCAAAGATGATTTGAGGCGCTATTACCCCTATGGGATGTTCGCAGTTCCCATGCGGGAGATCGTTCGTGTTCATTCCTCAAGTGGTACCACAGGGATCCCCACAGTTGTGGGGTACACAAGACGAGACCTGGAAACCTGGAATGATCTTGTGGCCAGGATTATTTCCCAAGCAGGTGTTACAGCCGACGATATTGTGCAGATCTCCTTTGGCTATGGAATGTTCACAGGTGGTTTTGGCCTCCACTACGGCATGGAACGAGTTGGCGCTACTGTAATTCCCATCTCCGCAGGTAATACTCTGCGTCAGATTCGCACCATGCGTGATTTTGGTACCACCGCTTTGGTGAGCACCCCCTCTTATGCTTTGCATATGGCAGAGGTGGCCTTGGAAAATGGAATTGATCCCAAGCGGGATCTGAACGTGCGAGTGGGTCTATTCGGTGGGGAGGGCTCATCGGATTGGCTCCGGGAGGAGATCGAAGAGCGCTGGGGCATGCGTGCCACAGATAATTACGGTCTCAGCGAGGTAATGGGCCCTGGCATCGCTGGAGAATGCGAGGCAGCAGCTGGCATGCATATCTCAGAAGATCACATCATCGCCGAGGTTATAGATCCGAAAACTGGCGAGCAGCTACCGTACGGCCAGGAGGGAGAGTTAGTCCTGACTGCTATTAATAAGGAAGCTTTGCCTGTGCTGCGGTTCCGCACCAAAGATCTCACCACCTTGAGCCCTGAGCCTTGCGCTTGCGGTAGAAACACAGTAAGAATGGCAAGAGTTTTGGGGAGAACCGATGATATGATGGTAATTCGGGGCGTGAATGTGTTCCCCTCCCAAATTGAGGCAGCACTGGCCGAGATTCCAGAGGTGGCTCCTTTTTATCAATTAATCGTGGAGACAAAGAACTATCTGGATCAACTTACTGTAGAGGTTGAGGTGCCTCAGCACTACTTTACAGGCAGCTTTGGCGAGCTGGAAGCACTGCAGCAAAAAATAGGGGGTAAGCTCCAAACAATTTTGGGTCTTTCCGCTAAGGTTTTATTGGTGGAGCCCAAAACATTGCCCCGGACAGCAGGTAAAGCTAAACGCGTTGTTGACAATCGTAATGCTGGACGCGTATAATAGGAAAACTTCATATGGGGGTGAGAACCCATGGGGGAGTT
>DIQB01000018.1:5082-5694 GCA_002427165.1 Firmicutes bacterium UBA5473
CTAAGACACCCAGACTTTCCCCCCACAATCGAGGAAATTATTTACCAGCCAGGTCAATTTCAGTGCGTGCAAAATGGTGCTTTGGCCAAGATCCAAGAGCCGAAAGAAGAGAGCCTCTTGGCTGCCAAAGAAGCCCTGGCGGGAGAGGACCCCACAGATGGATCCCTTTTTTTCTTCAACCCATCTAAAATAACGGGCAGTTGGTTTTGGCGAAGACCGGTTGCGGCAAAAATCGGCCAGCATGTTTTCGTAAGGTAAAAATATGGATCCAGGACTTGACAAGGCCTGGGAAGTAATATATATTTTAAAGAAAACATTGGCTTATTTATAGGAGAAAAAGCTCCTTTCGTCTACGCAGCATCATCGCTTAGCAGACGAGGGGTTTTTTTATAATAATGAGAGGAGAGGTGAGTTTATGCGAACGATCACAGGCGCTCAAGCGGTGGTAGAGAGCTTAATTGCCGAAGGAGTTGAGGTTATCTTTGGCTATCCTGGAGGTGCAGTCTTGCCCCTCTACGATGTCCTCTATAGCTCACCCCTCAGGCATATCCTCACCCGGCACGAGCAGGGTGCAGTGCACGCTGCAGATGGTTATGCCCGGGCCACAGGTAA
>DIQB01000018.1:5865-13931 GCA_002427165.1 Firmicutes bacterium UBA5473
AGTGCACGCTGCAGATGGCTATGCCCGGGCCACAGGTAAAGTGGGGGTTTGCATTGCAACTTCCGGCCCTGGGGCCACCAATTTGGTAACAGGACTTGCCAACGCTTACATGGACTCTATTCCCCTGGTAGCCTTCACAGGCCAGGTGGCATTGGATGCTATCGGGCGAGACTCATTCCAAGAGGCTGATATCACAGGGATCACCTTGCCCATCACCAAGCACAACTGGCTGGTGAAGGATGTTCGGGACTTACCGCGAATAATTAAACAGGCCTTCCATCTTGCCAGCACTGGCAGGCCAGGGCCTGTCCTCATCGACTTGCCCAAAGACGTACAGCTGGCACCATTTGAGTTCTCCTACCCAGAAGGTGTGGACATTCCAAGCTACAAGCCCAATTACCATGGTCACCCGCGGCAGATCGCTCAGGTTGTGGAGGCGCTTTTTGAAGCTGAAAAGCCCGTTTTCTACCTGGGTGGCGGTGTTATCACCTCAGGTGCTGCCCAGCAGGTGAAGGAGATTGCCGAATCTCTTCAGATTCCAGTCACCATGACCATGATGGGGTTGGGATCATTTCCTGGCTCTCATAACTTATCTTTAGGCATGCTGGGCATGCACGGCACAGCTGCTGCAAATCTAGCAATTTCAGGCTGCGATCTCTTGATCGCAGTGGGGGCCCGCTTTGACGATCGGGTCACAGGCAAGCTCTCCACCTTTGCACCTAATGCTAAGATCATTCATATTGATATTGACCCAGCTGAGATCAGCAAAAATCTCCCTAGCCACATCCCAGTGGTGGGCGATGTGAAGCTGGTGCTCTCAGAGGTGCTAGCAGGACTTGAAGAGCAAAAAGATAAGCTAGAGGGCACCAGGCAGCAGCGTCGCCTTTGGGTTGAACAGGTTGTAGCCTGGCGGGAGCAGTATCCTCTTACTTATGAAGAAGGCTGTGAGATCAAACCCCAGAAGGTGATTCAACTTATCTATGAGCTGGTTGGTGAGAGGGCTGTGATTGCCACAGAAGTGGGCCAAAATCAAATGTGGACTGCTCAGTTCTACACCTTTGAAAAGCCCAGAACCATGGTCTCCTCAGGCGGTCTTGGCACAATGGGCTTTGGCCTACCTGCAGCAATTGGTGCCCAGGTGGGCAGACCTGATGCTGTGGTGATCGATATTGCAGGCGACGGCAGCATTCAGATGAATAGCCAGGAGATGTCCACAGCCAAATCTGAGAATATTCCTGTGAAAGTTGTAATCCTCAACAATGGCTATCTGGGCATGGTTCGTCAATGGCAGGAATTCTTCAATGATTGCCGCTACTCTTGCGTGGATCTCCAGGGAGCAGCCCCTGACTTTGTAAAGCTGGCTGAAGCTTACGGCTGGTTGGGGAGGCGAGTTTGTGATCCTGGGGAGCTCAAAGAGGCTTTGCAGGAGCTGATTGAGCATCCAGGCCCTGCCATGCTGGATGTGGTTGTGGACCGGGGCGAGAATGTGCTGCCCATGGTACCTCCCGGTGGTAGCCTTGATAAAATGATTCTCACCGAAAAAGAGGAGGGAGCCCGATGACACCCAACAAGCGCACTATCTCTATTCAAGTTGTTAACCATACGGGAGTGCTAACCCGGGTGGCGGGCCTGTTCAGCCGCCGCGGCTTTAACATCGACAGCATTGCCGTGGGGAGAACTGAAGATCCTAACATTTCTAGAATGACCATCGTGGTGGAAGCAGATCAGGCCACAGGCGAGCAGCTAAGCAAGCAGCTCAATAAGCTTGTGGATACCATTAAGGTAAGTGACGTCACAGACGATGCCACAGTGGCACGAGAGCTGTCCATGATCAAGGTCTCAGCAGATAGCAGCAACCGCTCGGAGATCCTCCAGATTGTGAGCATCTTCAGAGCGAAGATCATCGATGTAAGTGAGCGGGCAGTGATCATTGAGGTGACAGGGGATGAATCCAAGGTCACGGCCTTAATTGAACTCTTGAGACCCTATGGGATCAAGGAACTGGTGCGAACAGGTAAAGTAGTTATGGTTCGCAGCGGTAATTAGCCGACTCTGTCCCAGAGCCGGGACAATTAGATACAGAATGATATAAGGAGTGTGGGAAATGACTAAGATGTACTACGATCAGGATGCTAACCTGGAATTACTTAGCGGCAAAACCGTTGCTATCATCGGCTTTGGTAGCCAGGGACATGCCCAGGCACAGAACCTACGGGAAAGTGGAGTGAATGTAATCGTCAGCGAGCTGGCTGGCACCGCCAACTACGAGTTGGCTAAGAGCGTGGGCTTTGAGCCAGTTTCTGCAAGCGAGGCCGCTGCGAAGGCTGATGTAATTCAGATGCTAATTCCAGATGAGGTTCAGGCCAAGGTTTACAAGGCAGACATCGCCCCCCAGATGAAGGCAGGCAAGACCCTTGTCTTCTCCCATGGTTTCAATATCCATTTCGGCCAGATTGTGCCTCCAGCTGACGTAGATGTGTTCATGGTGGCACCAAAGGGACCAGGACACTTGGTACGGAGAATGTATGAGCAGGGAGCAGGCGTGCCATGCCTCATCGCTGTCTACCAAGATGCCTCAGGCAAAGCCAAGGATTATGCTCTAGCTTATGCCAAGGGTATCGGCGGCACACGGGCAGGTGTTATCGAGACAACATTTAAAGAAGAGACAGAGACAGATCTGTTCGGTGAGCAGGCAGTGCTTTGCGGTGGACTCAGCGAGCTTATCCGGGCAGGTTTTGAGACCCTAGTTGAAGCTGGCTACCAGCCTGAGATCGCATATTTCGAGTGCCTCCACGAGATGAAGCTGATCGTGGATCTAATCTACGAAGGTGGCATCGCTCAGATGCGCTATTCCATCAGCGACACTGCAGAGTATGGCGATTTGGTAACAGGTCCCCGGATCATAGGCGAGTCCTCAAGGAAGGCTATGAAACAGGTCCTCAAAGAGATCCAAGAGGGCGAGTTTGCCCGCAGGTGGCTCCTTGAGAACCAGGTGAATCGTCCTGTCTTCAACGCAATCCGCAAGCAGCAGTCTGAGCACTTAATTGAGAAGGTAGGTCAGAAACTCCGGGCCATGATGCCTTGGATGAAAGATAAAAAATAAGGAGGGTTTATAATGATTTTTGCCGAGAAGCGCCAACTGAGAATTCCAGGTCCCACACCTATTCCACCGCAGATTCTGCGAGCTGGTGCACAACCGATGATGGGACACCGCAGTGGTGACTTTGTTGAGCTATGCAAACGGGTAGCTGCAAAAGTCAAAACAGTATTTCAAACTGAAAACGACGTTTTTATCCTCACAAGCTCCGGCACAGGTGCCCTTGAGGCAGCAGTAGCCAACACAGTTTCCCCAGGCGACCAGGTTCTAGTTCTTGTTTCCGGTGTTTTTGGAGAACGCTTTGTCAAGATTGCCAATGCCTATGGCGCCCAGGTGGAGACAATTCGCTGCCAATTTGGGCACGCTATCGACCCTCAAACTGTAACAGACGCACTCGTGAAAAAACCTGAAATTAAAGTTGTCTTTGCCACCCATTGCGAAACCTCCACAGGTGTAGTAAATGATCTGGAAAAGATCGCGGAAGCCGTGCACAGCTCTCTTGGCGATCCACTGCTGGTGGTGGACACAGTCAGCTCCATGGGGGGCATTGAATTTAAAACCGACAAGTGGGGGATTGATCTGGTGGTATCAGGCTCACAGAAAGCCTTTATGCTGCCACCAGGATTGGCTTTCATCGGGGTCAGCGACAGATCTTGGGATATTATCGAGGCTAACCAGAGCCCCCGCTTCTACTTCGATCTTAGGGCTTATCGCAAATCTTTGCCTAAAGGACAGACCCCCTTCACTCCTGCTGTTTCCCTCTTCTATCAACTAGAAGAGGCTTTGGCTATGATGGAGGCAGAGGGCTTTGCAAACATCTACCAGCGCCATTTACTAATGCGAGACATGGTACGCGCCGCAGTCCGCGCTCTGGGTCTCCCCCTGTTTGTGGCGGAGGATAATAACGCATCTGCCACTGTCACCTCCATTTTAGGGCCCCAGGGGCTGGATGTGGAGGCACTTCGCAAGCTATTGAATCAGAAATATAAACTTGTCTTGGCAGGTGGCCAGGCGGACCTTAAGGGCAAGATCTTCCGCATCGGCCATATGGGCTTTGCTGAGCCCATAGATATGCTTACAGTTTTGGCTACCCTGGAGCTGGGCCTCGTTGAGTTGGGTTGGAAGCTGGAGGGTGGCGCTGCAGTCCGGGCAGCCGAGGAGGTGCTTGTCCGTGGCTAAGCGCGTTTTAGTTAGCGATCCCCTCAGTCCCAAGGGGATCGCAGTCCTCCAGGAAGCAGGCTTGGATGTGGATGTGAACACAGGCCTGCCTGAAGAAGAATTAGTAAAGATTATCGGCCAATATCACGGTCTGGTTGTGCGCAGCCAGACTAAGGTAAGTGCCAAGATTATCGAGGCAGCTAAAAATTTGCAGGTGATTGGCCGGGCAGGTGTAGGCGTGGATAATGTAGATCTGGAGGCAGCTACAGAGCACGGCGTAATTGTGCTCAATGCCCCCAGTGGCAACACCATCTCCACAGCTGAGCATACAATGGCCATGATGCTTGCCCTATCGCGGAACATTCCCCAGGCCCATCATTCCATGCAGGAGGGCCGTTGGGATAGAAAAAAATATACAGGCGTGGAGCTGAACGGCAAAATATTAGGTGTTATTGGTCTGGGCCGGGTTGGTACTGAAGTTGCCAGGCGTGCTCAATCCTTTGGCATGAAAATCCTCGCCTTCGATCCTTATTTGGCAGAAGAGCGAGCAGAAGAACTTGGGATCCAGCTCGCCACAGTTGATGAGATTGTGACGGAAGCGGATTTTCTAACTGTCCACACTCCTCTGACAAAACAGACCAAAAATTTAATTGGGGATCCCCAGTTTGCGAAGATGAAGGATTCAGTGCGGGTGATCAACTGCGCCCGAGGTGGGATCATCGACTATGATGCCCTCTACAGGGCAGTGAAGGCAGGCAAGGTTGCAGGTGCTGCTATTGATGTCTATGAAAAGGAGCCGCCAGAAGACTTACCCCTGCGGGAGCTGCCACAGGTGATTCTCACACCCCACCTTGGCGCCTCAACTGAGGAGGCCCAGATCAATGTGGCCATAGACGTAGCCCGAGAAATGGTGCGGGCACTGGAGGGCAAGGCCTTCAAGAACGCTGTTAATATGACGCCCCTGCGCCCTGAAGTTTTAGCGCAGCTAGAGCCTTATTTGGATTTAGCCCAAAGACTAGGTTCCATCGCAGCCCAGCTCTCCCCAGGTGGCATTGCCTCAGTTGAAGTCACCTACAGCGGCGAGCTAGGTGAGATGGGGGTAGGTCCCCTTACCACATCACTTTTGATGGGACTTCTCAGGCCCCCCTATGGCGATGAGGTAAATATGGTGAACGCCGGCTACCTTGCGAAAAAGCGAGGGATCAAGGTTAAGGAGAGCCGCGCTGATGCACCTCGTGACTATAGCAACTTGATTTCCATCACTACCCATTCTGCGAAAGGTACCCATCAGCTGGCAGGATCTGTCTTTGGACGGGGCGAGGCTAGGGTAGTGCAAGTTGAGGGCTATCACGTGGATGTGATTCCCCAAGGACATCTGCTCATGATCAACCATCATGATAGGCCTGGAATCATCGGTGAGGTAGGAACCCTTTTGGGTACAGAGGGAGTCAACATCGCTACCATGCAGGTGGGACGGCGAGAGATTGGCGGGGATGCAGTGATGATCCTCTCCATCGATACTGAGCTGGATTCAGAGCTCATAGCAAAAATTGGGGCGATCCCCGATCTTCGTACTGTGCGTTCAGTATACGTTTAATTTTTTGGAGGTGGCCACAGATGAGGCAGATCAAAATCTTCGATACAACGCTGCGGGACGGCGAACAAACACCAGGTGTTAATCTTAACCTTGCTGAGAAAATCCAGATCGCACGGCAGCTTGCAATCCTGGGTATCGATGTGATTGAGGCTGGCTTTCCCATTGCCTCCCCTGGCGATTTCGAGTCTGTGCGGGCCATCTCATGCGAGGTGGAGGGCCCAACAATCGCAGGGCTTGCCAGAGCCGTGCCTGGCGACATTCAAAGGGCAGCTAAAGCACTTGAAGGTGGCAAAAATGTGCGGATTCATACGTTTGTCGCCACCTCGCCCATTCATATGAAATATAAGTTTCGCAAAAAACCAAATGAGATCCTGAAGATGGCTGTAGAGGCTGTAGAGCTTGCGAAAAACCTGTGTCCCGAGGTGGAGTTCTCAGCGGAAGATGCCACCAGGAGCGAATGGCCCTTTTTAGCTGAGGTGCTTGCAGCTGTGATCGAGGCAGGAGCCGATGTGGTAAACATCCCGGATACAGTTGGCTATACCTTCCCTGAAGAATATGGGCGCCTGATCAGCTACCTGCGGGACCATGTACCTGGCATCGACAAGGTTGAAATCAGCGTCCACTGCCACAATGACCTGGGGATGGCAGTGGCAAACTCCCTCACTGCAGTCCGCGCTGGCGCAACCCAGGTGGAGGGCGCCATCAATGGACTCGGTGAGCGAGCAGGCAATGCTGCCATCGAGGAGATTGTCATGGCTCTGAACACACGCGGCGATCTTTTCGATGCCCAAACTGCAGTGAAAACAGAGCATATCTACCGCACCAGCCGCCTGGTGAGTACCCTCAGTGGCGTTGTGATCCAGCCCAATAAAGCTATTGTGGGGGATAATGCCTTTGCCCACGAATCTGGAATACACCAAGATGGTGTGCTCAAAGAGGCCTCCACCTATGAGATCATGAGGCCGGAGTCTATTGGGCTGACGCAGAGCAAACTGGTGTTGGGTAAGCATTCGGGACGTCATGCCATTCGGGCGAAACTTGAGGAGCTTGGCTACAAGCTCAGTTCCGAGGAGATGGATAAGGCCTATCAGCGCTTTATCGAGATGGCAGACAAGAAAAAAGAGGTCTCAGTGCGAGATCTAGAAGCTTTAGTTGAAGAGGGCTTGTCTGAGATTCCTGAGACCTATAAACTTGAATATCTCCACGCCATCACAGGGGATAAGACCATCCCCACCGCTACTGTGAAGATCTCCAAGGGCGATCATGTGATGGAGGAGGCTGCCTGCGCCAGTGCAGGCCCTGTGGAGGCAGTGTTCAGAGCCATCGAAAGGGTCGTTGGGCTCAATTTGAAACTTGAAGAATACAATATTCGGGCAGTTACCAGTGGCCAAGATGCTTTAGGCGAGGTGACGCTGAAAGTACGAGGCAATATCAAGTCCTATACTGGCCGTGGCACAAGTACAGATATCATCGAGGCCAGCGCTAGGGCTTATTTGCAGGCCATCAACAAATTAGTAGCAGGTAGTTAGGAGTTGAGATCATGGGGATGACCATCGCCGAGAAGATTTTGGCCGAACACGCGGGACTTGAGCGAGTAGAGCCCGGTCAGCTCATAAATGCCAAGGTGGATATTGCCTTGGCCAATGATGTCACGGCTCCCGTGGCCATCGGGGAATTTAAAAAGATCGGCATCGAGAAGGTTTTCGACCGCCAGCGGGTTGTGTTGGTCCCAGACCATTTCACCCCCAATAAGGATTTAAAAAGTGCCGAGCAGGCAAAAGAGGTTCGGGATTTTGCCCACGAGCAGGAGCTCACCAATTATTTCGAAGTAGGAAGAATGGGGATCGAGCATTGCCTCCTCCCGGAGCAGGGAATCGTAACTAGCGGTGATTTGGTCATCGGCGCTGATTCCCATACCTGTACCTATGGTGCTCTGGGTGCCTTTGCCACAGGCATGGGCAGCACGGATTTGGCAGCAGCTTGGGCTACAGGGGAGGCTTGGTTTAAGGTTCCTGTTTCTATTAAGTTTGTCTATCATGGGCAGTTGCCCCCATGGGTTGGTGGTAAGGATCTGATTCTCTATACCATCGGCCAGATTGGCGTGGATGGTGCCCTTTATGCGGCTATGGAATTTACAGGCGAGGCAATTGAAAATCTCTCTATGGATGGCCGCTTTACCATGAGCAACATGGCAATTGAGGCAGGGGGCAAAGC
>DIQB01000018.1:14178-20750 GCA_002427165.1 Firmicutes bacterium UBA5473
CGTCAGATCCCGACGCTGAGTATGCAAAAGTTTATGAATTTGATGTAAGCAAGCTGGAGCCCCAGGTTGCTTTCCCGCACCTACCTGAGAACGTACGACCCATCAGCGAGGCAGGGGAAGTGGAGATCCAGCAGGCTGTGATTGGCTCTTGCACCAATGGTAGGATTGAAGATCTGCGCCTGGCAGCCCAGATTTTCAAAGGCAAATCTGTCCATCCCAAGGTGCGGGCTCTGGTTTTCCCTGGCACCCAGGAGATTTATCTCCAGGCGATCCGGGAGGGTTTGGTCCAGACCTTTGTAGAGGCAGGGGTAGCGGTGAGCACGCCCACCTGTGGTCCTTGTCTTGGTGGCCATATGGGGATCCTGGCCGCTGGCGAGCGGGCAGTCTCAACAACCAATCGCAACTTTGTGGGCAGGATGGGCCACCCCCAAAGCGAGGTCTATCTGGCCAACCCTGCAGTGGCAGCAGCATCAGCCATCGCTGGCCGCCTAATTGGGCCGGCACAGTTAGGAGGGATGTAGAGTGTTAGTGGGTAAAGCTTGGAAATTTGGCACTGATATCAATACAGATGAGATCATCCCTGCCCGCTACCTGAACACTGCCGATCCTGCTGAACTGGCAGCCCACTGCATGGAAGATGCGGATCCTAACTTTGTGAAGGTAGTAAAGAGGGGGGATCTGATCGTGGCTGGGAAGAACTTCGGCTGCGGCAGCTCCCGGGAGCATGCGCCTATTGCTATCAAGGCTGCTGGCATCTCCTGCGTGATTGCTCCTTCGTTTGCCAGGATTTTCTATCGCAACGCGATCAATATTGGCTTGCCGATCTTGGAATGCCCCCAGGCAGACGAGATTCAAACAGGCGATGAGCTGGAAGTTGACCTAGATGCCGGGACTATTCGTAATAAAACCCAGAATAAAGAATATCGGGCAGCAGCATTTCCACCTTTTATGAAAGAGCTTATCAGTGCAGGTGGCCTGATAAATTATGTAAAGGAAGTGGCCAAAGTTGGCTGAGTTTCAGATCGTAGCGCTACCGGGGGATGGGATTGGACCTGAAATTGTCCAGCAAGCAATCCGTGTCCTGGAGGCGGTGGGAGAAAAATGGGGCCATCGCTTTACCTTCACATCATACCTTGTAGGCGGCGTGGCAATCGATAAGTTGGGGATCCCAATTGAAGAAGCCACACTTGAAGCATGTAAATGCGCCGATGCAGTCCTTTTGGGCGCTGTGGGGGGACCTAAATGGGATCAGGTTGACCCCGCCATTAGACCCGAGAAAGCCCTCTTTGCCCTCCGCAAGGGGTTGGGGCTTTTTGCTAACCTCAGGCCTGTGAAGCTGATAGAAGCCTTAGCACCTGCCTCCACATTAAAGCCCGAGGTGATCGCGGGCGTGGATATTATGCTGGTGCGGGAACTTACAGGTGGTCTCTATTTTGGTGAGCCCAGAAGCCGCCAGAAGACCGCCACAGGTGAGGAGGCTATCGATACCCTCAGTTATACAACAGAGGAGATTGAGCGTCTTATCCGCCGCGGCTTTGAGCTGGCACGGACTAGACGCAAAAAAGTTACCTCTGTGGATAAGGCCAATGTGATTGCTACCTCCCAGCTGTGGCGGGATGTGGCAGAGCAGGTTGCAAAGGATTTTCCAGATGTCCAGCTGGAGCATATGCTAGTTGACAACTGTGCTATGCAGCTGGTGCGAAGGCCCACGCAGTTTGATGTGGTTGTTACAGAAAACTTGTTTGGTGATATTCTCAGCGACGAGGCTGCAATGCTCACAGGCTCTATTGGCATGCTACCCTCTGCTAGTTTAGGCGCAGGGAAGGCAGCCATGTATGAGCCAATCCATGGTTCTGCACCGGATATCGCAGGAGAAGATAAGGCCAATCCGTTGGCCACAATTCTTTCTATTGCTATGATGCTGAGGCTCTCTTTTGATCTACCAAAAGAGGCTCGTGCAGTGGAGATGGCAGTGGAGAAGGTATTAGCCCAGGGTTACAGGACAGGTGACCTGTATGGTGAGAATTGCCAGGTGGTGGGAACCACAAAGATGGGAGATTTAGTGATCGAGGCATTAAACTAAGGGGGGGATTTGCCATGGCCAAGATCTTTCTGTATGATACAACCCTCAGAGATGGCACTCAAGGCGAGGGCGTATCCCTGACTGTTGATGATAAATTGCGGGTGCTCAAGCGATTGGATAAACTGGGCATTCATTATGCAGAGGGTGGTTGGCCAGGTTCGAATCCTAAGGATATTGAGTTCTTCCAGCGGGCAGGGGACCTCCAGCTACAGCAGCTGCGTCTTACTGCCTTTGGCAGCACCAGACGTGCAAGCTTGGTTGTGGAAGACGATCCCAATTTGGCTGCCATCTTAGAAAGCGGTGTTAAGGCAGCTGCCATCTTCGGCAAGACCTGGGATCTTCATGTGCGGGAGGCCTTGCGTACTACCCTTGAGGAGAACCTACACATGATCTACGACAGCATCTCCTACCTCAAAAGCCATGGGCTAGAGGTAATTTACGATGCTGAGCACTTTTTCGATGGTTACAGGGCAAATCCCCAGTATGCCCTGGAGACTGTGCGCCAAGCTGCACGAGCAGGTGCAGACTCCATTTCCCTTTGCGATACCTGCGGCGGCACCATGCCCTGGGTTGTGGAGGAGCTAGTGACGATGCTCCGAGGAGAAATCTCAACGCCACTTGCTATCCATGCCCACAATGACAGTGGACTTGCTGTGGCCAATTCCCTCTCTGCAGTTCGCGCCGGTGCAACTGGAGTGCAGGGAACTATCAATGGCTATGGCGAGCGCAATGGGAATGCTGATCTGTGCGTGATCATTCCGAACTTGATGCTAAAGCTAGATAAAACTGTGATTTCCAAGGAGCAACTGGCTAGCCTCACTCAGGTTTCCCGCTATGTGCAGGAGCTGGCCAACCAAAACCCGGACCCACGGCAGCCCTATGTGGGGGCTAGCGCTTTTGCTCATAAAGGCGGGATTCACGTCAGCGCAATCCTCAAGCATCCACAAACATATGAGCATATTGAGCCGGAGCTTGTGGGGAATGAAAGACGGGTCCTGGTTTCAGAGCTAGCTGGCATCAGCAATATTATTTATAAGGCCCAGGAGTTTAACTTGGAGCTTGATCGCAATTCGCCTGTGACGAAAAAGCTAGTAAGCCAGATCAAGGAACTGGAGCACACAGGCTACCAGTTCGAGGGGGCAGATGGCACCTTCGAACTCCTCCTGCGCAAAGCACTTGGGCAAATTTCGCCTCTTTTCGTTTTGGAGGGTTTTCGTCTGATTACTGAAAAACGAGAGGATAATGGCGATCCCATCTCTGAGGCTACGATTAAGCTGAGGGTAGGGGAGAGCCGGGTGCATACAGCAGCTGAAGGTGATGGACCTGTAAATGCCCTAGATAATGCCCTCCGCAAGGCCCTGGAGACATTTTATCCCCAGCTTGAGGGAATCAAGCTTTCCGACTACAAAGTGCGGGTGATTGATGAGAAAAGTGGCACTGCAGCTAAAGTGCGGGTTTTGATTCAATCGAAGGATGAGAAACGCTCTTGGGGCACGGTTGGGGTCTCTACCAATATTATTGAGGCATCTTGGCGAGCCCTGGTGGATAGTTTGGAGTATGGGATTTTGTGTAGGGGAGAGGAAGGCAAGGAAAGTAAATAACACCTCGCTTATTAGCCGAATGGTGATGCAGAAATTAGGTGCAAAACAAAGCAGGCGTATTGTTCAAAATGAGCGATACGCTTGCTTTGTTTATAAAGGTTTGAATAAACATCATGAGGCTTTTCGGCTCTACACTAAACCTCCATTTGTCTAGTGATCAGATCAACTATTTAAATATCTTTCCGTTAAATCTTATCTTCGGTTTAAATAAAGTCTCTCTCTAAATTTAGATTGATAATTAATCATAATGCAAACAGAATCGCAAATAGAAACGAGTGGGGACTTTGGAATTTTGATAGAAGATGCGTCTTCTATTAAGTATAATACGGATTCATACCCCGCCCTATATCCGATTAGCCTACTTGGCCGAAAGAGGGATATGTTTTTTTAAGTAATTTGCAGGGTACTATTTTTAATACATTTAAAACGAAAAAAAAAAGTAAAAATTCTTGTCCCAAAGGCAAGATTTTTTTCTTTTAAAGCAGGAATTTGTCCATGGGTGGAGAATAATATAGTGAGTAAGCGCTTGCGCAAGGAGGTGAACCCAATTAAACAGGTATTGCTAAAGGATTTGGCCCAAGCAGCTGGTGTTTCCGAGGCTACGGCCTCAAGAGCTCTCTCTGGCAGCGGTAGGATCTCCCAGGAGACCCGGGAGCGGGTGCGGTCTTTGGCAGAGGTTATGGGTTATCAGGCGAATCCCCTGGCACGGGGGTTGGCAGGAGGCAACACTAACTTGTTGGGTGTCTGCGGATCTGGCGTGCTGAAGCCCTTCATGCATCGGCTTCTATCTCAGCTTGCCAGCTACGCATCAAGCCAGGGGCAAAAACTTGTGTTTGCTCCATTGCCTCTTTTGGAGGGGCTACGAGTGTTATTGCCTCTGCAGATCGATGGCCTGATCGTCTGTTGGGAAGGACTTGATGAGGATTTGGCCGCAGAGCTTCTAGAGGAGCGTGCACTACCTACAGTGGTTTTGGGAACAAGAAGCGAGTACTGCAGTAGTTTTGATGTGGACAGGGAATGGGGCGTGAAAACTGGTGTCGCGAAGCTAATTGAACTTGGACATCGGCGGATTGCCTTTGTGGGTGAGAGCACAGCCAATGACAAGTGGCAGGGTTTTGTCAGTGCTCATACCGACGCTGGGCTCAGTGTTTCCCAAGATGCCATTATCGCCTGCGAGGGGACTCCCTTGGGCGGCTTTGGTGCTCTGGATCAATTCTTGAGCTCCGGTTTTACAGCAGCCTTCGCCACCAATGACGAGATCGCAGTGGGGCTTCTCAGAGCCCTGGAGGAGAAGAATTTTAAGGTACCAGAGGATTATTCAATTTTAGGTTATGATGGAATTTATCTCGATCAGTTAGGACGACCCCGGCTGGCTACGTTGGCACAGCCGTCTGGGACTCTTGCAAAGATGGCAATCAATCAGCTTTTGGACGGCACGGAACAAATCAATGAAAGCATACCACCAGAATTAATTGTGGGAGATTCAATTGGAAAGATGAGGGATTGAGCTAATGAAAACCAAATATGCAATTGTAGGTATAGGTGTAAGGGGCCTGGGCATGTTTATCGAGCCCTTGGTGAAGGAATATAATGATGTAGCAGAGCTTGTAGCTCTATGTGACCGGAATCCTAAACGGGCTCAGGTTGCAAACAATAGATTGGGTACAAATATACCAATTTATACAGACTTCGATGAGATGTTGGATAAAGAGGAGATCGATAAGGTTATTGTTACCACCCGGGATAGCTATCATCATAAGTTTATCATTCGAGCTCTTGAGCGGGGCAAGGACGTGATCAGTGAGAAGCCTCTAACAATTGATGCTGAAAGGTGTCAGGAAATTTTAGATGCGGAAAAGCGCACAGGCAAGAAGGTTACTGTTACTTTTAACTATCGGTTTACACCTTATGTTACTAAAATCAAGGAGCTTTTGAAACAAGATATCTTAGGCAAAATTTATTCAATTGATTTTCACTGGTATCTTGATACCCGCCACGGTGCAGATTATTATCGCCGCTGGCATGGGGAGATGAAAAATTCCGCAGGACTCTATGTTCATAAAGCCACTCACCATTTTGACCTTGTAAATTGGCTCTTAGATCAGGAACCCAGGCGCGTGTTTGCTTTGGGTAAACTCAATTTTTATGGAGCCAATCGCCAGCAGCGGGGAGAGCGCTGTCTTACCTGTGAGCATAGCGACAAATGTGAATTTTATCTTGACCTGAAAACTGATCCTGCGCTCAAAGAGCTATATTTGGATACTGAGGACGGGGACGGCTACTTCCGTGATCGCTGCATCTTCGGAGATCGGATTGATATCTACGATACCATGGCATCACTTGTGGACTTCAGTGGTGGTACTCAGATGTGCTATAGCCTCCATTCTTTCTCACCCTTTGAGGGCTGGAGAATGGCGATCAATGGTGAAAAAGGGAGATTGGATCTCTCTGCAGCCGAGAGTTTCTACCCCGAAAATAGCCCTAATTTCGTAGATCGCACAAACAATCTTGCGCATCAAGATCCACTGAAGGTAGCACTGGGTATTGATGGGGAGGAGGAAAGCGATGTCATCCGCTTCTATCCTACCTACGGTGGCATGGAGCTAATCGAAGTTCCTCGGGTGAAGGGTGGACATGGTGGCGGCGATGTGAGACTGCGGGATATGCTCTTCCGTGGCTACAGTGAAGATCCCCTAGGCCATATGGCTAATAGCTGGGCCGGGGCTATGTCTCTTCTTGTAGGTGCAGCTTCCAACCAATCTATCAAAACAGGTCAACCAGTTACAATTTTAGAGATGGTGAAAAAATAAGACAGAGAAGGCGGCCAACTGGCCGCCTTCTTCAATGAAAGAACCCTCCACAAAGGAGGGATTAAATTCTTGGCTGGG
>DIQB01000083.1:0-1056 GCA_002427165.1 Firmicutes bacterium UBA5473
CTTGGCTTTATAGCCATTGTTATGGCTATGATCAACGTGGTAGGCGGCTTTGTAGTCACCGGCAGAATGCTGAGGATGTTTAAGAAGTAGGGGGGTAGAGCGGCACTAGCCGCTAGAGAAGATGATGGATTTTAGTACTACAATTCTTTTAGGGCTAAGCTCGGCAGATCTATTAGGATTTATTTTTGTTATAGGTGCGGTTTTGGGTATTCGGCTCATGGGCTCCCCCACTACTGCCAGGGGAGGCAATTTAATAGGTGCTATAAGCATGACAGGCGCCATCATAGTAACCCTTATCTCTGAGGGGATAATTAGCCTTGGCATTCTTTGGTTTGCAATAGCCGTTGGCAGCGCCTTGGGCTATTATCTGGCAATCAAAGTGGCTATGCTCCAGATGCCTCAGATGGTTGCTTTGCTGAATGGATTTGGCGGTGGCAGCTCTGCGATTGTTGCGCTGCTTACATTGCTAGGCCCAGCAGTAATTGGCCCATTTGAGCAGGTAACTGCTATATTAGGACTTTTGGTGGGGGCAGTGACCCTAACAGGTAGCTTGATTGCGGCTGGAAAGCTTGCAGGTAAGATAAACCAGCGGCCGATCATTTTCGAAGGCCAAGCTTTTGTCAATAATGTTGCTCTCATCCTTTCTGTGGTATCAGGTTTAGTAGCTATATTATATTCTGGAAGAATGATAGGTACATCAGCGACAATAATCGCGTTTGCTATTGCATTGGCTTATGGTATTCTCTTCACCATCCGTGTAGGTGGAGCGGACATGCCCATTACTGTGTCTTTACTTAACTCATTTTCTGGAGTTGCAGCATCTATTTCAGGTCTTGCAATTAAAAACCCCTTGCTTGTGGCCATAGGAGCTATAGTTGGAGCATCAGGCCTTATTCTTACTCAAATAATGTGCAAGGCCATGAATAGAAGCCTTGCTCAGGTATTGATGGGCAAAACTACAGTCCTGCAGACTGTAAAAGGTAAGGCAAAGTCAGCTGCAGACTCTGTAAAAGTAGCAGAGTCAGAATTTGAGCTCTCTCTTGATGAGTCTTTAAG
>DIQB01000083.1:1222-3467 GCA_002427165.1 Firmicutes bacterium UBA5473
CTGGCCAAGGAAGCTAGAAAAGTGATCATTGTTCCTGGCTATGGTATGGCCTTAGCCCAAGCACAACGTGATGTCAAGACTCTCATGGACAAACTGGAAGCAAATGGGGCAGAAGTTAAGGTTGCCATCCACCCTGTTGCAGGAAGAATGCCAGGACACATGAACGTATTGCTTGCAGAGGCAGATGTATCCTACGATAAGTTATATGAGATGGATCAGATCAACAACGAGTTTGCTGATACAGATCTTGTGATTGTGGTAGGGGCGAATGATGTTATTAATCCTGCAGCCAATACTGAAGAAGGAACTCCTATCTACGGCATGCCTATACTTAATGTTAATGAAGCGAAGCATGTGCTGATTTTCAACTATGATACCAAACCTGGATATGCCGGAGTAGAGAATCCGCTTTATGAGGCTGATAACGCAACCTTGCTGCTAGGTGATGCTGCTGATACAATTAAGTCGTTCATAGAGAAATTTAATGATACAAGTGTTGCTATCCCAATTAAGCCAAGAGCGTCACATTACGTTGATGTAGCAAAAACTGCAAAGCACGTGATTATAGTTCCGGGCTATGGCATGGCCTTAGCTCAAGCACAGCGCGATGTCAAATCTCTCATGGACAAACTGGAAGCAAATGGGGCAGAAGTTAAGGTTGCCATCCACCCTGTTGCAGGAAGAATGCCAGGACACATGAACGTACTTCTTGCAGAGGCAGATGTATCTTATGACAAGCTGCATGAGATGGATCAGATCAACGACGAGTTTGCTGATACAGATCTAGTTATTGTGGTAGGAGCGAACGATGTTATTAATCATGCAGCTAATACTGCAGAAGAAACGCCTATCTACGGTATGCCTATTCTCAATGTTCATGAAGCAAAGCACGTGTTGGTTTTTAACTATGATACGAAGCCTGGATATGCTGGAGTTGATAATCCTCTTTATAAAGCGGATAACGTAACTTTGTTGTTGGGTGATGCTGCCGCTACTTTGAAGGAGTTTACAGGAGAACTTGGCTTGTAAACGAAGGTTTATTTAGTTGCATCCAAGAGCGCGGGAGAAAGCATTATTTTATTTAAGCGTTAACTATGATTTTTTTGGGATAGAGGTTCCAGCTTGCTTGGATGCAAGTTAAGAGAGGGAGGCAAATTGATGAAATTCTATATTGCTACAGACATAGAGGGCGTGGCCACTGTCACTGGAGTGGCAGGACAGGGCATGAATAAGGACTGCAAACAATACGAGTTTGCCCGAAGAATGCTCACCTGTGAGGTAAATGCAGCCATCGACGGCCTTTTGAGTGCAGGCCAGGCAGAGATTATCGTTAGCGACGGCCACAGCGATGGTACTTCCAATATCATCTACGAAGAGCTAAGGCGGGGAGTGAAGATACTTGCAGGTAGTCCACGGCCCCGCCAGTTAGAAGTAGTAGACGAGTCTTTTACCGGAATTATCTTGATCGGCTATCATCCTATGGCCGGCGTGGAAAACGGGGTACTTTCCCACACCTTTTCCTCGGTAGCTATTCAGAATATGTGGCTCAACGGAAGGTTAGTAGGGGAAATAGGCCTCACTGCTGTGCAGGCCGGGGCATTAGGTGTGCCTGTCATTTTCGTCTCTAGTTGCAAAGCCGGAACAGATGAGGCAAAAGATTGGATCCCGGGGGTAACAACAGTGGCGGTGAAAGAAGGATTGGGGCGAAACTGCGCAATTTCTCTACATCCTGAAGATGCACAGGAGAAGATCCGAGATGGTGTTGGGAGGGCTGTGGCAAAACTTGCTCAGATCCAGCCTCTGCGTATTGAGCCTCCCTATGAGCTGCGCATAGAGTATAAACTGGAGAGCACAGCTGAGGCTATGGTGAGAGCTACAGGCTGCGAGCGAATTGATTCTCGCACTATAGTGCGGCGCTCCGATGATATCTTCAAAGTATATTAATCTAGCTCTAACCTCGGTGAATTATAGTCAAAAGAATAATTGTCATACCAATGGTGGCATTTTGGGAAAAAAACAGCAGGAGGCAAAAAATGATTATCGATGCTCATAACCACCCAGACTGGCACGGCCATAACCTAGATAAGTTTTTAGCTAATATGGAGAAATGCAACATCGACAAAACTTGGCTTCTCAGTTGGGAGACTCCTCAAGATGAGTGGGCACCGGGTACTACCCCCGTGATCTGCGATCCCGGCCCTGGAGGCCCCATTCCCTTCTCCCGCTGTCTATCTTATGCAGAGCG
>DIQB01000083.1:3775-4891 GCA_002427165.1 Firmicutes bacterium UBA5473
CCTGTGACTGTCCACATCGACTATGAATTCGATACAGGTCAAACCTATCCCAGACCCAGCTATTGGTATGGGGGCGGAATTGAGGCTTTTGAGCGGGCTATAGCAGCATGTCCCGAGACAATTTTCTTAGGCCATGCTCCAGGCTTTTGGGCCCATATCTCAGGGGATGGCAAGCATGACAAGGAGGCCTATCCAACCGGGAAGGTAGTAGCAGGAGGGAAGCTAATCGAGATGCTCCGAAAGTATCCCAACCTCTACTGCGATATCTCAGCAGGCTCGGGTCTTAATGCCTTCAGCCGCGATCCCGAGTTTGCCAAAGAATTTATCTTGGAATTTCAAGATCGGATTCTCTATGCCAGGGACTATTTTGATAACAAGCACCAAGAGTTTTTGAATGATTTAGGATTACCATCTGAGGTGCTAGCGAAGATCTATGCAGGCAATGCCTTGCATCTTGTTCCATTGGAAAAATAGGGAGAGTGAAAAGATGTTTATTGATATTCACGTACATACCCGTAAGTATCCCGGACCATCGCGTTTAGATGGCAGACAAGCCTATGCTACACCTGAATATCTAATAGAACGCTACGATAAGCTGGGCATAGAGCAGGCAGTCCTTCTTCCTGGCTTGGGCTCGGAGTGCTCTTTCATACCTCAATCTAACCAGGAAATTGGAGAAATCTGTCGGGAGTACCCTGGTAGATTCATCCCCTTTTGTAATGTTGATCCTAGAGCTATGTCTAATTCAGCCGATAGCCCTTTGGATCATCTTTTAGGCTATTACAAAGATCAGGGTTTCAAGGGGATAGGAGAGGTAACTGCTAATCTGCCTTTTCTGCATCCCATGGTTCAAAATTTGTTTAAGCATGTGGAGAAGGTAGGATTTCCCCTTACTTTTCACATTGCAGCCCAAATCGGCAATATCTATGGTCTCTTTGATGATCCTGGCCTGCCCCAGCTGGAGCGGAGTCTTCAGCGTTTTCCTAAACTCAAGTTTCTTGCTCACTCTCAAACTTTTTGGGCAGAGATGGGCAGGCTCAGAACCCCAGCTGACAGATATGGTTACCCCAACTACCCTATAGAAGAGGAGGGGGTAGTGCCTACTCTGTTTCGTCG
>DIQB01000084.1 GCA_002427165.1 Firmicutes bacterium UBA5473
GGAAGGATTGTTGTACATAAAAATAAGCATGTGTAACACGGAAATGATTTTTTTAATACCATCAGACTCATAGCGCAAGGGTACTTTTTTGTCATTTTTGTTTGAAACAAGTTCAACAGTCATACCTGTCTTACCATCGGGCATTAGCTGTTTTTCAAGGTTAATAAGTTCAACCGATAATCCTGGAATAATCTGCCCTAAAACAGCCTTCATAGTATTAATAACTTCATTGATGATATCAAAAACGTCCTCTGGTATAACAGATGGTCCATTTAATTTAATAGGAATGCTTCCCATAGATAAAGAATTACCTTTCGAGAATTTAAAACTAAAAGGTAAAAGTACATTAGCATTTATTAAACCAATGCTACGATTATCTATAATACACAAGTTGTATCGTCCAAAAATATATAGGCTACTGAAAATATCCTTATATACCTTGTTAGAACAACCTTTTGAGATCTGTTTTTGTGTATCCCTTGAAAAAATAAAAGAAGTTGATTGTTTTATAGCATACTTTTTTGCAACACGTAACTCATNNTCTTTAGCATTATCAATTACATTTATAAGGAATAAGCTCCATCCATATCAACTAAATGCACTACTTCAAAGAAGTCTTTCGCTGTAAAAACATTACCACTAAAGTCTCTAATAATGTTTCCTATCTTAGCAACAATATTAGAAGTGTTATTTCCAGTTTTCGTTGTGATATCACCTCCAGTTATTGCAAAACGGACCAATTGGTTGCTTAATAATTTATCTAAAACGAAACCAAGGCAAGTTCGATCAGATTCCTTCGACAATAAATAGAATAATTTTTTTAGCTTTCATGATGTCTACCTGCTATTCTGAAAGCCCGAGCAATGGCAAAACTATTTGTTGATTCATAAATACATTCTTTTTGCCCTCCCAAAATAAGGTCATGATAATAAAAATCTCTTAAATTATTATTTGACTTTATATTGGTTAAGCGAATATAACGATTTTTAGAATTGGTAGTTGTAAAAATAATAGATTGCTTATGGAGTATTTCCAGTGACCGAAAATTGTGAGAGGTGAAAATCAGTTGTCCCCTACCAGATTCATCAATTATTTTTAAAATTTCTCTTTTTTGCAACACGTAACTCATCGATCGCATTTTGATCCTGATTTGTAAGTTCTGCAAATTTAACTTTTGGAACAAAAACTTCTTTGCTAGAGTAATCGTAATTAATGATAGGCTGCATCTTTGTCCATTTACCTTCAACCAAAGCGGAATAGCTTAGTTTCTCACGTGAAACAATCACTGGAATCTGATCTTGATCTTCCTCATCGGTGGTGCTAGGTTCTCGCTTTTGCAGCCAAAATTCATAAATAACTCTGTAAAACGAAACATCATCTTTCAAACTAAATTCGAAAATAAGTTGAGCGCTATCTTTACCAACAGTAATATAATTTACAATATCTCTTGGCAATCGTTTTCCAGACAACAATGCCTCCAACAAGGCAAGGGCATAGATAAATGAAGTCTTCCCAGAACCATTTTGACCATAAAGACCTAGTATATCTGATCCATCTTCAAATATATCTTTTTAAATTACATGCAAAGTTGAATTTGCCATGTTCGACATTCCTAAAATCGTTTAATTCAGCTTTTTGAATGCGAACAATAAAGTTTTACATATAAACACCTCCATTACATGGTATAGCACATTGCAAAGGAAAAATACAATACCAAAGTCAATTTCGATACAAAATGTTCCAATCGGTTATTTGAAAATGCAACAGCAACCGAATAAAGGGTAAAATTCAAAAGTTCAGTGGCATTTGCTCATCCCCCAAAAATGATTTTTGTCATCTTAGCGTCTTACGCCCTTTTTCTACACATCCCTTTTCTTTTACAAACTGATATTCCTGATTAATAAATTAAAGGACAAAGACTGTACTTTAAATAAAAGAATAGTACAATAATCCCTTGACAACCAGTTAGATACAGAATATAATGTACTTAAAATTAATATCCAGTACAGGGAGGGAACCAGATGGAGATTCTAAAAACCGAAAAATTGACCAAATATTACGGGAAAACTAAGGGGATTCTGGATTTGAACCTAGAAATCGAAAAAGGAGAGATCTTCGGCTTTATTGGTCCCAATGGTGCAGGCAAATCCACCACCATTCGTCTTTTGATGCAACTCATCTTCCCCAGCAGCGGCAGCTTCACTTTGTTTGGACAGCAACTCAAAGTCGAGAACCCACGCATCAGACAGCGCATCGGCTACCTCCCCTCTGAAATTAACTTCTACCACGAACTTACAGGCAAGCAACTGTTGGAGCTATCGGCAAAGCTCTATGAGCTCGCTACAGTGGAAATAGAGCAGTGGGCCGAGCTTTTGGAGCTAGACCTCACAAAAACTGTAAAATCCTATTCTCTGGGCAACAGAAAAAAACTTGCCATCATTCAAAGCCTCCTCCATGAACCAGAATTGTTGATTTTAGACGAGCCAACCTCAGGATTGGATCCCCTGATTCAAAGCAGATTCTTCGAGCTCCTCAAAGAAAAAAATGCCCAAGGCATGACCATCTTCCTCTCTACCCACGTGCTCTCAGAAGTTGAAAAACTGTGCCACAGAGTGGGAATCATCAGAGAGGGGAGGCTGATTAATCTTTCTTCAGTAGCAGAGCTTCCAGGCAGGGCTGAGAGGATTGTGGAGGTCAGATATGAGGAGGATGGGGACTTGCGGGAAAAATATAGTTTTGCACAAATCGATCCTGCTGTCCGCTATACAGACGGGATCCACAGTTTCCATGTACAATCACATCTGCATGAGGCCCTAGCTGCAATTGCACAGCACCCAATTTCGGATATCATCATCAAACAGCCGTCATTGGAGGAACTGTTTATGAAATACTATGGCCGAGGGGAGGATCCTAAATGAAATCGCTCAACTTAACTCGCCATGAACTTTTTCTGGGTAAAAAGAACCTCTTAACCTGGACCCTGATTATTGCGGGACTTATGATCATGTTCGTGTCAACAACAACCTTGATTATTGACAACGCTGAAATGGCAGAGCTCATAGAAGGCTTCCCCCAAGCGCTTTTAGACTCTTTCAATATTAACGTGGAGAGCTTTACCACCTTCGAAGGCTGGATGGCAAGCGAACCCTATGTATTTTTCGTCCTCCTTTTAGCCTCCTTTGCCGTAGCTTTAGCAAGCACCTCCATCTCCCGAGAAATTGATCAGGGGACAGGCGAGTTTCTATTTGTCACACCCCACAGCCGCAGGAACATCTTCTGGAGCAAAGCAGGCGCTGATTTTTTGCAAATCAGTTTTGTCTTCCTCATCGGTACCGCTGTAACTTTTGCTGTAGGTAGCACTATTGTCTCCATCACAAATCCAACAGGGCTTTTTTTAGTTTTCCTCTCAGCCTATCTTACAGCTCTAGCAACAGCTGGTATTGGCTATGTCCTCAGTTGTCTCATAGATAACCAGCGCACAGCCTTAGCCTTAGGAGTAGGCTTTGTGCTTCTCTCCTTTCTCTTCAAATCGTTAGCTGGCATGGGGGGAATTCTCAGTAACCTGGCAAAGCTTAGCATCTTTCAGTTATTTGATCTCTTTGCCATCTTAGACAACCATGCCCTCTCTTTCTCTTCCTTAGCTACCAGCCTTGGCATCTATATCATAGGGTTAGTTGTGGGAAGCGAGATCCTTGCACGGAAGAACTTAAATCTATAGCGAGGGATCACAGTGGCCACAAGCAAAAAAGAACTAATTTTAACTCGGGCAACAGAACTTTTTCTGGCACAAGGCCCGAGCCAGGTAACTATGGATCACATTGCAAAACAGACTCCTGTCTCCAAAATGACCATCTATAAATACTTCAAAGACAAAGAAAGTTTAGTTGAAGAAGCCGTGCGAGGACTGATTGATAAATTTGCTCGTCAACTAGAGGAGCTGATTGAACAAGCTCCTACACCTGTGGTGGCTATAGAGCGGCTTTTCAGCTTCAAACCCGAGCCTGAGATCTCCGGGGAACTAATCTTAGATCTAACAGAACACTATCCTCAACTAGTTGCTGATTTGCTCTCAGTTTCTCAAAAATTCTTCTTTGGCAGCTTCCAGGAGCTAATCCACAGGGCCCAAAGGGAGGGAATCATCAGGCGCGAACTATCTCCTCATGTGATTGTGCTTTGCCTTTTGGCAATCAAAGAGTTTTTCGCAAAGCCGAGACGCTTCAATCAGCACAGCGAAATGCTGCTTTTAGGAGAGCAGGTAAGCACTATTTTCCTCCACGGGATTCTCCAAAATCCGGGGGACTTGCCAGAAGCAGCAGAGCGTGGTAAACTTTAGATAAGGCAAAATATAGAGGGGAGCTGGATTTTCCGGCTGAGAGGGTGCATGCACCGACCCTGAGACCTGATCTGGGTAATGCCAGCGGAGGAATTTTCATGTTTGAAAAATCGTTGACACTCAGTCAGCGATTTTCTTTTTTTGGAGGTGAAAAAAATGAAATCAGCTTTAGCAATCCAATGTCTACCTATTTTAGACGCTCCCCGGGAGGAGGTCTACAAAACCGTGGATGCAGCTATCCAGGTTATTATTGACTCAGGCCTTCCCTACCAGGTTGGACCCTTTGAAACCACAGTGGAAGGCGAGCTGTCCCAGCTTCTGGCTTTAGCCCAAAGGGCTCATGAGGCTGTACTGGCAACAGGCGTAAAAACCGTGATCACCTACATGAAGTTGGCTTCAGGTGAAGAGCTGGGGAGTAGTGATGAAAAAACTAAAAAATATCAATCCTAAGCTTTCCGCGGTAGGTGCGCTAGTGGTCCTAGTGCTCCTCTTAGAACTGGTAGTACGCCTCTTTGCAATTCCAGCCTGGCTCCTGCCTGCACCGTCGGAGGTGCTAGATGTGCTTTGGCAAAGCCGAGCTGTACTGTGGCATCATAGCCAGCGGACAGTTGGGGAAGCTGCCCTAGGGCTGGGTCTGGCTGCAGCTTTGGGCATCGGCGTTGGCATTGCCACTGCCCAGTCTAAAGTGCTCAGACCTATTCTCTATCCCTTGCTTGTGATCTCTCAGACCATTCCCCTTTTGGTCTTGGCGCCTTTGCTTGCAGTCTGGTTGGGCTTTGGTCTAGCGCCGAAGCTAATTGTGGTGGTCCTGGCTTGTTTCTTCCCTGTGGCCTTAGATACAGTAGTGGGGTTGGAGGGAGCGGACAGGGAGATGATCAGACTCGTGGAGTCCATGGGCGCAGACAGAGGACAAGTCTTCTGGTTGGTGAAGCTGCCCCAAGCCTGGCCTGCCATCTTCGGCGGGCTGCGCGTTGCTGCCAGCTACTGCGTCACAGCAGCTGTGGTAGCAGAATGGATGGGCAGCGACAGGGGCCTTGGAATTTATCTGCTCAGCTCTGCCCACGCCTTTAAGACCGCTTCGGTCTTTGCTGGAATTAGCATTATTGTTCTAGCTTCCCTTTTCTTTTTTGCCCTGGTGGAGGCCACAGGTAAACTGGCCCCACCAAGAGAGGAATGATATCATGAAAAAAACAATTATTATCGTAGTCCTGGTTCTTGTGGCAGCATTGCTACTGTGGCCCAAACAGGAAAACCGTTCTGTACAGTTACTGCTGGATTGGACACCCAATACCAACCACACTGGCATCTATGTAGCTTTAGAGCAAGGCTGGTATGAAGAGGAAGGCATAGACCTTAAAATCATCACCCCTCAAAACACAACAGTGGAGGCAGTTGTAGGGGCTGGGAAAGTGGACTTTGGGATTAGCTTCCAGGAATATGTAACCTCCTCCAGACTCGAGGGCGTGCCAATTGTCTCTATCGCAGCTGTAATCCAACATAATACAGCAGCCTTTGTTTCCCTAAAAGACTCTGGGATCGAAACCCCCCGGAATTTTGTGGACAAACGCTACGGCGGCTGGGGACTCCCAATTGAACAGGCGATCCTAAAATCCATGATTAACTTCGATGGCGGCAAAGGAGAGCCCAGTTACGTGCAGGTTGGCAGCGGCGACCTACTCAGGATGCTAGGGAGAGACATGGATTTTGCTCAGATCTTCTACGGCTGGCAGGGAATCGAAGCCAAGCTGCGGAAGCTACCCTTAAATGTGATGGCCATGGCAGATTATTTCGAGGCAGTCCCAGACTACTATACACCTGTGATCATCACCTCTGAGGGGAAAATAGAAAAAGACCCCAAGCTTGTGAAAAAGTTCCTGGCTGCCACAGCTCGGGGATATAAATATGCTGAAGAAAATCCTGACCGTGCAGCGGAGATTTTAATTAAATACCTCCCCGATACCAACCCCAAGCTAATCCGGGAGAGCCAAAAGTGGCTCAGTCCCCGCTACCGTGACGATGCACCTCGCTGGGGTGAGCAAAAGGAAGCAGTCTGGGAGGATTTTGGAAACTGGCTCTATAAAAATCAGCTGATACCGGGCAAACTTGATGCCAAAGCCGCCTTCACCAATGCCTTTTTGCCTCGGGAGGACTAACAGTGGAACTCTGTGCCCAAAACATAACGCTCCACTTTCCTGGGCTCCAGGTTCTGGAAGACGTGAGCATCGGGGCCCAGGCCGGAGAGTTTGTGTCCCTAATCGGGCCCAGTGGCTGCGGTAAAAGCACCCTACTTGAGGTTTTAGCAGGACTGCTAAAACCTCAAAAGGGTAGCGTAGAATTTATCGGAGAGGGACCAAAAAAACCTGTGGCCTATATGCCCCAACGGGATCTCCTCTTTCCTTGGCGCACGCTGTTGGAAAACTTGCTTTTGGGACCCGAAATTATGGGTGAAGATCTAGCAGCAGCACAAAAGGAGGCCACAGGACTCCTCCCCCTCTTTGGTCTGGAGGGTTTTGAAGAATCCTTTCCCAGAGAGCTTTCAGGTGGTATGCGACAGCGGGCGGCCCTCTTGCGTACCATCCTTTGCCACAAGCCTATCTTGGCCCTAGATGAGCCCTTTGGCGCTTTAGATGCTATCACCAGACGCGAGATGCAACAATGGCTTCTGGGGGTCTGGGAGGAATTCCACCACACAATCGTCTTTGTCACCCATGACGTGGAGGAGGCCCTGATCCTCTCGGATCGAATCTATCTTTTAAGCCCGCGGCCAGCCCACATTAGCTTGGAGCTTGAGCTTGACCTGCCAAGGCCTAGGGTAGCTACAGACCCAAAGCTCGTAGCGCTAAAAGCCAAACTACTTTCTCACCTGGAGGCAAACCATGAGTAAACGTGCTGTGTTATTTGCTGGCGGCAATCTGTATAAGATGCCGAAAATTAAAGCTGGAGATCTAATTGTGGCTATAGATTCGGGGTTGGAGCATTGCCAAAAGCACAATGTGCTCCCCAGTTTTGCCATAGGCGATTTCGATTCTGCATCGCCTGGGGCCTTAGCCTGGGCCAAAGCAAAGCAAATTCCCCTCCTCACCTATCCTGCAGCCAAAGATCAAACAGATACCCAGCTGGCTGTAGAACATGTCCTGTCATCTGGAGCCCTTGAGATCTTAATCTGGGGCGGAGTGGGCACACGCCTTGATCACTCTCTGGCCAATGTACAGCTCTTGCTTTTTATCGCCCAAAGGGGTGCCCAGGGGATAGTTAGCGACGGCCAGCAAGAAATCTACCTCCTGCAAGATCAGCTAACTTTGGAGCCCCAAGATGGGAAGTGTTTTTCTATCCTCCCCCTGAGCCTGGAGCTAGAGGGGCTTTCTATCTCGGGGGCGCGTTACCCCCTACTTGGGGTGCACATTGACCTTGGTGACACCCGAACCATTAGCAATGAATTCTTAGAGGAACCTGTGGAACTTTCCCTAGAAAATGGGATCGCGCTGGTTTTTATCTATCCGAAGGATTTATAGCAAAAGACACTTTTTCTCTAAAGTTTTCACCAAGCAGAAGCTAGGACAGTATATTAGATCAAAAGGGAGAAAACTCCCTCTGTTCCAGTAGGGGGAGGTGAGCTTTGTGGCCAACACCCGCGGTTTTGGACCTGGATTTGGTGGTTCTTGGTTCTTCATCATCATCCTGTTCCTATTCCTAATCCTTTTCTTCTAAATTATCTAGCTTCGCCCTGCTATTTTGGCAGGGCGTTTTTCTATCTCTTGCGCCCACAGGAGACGTGTGCTAAAATTAGACTAACAATTTCTACTATCCCTAGTATTTGAGGAGGCTATTTTTCATGGCTAAACTGCTCTTTCCAGATGGCAAGATCCAACAATTCCCATCTGGCACCACCATAGAGGAAGTAATCGCCCAGGCACTGCCTCGCTTCAAAAAACGCGCAGTAGCAGCACGCCTAGGGGAGGAGCTCGTTGATTTATCAAAAGCGCTCCCCCAAAGCGAGACCCCCATTCCCTTTGAACTGATCACAGTGGATTCACAAGAGGGGATAGAGATTCTCCGCCATACCACAGCCCACGTCTTAGCCCAGGCTGTGACGAGGCTCTTCCCTGGCGTGAAACTGGCCATCGGCCCCACAATTGAGCATGGCTTCTATTATGACTTCGATCTCCCCGAACCCTTTTCCCACGAGGATCTGGAGAAAATCCAGGCTCAAATGAAGCAGATCATAGCTGAAGATCTGCCTCTCTCCCGGGAGGAACTGAGTCGGGACGAGGCCATAGCTCTTTTTGAAAAGCAAGACGAGCCCTATAAGGTGGAGCTGATCCGGGATTTGGATGGGGAGACTGTAAGCCTTTATCGGCAGGGTGAATTTATGGATCTATGCCGGGGGCCACATTTGCCAAGAACTGGTATGATCCGAGCTTTCGCTTTGCAAAGCGTAGCTGGTGCTTATTGGCGAGGCGACTCCACCAGACCCATGCTGCAGCGGATCTACGGCACAGCTTTCCCCAAACAAAGCCAGCTTGACGATTACCTGAAAATGCTAGAGGAGGCTGCAAAGCGAGATCACCGCAAGCTAGGGCAGCAGCTAGATCTCTTCAGCATCCATGAGGAGGGGCCAGGCTTTCCTTTCTTCCACCCCAAAGGCATGATCTTAAAAAACCAATTGATCGATTTTTGGCGAGAGGAACATCAGAAAGCTGGCTATCAGGAGATCCAGACCCCCATCATCCTCAGCGAGGAGCTGTGGCATCGCTCAGGGCACTGGGATCATTATGCAGAAAATATGTATTTCACCCAAATTGATGAGAACAACTATGCTATCAAGCCTATGAACTGTCCAGGCGGGATTCTGATGTATAAGCGACAGCTCCATAGCTATCGGGATCTGCCAATCAGGATGGGAGAGCTGGGGCTGGTGCATCGCCATGAGCTCTCCGGAGCTCTCCACGGACTAATGCGGGTACGCTCCTTCACCCAGGACGATGCCCATATCTTTATGCTACCCGAGCAGATTGAAGAGGAGATCTCCGGGGTGATTGCCCTGGTGGATAAATTCTACAGCCTCTTTGGCTTCAGCTACCATGTGGAGCTGAGCACGAGGCCCGAGAACTCCATGGGCTCCGCCGAGATTTGGGATCAGGCAACATCTGCCCTGGAGGCTGCTTTGAAGAAGCTGGGCAAAGAGTTTGTAATCAATGAGGGGGATGGGGCTTTTTACGGGCCGAAGATCGACTTCCACCTTGAGGATTCCCTGGGCAGATCTTGGCAATGCGGTACCATTCAATTGGATTTCATGCTCCCTGAGCGCTTCGATCTCACGTATATAGGTCCAGATGGTGCCAAGCACAGGCCTGTGATGATCCACAGGGTGATCTATGGCAGCATCGAACGCTTTATTGCCATTTTAACTGAGCACTATGCAGGTGCGTTTCCTCTGTGGCTAGCTCCGGTGCAGGTAATGCTGCTGCCCTTATCTGAGAGGCAAGCAGACTATGCCAAAGAAGTTCGAGACCGACTAGCAGCTTTGGGTCTGAGGGTGGAGTTGGATGCTAGAGACGAAAAACTGGGCTACCGCATCAGGGAAGCCCAGCTTCAAAAAATACCCTATATGATTATTGTGGGACCTAAGGAGCTAGAGAGCAAAACTCTCAGTGTTCGCTCTCGGATTGCAGGAGACTTAGGCTCCATCTCAATTGCAGAACTAGGGGACAAGCTCCAAAAAGAGGTTGCAGAGAAACTATAGATCTCGGGAGGCAAGCTCCACAATTTGCCACTTGCCCTCCACTTTCCGCAGCACCAATTGGTCCTCTTTAGGGGTGGTTTTAAAACCACCCTCGCCAGGTAGTGTGAGCTTGTAGCGGGCTGTGTAGCGAGCCGCATCTCCACTCTTTCCGCCTTTAATCTCCAGACCCTGAACCTTGACTAAATCAGGTGCAGGGTCTTTTTGTTGTCCACCTTGCATCCGCATGCCCATGTTAACCTTCTCGATCACATGCAAGCGGCTAACCATATCAATATTCTGTTTACCCACTTTTTTATCAATGGTCTGCTCCATGACCATCACATCTAAATCGTCTAAGGATTGGTAATAGAGCTCAACTACCCCCCGAGGTGAGGTCTGCTCTGTAACCACAGGCTTAGTCTGTCCGCTGCGAAAAAGAGAGATCATAATTAAGACCACAGCAATTCCCCCAGCAAACCAGGCCCAGTTATGGCGCAAAAATCGCTTCCGTTGCCAGGCCCGTTCTGCCCGCTGGACCTTGGTATTTTGTCTGGCAAAAGCAGCTTCCTCCTGGCCGGTGGCCAAAGTTGTGCCCGCTGCCTCCACCTCCCGGGCTAACCCGAGGGCTGCGGCAGCTCCAGGTCTTTTAGTTTGATCCTTGGTCAGCAGACTAAGCATTAGCCCTGCAAGACCCGAGCCGATCTGGGGGTTATAATAGCGGGGATCGAAGGGTTCTCGGTCCATAATATTTTCAGCGATCAGCTTTGGCTGTTCATCTGTGAAGGGAAAAACACCACAGATGGCACGATACGCTACAATGCCCAGGCTCCAGATGTCGGAGCTTTGACTGTGCTCCTGTCCCCCAAATAATTCTGGCGCTAAGTATTCTTCAGCCTGGGGCAGGGGCCGATAGGCCGCCAGCCTCCTTTGTGGGCTACGATCTGTGAGGTAGATTTCTTTTTGGGGGGAGATAAAAATACTCTGAAGGCTAAGCCCCTCCAGACAAAGTCCTGCCTCATGCACAGTTTGCAAAACATCCAAGGCTATAATTAGCCAATCCATAAGTTGTTCTGGCGTTACTATCTGATCTTTGAGGTATGCCTCTAATGAGACGAGGCCTGGTTTTGTTTCCCGGCCTAAGAAGTAGCGACCCTCTTTGCGCTCCACAGCTACATCCCGCAAGAGATGGGGATGATTTAGATCTGTTAACTCTTCAATCCGTTTACCAATTTGTTTTGCTGTTTCCACAAGCAAAGACTGCCGCGGTAGCTCCCCTACCTGAAAATCTTGCCAAGCGATCTGCTTATTCATCTTGCAATTCCCCCCTGAGATTATTATAGCACAGGAAAATTGCAAAGTGTAGTCAGCGGCAAAGATTACAGCCCTGGCAAATGGATACGTGTTCCTCAAAAACCTGGATGATGGTCTGACCGATCTCCTTCTTCGCTGAAAAGTGAAGCACAATGGCCTGGGGTGCTAGGGTGATCAGGTTGCTAAGAAGAGAATCTTCAGGTTCCATACCAGGCAAAGGCTCTTCTAAAAACTCTGGAGCCAATTCTGCTTCCAGCTCATCTAGCAGCAAATACTCATTTCCCTGATCTATTACATGGATCAATTGGAACTGAGGGGGCTGGATTTCCACAAAGGAACGCAACAGGGAAATGAAGTCTTGGTATTCTTGATCTTGGGTATGCTCCTCTACAGCTAAATCCACTGCTAGCTTCAGTTCCCGGTAGTATTCCTTCAGGCGAAAACGCACAAATCCCTCCAGAACGATCTGGGGCCTCCCAGCTAAGCATTCCATTAGCCTTGCGTAAACAAGGTTTCGTCTTTGCCGTTGCCTCCTTGTATCTTCCTCTCCTGTTTCTGGATCCAAGTTGAGAATCTCAATGCTTCTGTTGATGATGCTCTCCCGCTCTGAGGGGGTAAACCCCCTGTAGTGGTGACGCAGAATTTTTGTGGCTAGTTCTTTTTGCTGTTGGTTGACTAACAGCTCTGCCACAGCATCTGCCACAAAGGAGCGCAAGAGATTGGATTCAACCAGCTCCCCCCCTGCTAGTTTACAACCTAAAAAGATCCATTGCCCCAAATTTGCCAGCTCTATTTCCAGTCCGCCTGTTTTCAGGCAATGGGCCAACTGTTCTGTGGCCGATTGATTCTCGATGGCAGTACCGATGGCTAAAGTTGCCATTTCCCCACTCCCTTTCCTGAAGTTTATTATATGTGGGAGCGAAAAAATGTATACAAAAGGGCGCTTTAAAACAAAAAAAAGACCAGCTACTGCCAGTCCTACTTGCAAAATGGTGGGGAGGAGCGGGCTCGAACCGCTGACCTCTACAATGTCAATGTAGCACTCTAACCAGGCTGAGCTACCCCCCCAACGCATATTAATTATATGGGCTAGAGCTAGTTTTGTCAAGTGCTCGCGATCATTCTTTTCTTTTCTTGAACAGTGCTTTTGGCAAGGCATTCTCACGGGACTGGGTAATTCATCCCCGGGTACCGGATATTTATAAGGAATGATTATAAGAACTAAGGCACACCATAAAAAGAACATCCCACTTGCCCGAAAATAGGATGTCCCAAAACTCATGTGATTGCCCTCTACTCATAATGAAGCCACATACTGATTATCTTGACCTTTTTTTCTTCTTTTATTACCTGATAAATAACTCTATGCTGCCAATTTATCCGTCGAGAATATGCACCTTTCAAATCACCGACCAACTTTTCAAAAGGCGGATACCCAACAAAGGGATCTTGTTTAAGCGCTTTGATAATAGATTCTATTTTTTCCCCAAATCCTACTTCATAGGCAATTTGCTTATCTCTTAGGCCCTGCTTTGTATAAACTACTCGCCATTTACTACAACTCATCTGGATCCTCTACGCACTCATCAAGTGGCATATTTAGCCCTTTAATTATTTTTTCCCTCATTCCTGGCAACGAGCTAAGATAAATGGTCTCTTGAATTGACCGATAGTCTTCCTCAGATAATACTACGATATTTCCATTTTTACCAGTAACAAAAATAGGCTCGTGTGTAGTAATAGCTTCTTCCATGAGTTTAAAAAAATTATTTCTTGCAGTTGTTGCATTAATAATTGACATACTGACACCTCCTACGATGTACATTATCATGTACATATTGTATACTATTATTATATCCAATGTCAAGGTATCGCGACCATTCATTTAAAAATTTATTTTAATGATAGCGATCGATAGAGAAGTGCCGCTTTTATCCCCACAGCAAGCTGATAGGGTTTTCGGCTAACTCTTCTGTAAATTCTCCCCAGAAAAGAAGTCGGCTCAGAAGCTATTACTTTTACCATAGGGAAGGCACAAATTTTGGATCATGGCTATGCATATAAACCAGATGTAATCAGGCACACTACAGATGATCATGCAAAGGGAGGTGTGTCTGTGGCAAACCTTAACCAAATGGAGCTACAAAACCTGCGCGAGCTGATTGGCTCCCATGAGACCGCTAGCAACAAGCTGCAAAGCTATGCCGGTCAATGCAGCGATCCGCAGCTGAAGCAGATGCTTCAGCAGTCGGCACAATCTGCACGTAGTACCCGGGATAAATTAATTTCTTTCCTAAAATAGGAGGTGTGTCTATGCAAGAGAAAGATATGGTAAATGATGTTCTCTCCACCACCAAAGCAAGTTTAGGCAGCTATGCCAAAGCCATTTCCGAAACCTCAAACCAACAGCTGCGCAGCACCCTGCAGCAGATCCGCAATCAGGACGAGCAGTTCCAATATCAGCTCTATCAGGTTGCATCCCAAAAAAACTACTACAAACCAGCCCAGATGGCATCAGATCAGGAGATTAGCCAAATCAAGCAAGAGTTCTCCCAGTCCACAGCAACTACTATTATGTAAACAAAAGGAGGCCCTGGGCCTCCTTTTCATTTTCCCAAAGCCTGATGCGTCTCCTGGAGTTTTTGGGCGATGGGAAGCTTTTGGGGACATTTCCCCTCACACAAATGACAGCTACGGCAACTTTGGGCCTGCTCTTCTATGCCCAAGCCTTGGTAATACTCTTTGGCATACTCTGTCAGGCCCCAGATGCGATGGTAGTTCATCAGTTCAAAATTTCTAGGAATATTAACACCCCGCGGGCAGGGCAAGCAATAATTGCAGCCTGTACAATAAAGATCCAACAGCTTCCGATTGCTCTCGGTCATCTGGATGATATGCTCTCGTTCCTCCCCTGAGAGCTGATCTCGCCTTGAGGCAACCTGTACATTCTCCTCTACCATTTGAAGCGATCCCATGCCTGAAAGCGCTATGTCCACATTAGGATTGGAGAGGACAAAGCGGAGTGCTGCCTCAGGTGTGCTTTTCGCACCGCCTCGGATCAGCTTTGCAATCTCCTGGGAGGCAGCAGAGAGCCTACCTCCTCCCACCGGGCCCATAATGGCCACGCCAAGCCCTTTTGCTTTAGCATAGGCGATGCTCTCCTCATTGGCCCGGTCCAAGAGATTATACTGGCAAAGCACAGAGGAGAAATGACCTGTGTCGATGATTTTAATCATATTTTCTGGCTTATCATGAAAGGAGAAGGAGAGATGGCGAATCAGCCCCTGATCCAGGGCTTTTTGTGCTGCCCACAGGGGACCGTGGGGTACATCGATCTTCTCCTGGTAGAGCTGCCAGTTGATACTCCACATGTGATAAAAGTCGATATAGTCCACATCCAACCGCTTAAGTGAGGCCTCCAGCCGCCGCAGCCAGTTATCTCCAGATGCATCTTCAATTGGGTTTTTAGTGGCAAGATAGACCCGCTCTCTGTAGCCCCGGAGTGCCTTGCCTAGAAATTTTTCGCTTTTGCCCTCCATATAACCTGGAGCTGTATCCAGGTAATTGACACCCAGATCCATAGCCCGGCGGAGGATAGTTATAGCTTGCTTTTCATCATCAGGCAGGCGCATGGCACCGAAACCCAAGCGCGATACCTTTGCGCCTGTTGTGCCAAATTCACGATACTGCAAATATTTTCACCTCGAAAACTATTTTATCCAAAAAACTAAATTGCATGCGGAGGCTCCTCTCCTGGGATAAAGCCGCAAATTTCCCGGAGCTTATCGGAAAAATCCTCTTGGCTATATTTATGCATGTCCTCGAGCAAATCAGTAATTTGGTCCAGCTGCGCCTCTGAGAGCTGTCCTTCATCCACCAAGCGAGCATAGGCCGACAATAGCATTAACTTTAATTTTTCTGTTTCCAACCAAAGGCTCATTTCAATCCTCCCGATCGGTTTCGTCCACAAAGAGTGTGAACTCCGGTATAAAGCGAAGCAGAGCAGTGCCGGTGGCACCTTTACGCTGTTTAGCAAAGATCACCTCTGCTTTGCCGCGTGTACCTCGCTCCTCTGCCTGGTCTGGGTAGTAGTAATCGTCTCTATAGACAAACATGACCACGTCTGCAAACTCCTCAATGTTACCGCTATCTCGCAGGTCGCTCATCATGGGTCTTTTGTTCTCTCGGCTCTCCACACCTCGGTTTAGCTGAGAGAGGAGCACAACGGGCACATCAATCTCTCCTGCCAGGTCCCTCAATTCCCTGACAATATCACCCACCTGCAAAGCCCAGCTTTTGTTTTTATTATCTCCGTCTGCAGGTCTAATCAGCTGCAGGTAGTCGATGACCACCAGGCCAAGATTGGGGCAGGTAGCCTTCACTTTTCTAGCTTTAGCACGGATGTCCAAAGAGGTGAGGCCCCTCTGATCCACGATCTGGATGGGGAGCTGATAGAGCTCACTGTAGACTTTTTCTGTGATCTTAAGCTGTTCGTCGCTAAGTTTGGTGGCATATTCGCTGGAAGGAATCAGGAAGTTTCCATCTCGATCCCGGTAGCGAAAAAGTTCGCCTAAGACGAACCTGTCGCCAATTTGCTCATCATCCATCTCTAGGCTGAAGATCAGAACTGGAATCTGACGCTTGGCCACATTGACGGCAAAATTCAAGGCCAAAGAGGTTTTGCCCATACTAGGCCTACCAGCTAAGATGATCAGGTCCTTTTTCTTAAAGCCTGTGGTGAGCATATCGATTGAGGGAAAGCGTACAGAGAGACCATAGGGCACTTTTCCGTCTTTGCGCTGCACCAGGTTGGTATAGCAGCGGGAGAGGATATCTAGGAGCTCTTTGGGTTCATCTGCACTGTTCTCCACGTTTGTGGCAGCAAAGATCAGTTCCTGGGCCCGGGCTTGATATTTTTCAGGAGTCTCCTCCTCCTCCCGGAGGATCATCTGCTCGATCTCTTCTGTTGCTTTGAGAATTCTCCTTTTAGCATAGCCCTCTCGCAATAGCTCAATACAAGGCTCAAGCTCTCTGCCAGTAACCACGCTCTCTGTAAGGGAGAGAAGAGCAGACTCAGGGTCGGCTAGGAGCTTTTCACGCCTGAGCTTATCATAGAGGCGGACGTAACTGACCTTACCTTGCTTTGTATAAAGATCCAACAGGGCCTTGAAGATAGTTTTATTGGTGGGATTTATAAAATGATATTCCCGGAGCTTGTCCAGGGCGGTGTCCATTTTTTGGGGATGCTTAATTAGAATCCCCAGTATTAGCTGTTCTGTTTCGTATTCCTGAGGCAATTCCACCTGAAGACTAGCCGTCATACTCATCCTTGTACATCTCCTTCCACCGCTTTACTGCCTCAGGGTCCACTTTTCGATATGCCCCGGCATTGGCAACACCCTCGTAGCCCTCTTTGGGCATGGACTGGGGTTGACCAGGTAGGCTTTTCAAAAAGCCTGGACTCTTTCTTCCCTCTCGAGTCTTTTTCTTGCTCCGCTTCTGCTGCTCTTCCTCCCAGCGTTTTTTCTGGTCATTCAGCTCCCCGAGGTTTCTGATTCCCTCGTTATACCAGTTACGCAAAATTCCCTCGAGATACTCTATTCTCCGGGAAGAAGTTTTCATCATCTCGCCGATGGCTGCCACCACTACCTCCTCATCCATTCCCTGCTCCACTACCCAGTAGCGAAGTTTTTCTTCCTGCACAGGACCCATAAGCCCCACTTGTTTCTGATAAAAGTCAAAGAGCACACTCAAAGTATCTAGACCCCCGCCCAGCTGCGCCTCTAGGGCCTGAAATTCATCCTGAGGAAGAGGTTCGTTCACAGAGAGAATGCCTCTCCCCTGGCCTGGCTCCGAACTTACAAGCCCGTAGCGAATGAGCAACGAAAGCGCTTCCTCTAGCTGCTCTGGTGTGCATTTTAGCTCCAGAGCTAATCTACTAAATTGTATTTCCTGCTCCTCACAGGCAAACAAATTCAACCATAGAGCTATGCCCACGGCCCCCACAGCCGGTTGATAGAGCTCGATCAGTTCTTTAGGCACCAAAAGGAGATCCCGCGATCTCCTTTTTTGAGTAACGTAAAAAGATTTGGCCTCCTGCAAGTTTCTGTCCTCCTATTTTAGTTCGCTGTTTGTGCCCCGATTTCCTGGGATAAAACAACCAAATTTCGTCCCTGCCCTTTTGCCTCATAGCAGGCACTATCTGCTGCCCTGATCAGCCCATCAAGATCTGTGGCGTGCCGGGGATAGGTCGCAACACCAATGCTCACAGTGAGCCTCAATGAGCCAACAAATTTCTTTTCATCCACCTTGCGCCTGATTCGCTCGGCGCTGGCCATAGCCTCCACAGGTCCTGTCTCAGGGAGGATCAGGCAGAATTCCTCGCCTCCGTAGCGTGCCGCCAGATCCGTATTGCGGATCAGGGCTTTCAGCTGGCGACCCAACTCCATGAGCACGCTGTCGCCCATCTGATGACCATAGTAGTCGTTTATCTTTTTAAAATGGTCGATATCCAGCATCAGAAGGCTCAGTTGTCTTCCGTAACGCTTAGCCCTTGCAAGTTCGTTGGCAAGAACCTCTTTGAAAAGGCGATGATTGCCAAGGCCTGTTACGGAATCTGTAATCGCTAGCTGCATCACCTCAGAGTAGAGGTGAGCATTGCGGATGGCAAAGGCTGCCTGGTTGGCGATGATGGTCAGGGTGCGCAGATCATCGCGGGTGAAGGCAGCTGGCTCTAATTTGAGGATCTCCAGTACTCCGATGACCTCTCCTTTGATTACCAAAGGCAGGGAGAGCACTGAGCAAAAATGGTGCTCATATTTTAGGTATTGGAAACGGGGATCTCGTTCATAGTCTAAAACTAGGGCTGGTTGGGCAGTCTGTGCCACCCAGCCCGCTACACCATCACCGATGCGATAGCGGGACTCCTCGATGGCCTTTTGACTGAGTCCCCTAGCTACCTCTATGTAAAGTTCAGATGCCTCTTCATCTATGAGAAAAAGACTACAAGCATCATACGGTACAATCCTGAGGATAGTATCCACCATCAAGTTCAG
Organism: Firmicutes bacterium UBA5473; assembly: GCA_002427165.1. GTDB lineage: Bacteria > Bacillota > DTU084 > DTU084 > DTU084 > UBA5278. Next base: position 18,422 of record DIQB01000084.1, read on the forward strand.
CACTTCCTGATACTGAAGAGTGCTGCCTAGTATTGAGGTAAACTCATAGATGGCCATGGCATTGAAAAATTCACGATCAACTTTAGATTGCAGCTCCTCGATCTTGCTTGCCTGCTGCTGAATGTCCTCTTTGAATTTTTTATTTTCTTGGACTAATTCCGTATTGCTCTCGCAGCCACACCAGCGTGCTATACTACTTGCTGCCACCGCTAAAATCCAGGCCAAAATATGCCAGCCTAGATCCAGCTGCGAGTTTTGACTGAGAATTAATGCTGTGATGCTGCCTAAAGCCGTTCCAGAGAGGATGCCCAGCTCGTAGGTAAGAACGAAGAGGGGCAAGTAGGTTAGATGTGCGGCCAGAGATTGCCATTGTGGGTTCCAAGTGCCATAGATAGAAAATCCCAGCAGGAGAAAGTTAATTAAGGCAACTAACTTTCGTGGATTTAGCGGCCAGCGCTTCCCCTGTTTCATCCTCCCAGTCCGCGCTGTGGCAAGGAAACCTTTCCTTTGTCTGCTTTCCGTGCCCTAAAGAGGCTATAGACGCCCCCAAGCCACAGGCCAAAGAGGATTAGGCCACTGATAGCTCTTTTGCCTATTTCCAGACGCAGCCGGACTAATGCACTCTGGGCAGGTCCAAAGGCCACGATGGCAGGATTGAAAAAATCCTTCCACAGTAGCCAGCTCCAGATAAACATGCCCACAGTGCTAGCTGCGGTTAATAAATAAAGCAGAATTTTTTTAGCTTTCTTCATCCGGCGGTTCATCCTTCCCAGTTTTAATCCCAATTGCCTCCGCCAAGGTCTTTTGGATTTCCTCCCACAGCTGACCAAATTCCATTTGTGCCAGCAAAAACTGCCGAATATGTGGATTATGGGAGACAAGCTCAAAGGTTTTCTGTACGTCCTCAAAACGTGTTTTGATTTCTTCTTCAGAGAGGCCAGGCTCATAGCAAGACCTTTGCTTCTTCTCTAGATCCTCCCACATGATCTGAGCTGCAGCATGAGCTTTCAGCTCTGCTTCAGCATCTTTCAATGCGCGATATTCCTGGGAATTCGCCAAAGAATTGGCTAGTTCCTTTGTGGTTGCTAAAATTTCAGCTTTAGTCATTTTCCATGCCCCCATTCTGCTTTAAATATAGCACACACCACTGCCTTTGGCAAGGAACGGGCAGGGCTCAAATTACCTGTAAAAGGCAAGGATCTGCTAGGGAAAATGTCCTCTTGTGCATAGGTTTCTTCTAGAAAATTTATTTTCAAAAAATCGTTTGACGAATCAACAAGGCTATGCTATAATTACCTTTGTTAAGAGACTTGCCGAAGTGGCGGAACTGGCAGACGCGCTAGATTCAGGTTCTAGTGAGCATTACGCTTGTGGGGGTTCAAATCCCCCCTTCGGCACCACTTGTAAATAAAAGCAGCCCTAGGGCTGCTTTTTTATGTCTCAATTGAGGCTTTCTCCTATAATATATCCATTTCCTTTAAAATGGTGCCCTTCCAAAGATTATACTTAACATTATTTGTTGGCACCACTATTATTCTTCTTTGATAGTGCCACTGAAAGAAAAGGAAGCGCCGCTGGCGCTTCCTTTTGCATCCTTTTTAGGGATCAACAAAAAAGATGAGGAAGAGAATTAGAATTACAATCCACCATACCCGGTTAAAACCTGGTCCAGGTCCGAAGAAGCCTCCCATATTGACACCTCCCTTTTGCTACTGGCCCTGTTCGTGCCAGCAATACATACTATTAATTTGGCCTTACCTCTGACACTACAGGAAGCTATTTTGTGCCTAAAGCCCTAAAGGGAAAGAAGCGCCAATTGGCGCTTCTTTTTAAGGATCTACAAAGAAGATCAAGAAGAGGATGAGCATTACTAGCCACAAGACTTTAGAGCCTCCAAGACCACCCATTAGTGCACCTCCTCATCTAGCTAGGTTTCCCCTAGGCTTCGAACCCCCGAAAAAGGCCAGGGCACAGGCAACAAATGACTAGGATGATAATCAAACACCAGCACCAATTAAATCCACCAAAACCTTGTTGTTCCACAATCTACACCTCCGCAAGTTTTGTTTTATTTTAGTCGCATTGCATAGTATTACTTTCATCCCTGTTATGCTACAGGCAGCGTGATTTTGTGCCTAAAGCATCATAGAGGATTCCTCCCTCCGAGGACGCTTCGTTTTTAAACAACAAAGGGGCCGTCGCTTTTGACAGCCCCTTTGTTGTTTAGTCCCCTATAGGCTCTAGAAGGTACAAAACTGCCCCTTCTTTTTCTGGTAGTTTACAGATGAGACAACTAATAAATTGTTAGAAACGTCCTCCACAGCAGCAACAAATCAAGAGGATGATAATTAAACACCAACACCAATTAAATCCACCTAGAAATTGCTGATTCACAGTTAACACCTCCGGTAATTTTGTATGAGTTGGTCGCATTGCATAATATTACTTTCGCCCCAATTTTGCTACCGGAGGCCTGATTTTGTGTTTTAATCACATGGTTTTTGAAAAATCAACACGTTTTGATGAATAAGGCTGGGGATATAGGTGTATTGGTATCCGTAGATGTGAAGTGATTTGGCCCTATCATGCCAAATGAGGTTTGCTTTCATAGTATAGCCAATACTTTTGAGCATCAAAGCCAGTTCTGCAGAGAGGCAATGATATTCCCCCTTGTTATACAAATCCCCCACAAATACGGCCATGTATCTGCCCCCCTTCAGCGGTTTCCATAGAAGGGAGAAGATCTCACGAAGCTCTGAGAGCCACTCCTCTTTGCTCTGCAGGGGCCGGTCATTGAAGTCCCCGAGCTCTGTCTTGATTTTCGGTTTGGCCCTCTCTCCTACCTTTTTGTAGAAGCCTGTGGATTTTGGGAGCTTGTCCATATTCCAATATGGTACGTCTGTAAGGACTAAATCGATGGAGTCATCTGCTAAAGCACCTAGTATCTTGCGGCTATCACCCTGGTATGTTGTTTGCACAGCAAGGTTTTCCCGCTTGCAAACCTCCCGGTAAATCTCAATCCACCTGGGTTCAAGTTCTATGCCGATGGCTCTGCGCCCCGCGAGACTGGCACCCAATAACGTCCCTCCCACTCCCATTAGTGGATCTAAGACAACCTGTCCCTCTTTAGTAAATACTTTGATTAAATCAGCACAGAGATCCGGTGGTTTTTGGCCCCCGTGCTGATTGCGAAGTTTGTGGCAAAGATTTGGAGGGTAGGGTTTATCGATCACAGATTTGGTCCAGTATAGCCATTCTTTGCCTGTAAGGTCATTGAGGATGTTGGCTGTAGAGTAAAAGCCGCGACTGTTTCCATGTTCATCAAAAAGCTCTATTTTCTCCATGGATACCTCCAAAAAAATAGGAGCAGCCAGGCTGCCCCTATTTTTCTTTTTCTTCGTTTTAGAAGAGAAATTGTACTCCAGCTGCGGCGCCAAAGGATGTGCCACTGATCTTTTCCTCTCCGATCGGTCCTTTGAAGTCTTCTTTGCTGAAGCGTCCTCGCGCATCAAGGAACATGTTATCTGCGATTTTCAGCTGTGCACCAACAGAGAGGGAGAGCAAGCCACCTTCTGCTTTTTCTTCCGCGTCGAAGCCTTGATCTGACATCTCTTGCATTGCTGAGAGGGGAAGCAGGAATCTGGCATCTCCCACTACCCGCATGGTAGGACTAGCCTGGTAGGTAAAGCCTCCACCTAAAAGGGCGCCAGACACTTTATATTGACGAGTATTAAGCTGTTCACCTGTCTCTCCAACCTCTAGCTTAAATGCTCTCATGCCACCACCTGCTGCAGCGTAAGCTGAGCCGCCCTCGAAAGGTACATTATATTGGACTGTTGCTCCTGCAAAAAGGTCGTTGCCGCTATCGAGATAAGGGGACCCTTCTGCTTTGCCTTTGAGGATGTTTACGATGGCGTCAACTCCGATTGCAAGCTGTCCTCCCACAGGGTAGCTAAGCTTTGCTTGGGCTCCAAAGGTGGTGGCGCTACCTTCAACATTAGCGTTGTTAACAAACATATCGTATTGCCACTGGCCTACAAGCCCTACTACTGAAATATCACCTGCAAAGGAGCTACAGCTTATGATTAGGAGGGAGAGAACTATTAGATACTTTCTCATTGTAGGCCTCCTTTGCGATCGTAGTTTTTTTCAATCTCTGTTATTTTACCATTCTCTTCGGTTATTATCTTTTCATAGACCAGATACTCATCTTTGTCGTAAGCAAAATAGGTAGTTATTTTTTTATCCTGGGAATAGGAAACCTCTTTCACTTTTTTGCCATCACCATCGTAACTGACTTCTGTACTTAAAGCTCCGTCGAGCTCAGTACGAATACGACGTCCTTCGTAATCGTAAAAATAAGTGTAGGTTCCCTCACCATTTTTACCCTTTTGCATCTTCAAGAGGCCATTTTCGTACTGATATTCCCAATTCTCATCTTCCAGATACTGACCATCCTCATTTGTCCGCCAAGTTACGACCTCAGGTTCAGCTACCATCGCCATACCCATGAACCGATTAATGCCTGCCCCCTGCTCCAGCGCCTGGATGGTCGCGCTTTTAATCTGAGAATCGCCACCGGGAGTCACCAGCTGAACGTAGGCCTTATAAGACCCCTCTGTAACAGTTTGCCCTGCATCATTTTTGCCGTCCCAAGTCCAACTGGAAGTACTCTTATCTTCAAGCTTAGTTCCCAGCCAACGAATTTTATTATTCTGGCTATCTTTAATAAATGCACTTGCATAAACAGGGCCGGTTTGATCTCGGCTACAGGTTATGCTTTGGCCCGTGACGCTTACTGTTAATGTTCCAATTTGAGTTGTATCTTCTTTGAGTAATTCTTTGATGTCACCTTTATCTGGAGTTTTAAATAGGTAAATCCCGGTTAGTCCTTGCAAACCGGCATGCTTACCATAGTTTGCGATCCCATCCCAGATGAAAGGAAGGGTTTGGTTCTTATACTCGGCTATTTTTATTCCACCAGGGGTAAAGACTTCAATATCAACGGAACCGGAGACGCCCGGCCAACTTTCTATTTCAGCTGCATTGCCGGAGCCTGTGCTTACGTTAGCCGTTGCTGTCAAACCAGCTATACTTGCTTGTAAGATAGCTGAGCCTTCCTTGTTTTCGGGGTTGAAATACTGTATTGGCCCGTTTAATTTCGGATCAAAGCTTCCGGGATTTACGTCACTTCTTGAAATGCTTAATTTGTTCAGATCTTCCGTCGCAACAAGCGGTTTCTTCTGACCGCCAACCGTCACATAGAATTGAAAGCCCTGTAGGCCATCGGTATCTTTTGGTACCACCGCATTAGAGGGCTCAATTGTGAGTTTGTCGCCAAGGAAGAATTCCTTGCTAGAGGTTTTTTGATTGCCTAATTCATCAATAGCAGTGACTTTGATCGTATAATACCCGGGATTTAATAGGCCGAGATTTGAACCTGTAAATGTTACTGTTTTACCACTGCCGCTAGTGGTAAAGGTTTTGTTTTGATTGGTGTTACCCTTATAAAGTTCAACCTTCGAGCCGCCTGTACCGGTTTTTATATCACTTAGTTCATCTTTTAAAGTTACTTTTAGCGTTGGACTGGAAGGATATTTCGAATCAATAGCGGAAAAATCTACGGTAGGTGCTGTTGCATCTATAATGACCTTGCTGTCACTCCAGTTAGTCTCAACACCATCAATCTTTGCTTTCACCCCAAAGTACCATTCGCCATCAGCAAGAGCATCGGGCCAGGTAAACGAGCCTGAGCCATCAGACACGGGTTTAGTTGTAGCGCCTGCCATGCCCGCATTCTTGCTTGCTCTTACCTGAATTCCTGTGGCCTGGCTAGTAACATCTTGCCCCTCGCGATATACCTTCCAAGTTAGTGTAGGTTTCTCCCTTACTCTTACGGGGACTTCGAAGTCTCCAATGGAGGGTACCGAGGTAGCAGATACCTTAATCCCCCCCACCCTAGATGGCTCACCGCCGGATGAAAAATTAAGCTGGATGTGCAAATATTCGCTTGCTGAAAGATTAGGTTTACCATCGGTATAGTTAATCCAACTTGAGCGATTTACGCCGTCATTGCTTGTTGCTAGCCTTACAGTAACATTCTCTTTAGTTGCGAATTCAACCTTATCCCACCGATACTGACCGTTCCCAAATTTCAAGGCAGTTTCTACAGAAGCAGTCTTCGTCGCGGAACCGCCGAATTTCACATATTCAAGGTATGCAGTATCTTGTTTTGACCGTCCACATTCGTCTTTTTTATACAAAAACGCAAACTCATAAGTTCCTTTAGGAAACTCTTTTGTAACTACGCCCTGTACTTCATCACTAGCTTGAAAGATTACCTCGTCTCCTTTTTTCACCATAAACCAATCGTAATCTTTCTCAGAGCTAACCCCATATTCGAACTCAAGGGAGTCAGTTTCCCTAGTAATCTTCAGCTCATATTTTTGCCCATCTGGCAGGCGGTTAGTATTTGGTTTCATTTGCACCTTTGCTCTTCCGTCTACAATCTCCCAGTAATCACCGTTTTCACCCAAAGTGAATTTCTCAAGATTTTGGGTGCTGTTAAGATAGATAGTCTCCCCTGAGCTACCATCCACTATCAGACTAAGTTTATCATCTTTGATTTCCACATTAGGATCAGTTGAAAACTCGTTCAACCCTACAAGTCTATCCGCCCCCACTGCGGGTAGGGCGAACATTAACACACAAACCAAAAGCGTAAACCGAACCATCCTCGCCTTCATCGAAAATACCCTCCCCTACCCTTAATTAAACCAAGGGCAAACAGACTCTTGTTGTAACTGTTTGGCTTGAACTAAAATATTCTCTTTCGCTGCAATCTGAACATCGCCCTTGGGTGTCTTCACGCTTTCCAACCAGCCGCAAGGCGTGTAATTATGAACCAACTCAACAACTTCATCGTCGGTCTTACGAACTAACTTTACCAACTGACCATACTCGTTATACTCGTAAGTGGTACTACCACTAAGATCTTCCATCTTTTTCCGCTTGCCGTCCTCTAAATATTCCACGAAAATCTTGGTGTCATCTTCATATGCAGCTACCAACAGTAGCTTCTCGAGATCAAATGTATAGGTGGTACGACGGCCTAAGCTATCCGTCCGTACAATAGTTTTTTTGTCCGGATAGTCGAAATAAACCTTGCCATTACCGGTGATGGAAATCAACTTTCCCTCGCAGTATTCATAGCTTACCTTAAAACTACGATCGTCTTGATCGGGCTTTACCCTACCTAATACATCATAAGCATAGCCCAAGGTTTCCTCTCCAGAATCTGAAATAAGGGTCAGCTCTGAAAGCAGTCCTTGCCAATTATAAGCGAATAATGCTTTTTCCCCTTCAGTTTCAAGACGAACTAACCTGCCTAAGGAATCAAACTCTTTCTCAACGACCTGCTTTTGAGAGCCTGCGTTATAAATAAACTTGGCGATATTATCGTCGAAGGCTAGATCTGCAGTAATCTTCTTGGAAGAACCAACCGGCTCGTAAAAAGAAAGCAAAAGTTGATCCCAGTCAGAAGCCTGGAAAAAGGCATCTGTTTTACCCAAATAATACTGCCGCTCTACAAGCTCAAGGTTATTCTCCCGCAGCTCCCAGCGCTCTAAAACCTCCCCGGTCTCAAAGTCGGAAATCTCTTTTGCCATCACAATACCACCGTGGACAGTGAGACTGATCTTACGCTTGTAGCCTGATGGATCCCTAGTAAGAATTATAACCGAGGGGCCCACATAGTAATAGTCATTGCCCACAACTAGTTCCCCGGATTTCTCGTAAAGCTCCTGGGTTTTAACCTTTCTTTTTTCGAATTTATAATTGCTTTTAGCACCTGTAGGGTATTTGATCTCAAGATCGCCGCTTTCAAAGCTGTAGCCCTTAGCGAACCGAGCTACCTCCTCAGCCTCAAGTTCTGCCCCGTTAAAGGTGAACTCTGATCCATCCCCATCCTCTTTCACAACCAACTGACCGGTTTCAGGGATCACCTTCTCTACCCTTTCATCAAAAAAACGGGCCCAAGGTGAGTCTGTGCTTAGACTTTGCCCGGCAATTGCAATGCAAGAACCAGCAAGAATAAATACTAAGAAAACCAAACCGGCTAACCTCCACCTCGCCACAGTACTTCCCTCCTTAGGAAAAAGTTTGACTTCTCTAACAATATAAGTTAAACCCTATACTATTCTATGTTAGTATTTCCATATTAAACAGCTATTTCCTGCATGAATTTGTGATTATTTTATTTAGAAAGCTTTCCCTGATAGGGAAAACGAAATACCCCCTGCTCAGTGATGATAGCAGAAATCAAATTAGCAGGGGTAACATCAAAAGCAGGGTTATAAACCTTCACGCCCGATGGCGCAATTCTCTGGCCCCCTATGTGGGTTACCTCGTCGGCTGCCCGCTCTTCAATAATGATCTCTTCACCTGAGGCTATTTTTTCATCAATTGTGGAAGTTGGTGCTGCAATATAAAAAGGAATCTTATGAGCTTTGGCAAGAACAGCTAAAGAATACGTACCGATCTTATTTGCTGTATCACCATTGGCTGCAATCCGATCAGCACCTGCAATCACAGCATCCACCATTCCTTGTGCCATCACAGTCCCTGCCATACTGTCGCAAATTAGGGTCACATCGAAACCATCCTCTAAAAGCTCCCAGGCAGTAAGGCGAGCGCCCTGAAGCACAGGCCTAGTCTCGCAAGCATACACTTTTACATCTCGGCCAGCAGAGCGGATCACGCCTAGCGCTGTTCCCCAATCCGCTGTGGCAAGAGCCCCTGCATTGCAAATAGTAAGCACCCGTGCCTTTGGAGGCAGAAGTTGGGCGCCCAGTTTGCCCATAGCTCGATTGCTGATTACATCCTGCTCTAAAATGCTATGGGCCTCCTCAAGAAGACGCTGGTAAATGGCAGCGTAGCCTTGGACCTCAGCTGCTGCAGTCATCATTTTCTCAATCGCCCAAAACAGGTTCACAGCAGTGGGCCGTGTGCCCGCCAGCTTCTCCCCTGCCCGAGAGAGGTCTTCCCGAATCGTCTCCTCATTGCTATTTAGAGCAGCTAAAACCATACCGTAAGCGGCAGCTGCACCGATGGCAGGCGCTCCGCGCACCAGCAAACTACGAATGGCCTCTGCCACATCATCCACGTTTTCACAGCGTTTGTATTCAACCTGAAGAGGCAGTTTTCTCTGATCTAAAAGTAATAGAGAATTATCTTGCCAGCTAATAGTTTTAGGCCTTGCCACAATGCACACTTCCTCTCTATTTCAATTATAGCATAAGTCCAAAAAGGTGCAAGGAAAAAATATGTATTTTACCAGGCAGGAAATAATCCGTAAGTAGCGAAATTATAACTATTGTATCCACTATTAAATGACCCCTGGAAAGGAGTGAACAAAGAATGAAAAAGCTCTCTTCTCTTACACTGTTAGTCTTATTCGTAGCTTTGTTAGGATCGCAGGCAGGTGCTTTTGAGATTGGCGCAAGTCTGTGGATGCCAGAGGGAACCTTCGGCACCACAACTGATTCCCTATTCGACGGCCAACTAAAAGTGCTCACAGCACCAGGAAGCCCCATTGGGATTGGGCCTGTTGCCTTGGTGAGCGAGACCAGCCTGGGAACAAACCAAACAATCAGCGGGCTGAAATCCATGTTCGCAGACAAAAACGGTGAAGGTTTCTTTTTTGCAGACTTCCACGCTGGCATTCGCATGACCCTGCCCATCAAGCTATTTGGGATCTCAGCCCAAGGCTTAGTCAGCTATGGCGCAACAGGCTACAGTGACCTCATACTCGCAAATGAAAGCTCTGAGTACACCACAGCCATTTACTGGGGCCCTCGTTTCCGAGGCCAGCTAAAGGCTGAGATTTTAGGTAAGCTACTCACAGCTGTTGCCAGCTATGAGTACGCACCTGAACTACAGGGCCTGAGAAAACAAGCCTCAGCCGGAGGCGAAACCCCTGATCAAGATCTCAGTGGAGCTACCCTCACCAACTACAGGGTGGGCCTGGAGGGAAGCATTCCCTTCGCTACAATTGGCGCAGGCTACAGGGTGAGCCAACTAGAGGACAAAGCAGGAGGCTATAGTGCTGATTTCTCTGGCTACTATGCCGAAGCACGCGTTGGCTTCTAGCACAAGGATCCAGATTATTCCCAAGGAGGGGTGAGCATGCTCACCCCTCCTTGTATTTTGTGCCAACTTGGTGGATAATAGGACCAGGAGGTATCCGATGGAAGCATACTTAGATAATAGCGCAACAACAATTGTAGACCCCCAAGTACTCTCAGAGCTCAACCGCATCTATACCCAGGTTCCTGGCAACCCCTCCTCTCTTTATTCAAAAGGACTGGCTGCAGAACAGGAACTAGATAGTGCTCGCAGGAGCCTGGCCGCAAGTTTAGGGGTAGAGAGTCGGGAGATCTATTTTACATCTGGTGGCACAGAGGCCAATAACATCGGGCTAATCGGTGCTGCTCGCTCCTATCGCCGTCAGGGCAAGCACATTATTACCACCTCTGTAGAGCACCCATCTGTACTCGGGGCCATGGAAAGCCTCAAGGAAGAGGGCTTTGAAGTTACCCTTCTTCCCTGCGACAGAGAAGGTAGAATCCAGCCTCAACACCTCCTAGAGGCATTGCGGGAGGATACCATCCTTGTGAGCACCATGTTCGTAAACAATGAATCAGGTGCCATCGCACCCATTGGGGAGCTTGCTTCAGTTCTGGCAAAACGAGACAATAATTTGCCACTGTGGCATGTGGATGCAGTACAAGGCTACGGCAGGATAGAACTGGATCCCAAAAAGCTTGGAATAGACCTTGTGAGCCTCAGCGCACACAAGATCCACGGACCTAAGGGATGCGGCGCCCTCTACTTGCGACGGGGGGTTGTGCTCTCCCCGGTTATCCATGGTGGAGGACAGGAGAGGGGACTGCGGCCTGGCACAGAGAATGTGGCAGCTATTGCTGCCCTTGGGAAGGCAGCCCAATTGGCTCTTGCCACGCAAAAGGAAAGCTGGGAGCGAATGGGACGATTTCGGGAGCAACTCATCAACTGCAGCCAAAAATGCGGGGGTATTGTGAACGGACCGAAAGGTAGAGACGCTGCTGCCTACATCCTCAATCTCTCCTTCCCTGGGGTGCCTGCGGAAGTGCTGGTGCACTCTTTGGATGCACGGGGAATCTATCTTTCCACAGGCTCTGCTTGCTCCTCAAAGCAGAAGACGCCTAGCCACGTGCTGGAAGCTATGGGGCTTGAGCGAGCGCTTTATACATCTGCAGTGCGCGTGAGCCTCTCTCGCCTTACCAAAAAAGAGGAGATTGAATATACCTGCCAAGTGCTGCCTGAGGTTGTAGAGGAACTGAGGGCCCTCTATGGGCAGAAAAAGCGTTCGAGGTGAAAGAAATGTATACTCATTTATTAATAAGCTATGGAGAATTGGCCCTCAAGGGCCTCAACAGGCCGCGCTTTGAAGCGCAGCTGATTGCTAACATCCGCCAGGCCCTGCCTGGCATCCCCCCGGAGAGGATCTACAGAACCCGGGGCCGCTGCTTTGTGCGCCTAGAGGGAGAGCCTATAGATGAGGTGCTGCCAGCTCTCGGGCGTGTGTTTGGTCTGGTTGCCATCAGCCCTACCATAGCAGTGGCAAAGGATCTGGCGCAGATTCAGGAAGCTGCCTGGCAAGTGCTAAAAGAGCGACTGGAGCGAGGTATTCCCACTACCTTCAAACTTGAATCGAGACGAGCAGACAAAAGCTTCCCCCTCACCTCGCCCAAACTGAGCCAGACTGTTGCCGCAGAGCTTGTACCTAGAGCCGCTCTAGAGTATCCGGGTCTATTGAGCGTAGATGTACATAAACCAGAGCTCTTGATTCAAATCGAGATCCGCGATGAAGGTGCCTATGTTTATGGGGAAAGATATCCCGGCCCCGGAGGCTTGCCTGTGGGGATGAGCGGCAAGACACTACTCATGCTCTCAGGCGGGATCGATAGCCCTGTGGCAGGCTGGATGATGCAAAAGCGGGGTGTAGAGCTAGGTGGGATTCATTTTCATAGCTTTCCCCTCACAAGTGAACGGGCAAAGCAAAAGGTGATTGATCTGGCCAGGATCCTCGCTAGCTGGGGTGGCCCCTTGCCATTATACATGGTACATTTTACAGAGATCCAAAAGGCCCTCCACGCAAAAACACCTGAAAACTTGCGGGTAATTCTCATGCGGCGAATGATGATGCGGCTAGCAAATATCATCGCCCAACGCGACAATTATCAGGCTATAGTCACAGGTGAAAGCCTAGGCCAGGTGGCAAGCCAAACCCTAGACTCACTTCAGGCGGCCAATTGCCTTTCCCAATTGCCTGTGCTCAGGCCCCTGATTGGCATGGATAAGACGGAGATTATCCAGCGTTCAGAGAAAATTGGCACCTATGAGCTCTCTATCCAACCCTATGAGGACTGTTGTACGTTGTTTGTGCCAAAACACCCAGTTACCCGTCCCACATTGGGACCCCTAGAAAAAGCAGAGGAGGCCCTCCCTATGGAAGACCTCCTGCATGATGCGATTGAAAAAACTCAGCGCCTTGTCACGGAGCCTCGCCAATAAACTCCCGATATGAGGCGAGGTTCTCTTTAAAGGCGGCTAACTGCCGATAAAGCTCCTCTGTAACCTGGCTCTCGTGGGCCTTTGCAAACTCTGTAAACAGTTCCGGCAACTCTTGGATTGTACCTTCTAGCTCCCCTAGCTGCTGTTGGCTTGTGGACACAACCTGGCCTGCTCTTTTGGTACCTGAGTATAGTAGCGCAATCACCTCGCTAATTTCAGAGGCACCGTCTTTGGAAACCCGAGCCAGCTTCTGGATCTCTTCTGCTACCACTGCAAAGCCGCGCCCATACTCCCCGGCCCTGGCAGCTTCGATCCCGGCATTTAATGCCAACAGCGAAGTATTTTCCGCGATCTCTTCAATTAAGGTGGCAGCTTTAGTGAGCCTGGCTGCATCATCTTCAATATGCTTGACAAAACGTGCTGACTCCTCAAGGCCCACTCCCATTTCCTCAAAACTTGCAGCCAGCTCTGGGCTGAAGGGATTTGCATCTGGCTGTGGCACCTCCAGTTGGAGAGCATCAATCTCATCTAAAAGACCTGCTAAAGCCGAGCTGAGCTTATTCTCAGCGGACCTGGAGGAGGCCTTCTCCTCTGCCAAAGCGAGGGCTATCTCCTCTTTGCTCGCTAGCTGCTTTTGCAGGAAAGCAAGCTCTGCCTTAAGTCTTTTAATCTCTTCTAACCGCTGCTCTCCTTGGGCATCCTCTGCCTCCCTCTGGGCTTTGAGCTCTGCCAGCTCCCTTTGGGCAGTGTCTTGTTGGGGTTCAGCTTCCTCCACAATCCCATAGCGGGAGCCTGGCTCCTCCTTTTCCAGAAGCTCAGTCAAGGCAAAACCAGCCCAAATCAGCGCCAGGGGTGTTACAGGAAGCAAAAGTAGATAGGCCCAGCCTCCTGTATGGATTAGAGCTACCAAGACAATTAAGACTGACGGCCCGAATAATGCTAATATTTTTTTAATATCCACAGCTACTCCTCCTCGTAGTTCTCTAGTATATATCGACACAGTTTCGCTAGCAATAAGAGTCCTCGGATAAA
>DIQB01000109.1:0-11093 GCA_002427165.1 Firmicutes bacterium UBA5473
TTTCTTGCCTGCAGGGGTGGGAATGCCCTCATCTGTTAAATACTTGGCGATTGCCGAGAAAGTTTTGCCCTCCATAAAAAGCCTGAAGATAAGTCGTATGACTTCAGCTTCTTCGGGGATTATCGTGGGCAGCCCATCCTCACCACTCTCGAACCCAAGGAACTGTGCATTTGAAAGTGTAAACTTGCCGTCTGCCATCCGTTTGCGGTGACCCCAAGTTACGTTCTCTGAAATAGAGCGGCTTTCTTCCTGTGCAAGGGAACTCATGATCGTAATCAGCAGCTCACCTTTTGAGTCGAGGGTAAAAATATTCTCCTTCTCAAACCAAACCTCAACGCCCTTTTCCTTGAGCTTTCGCACGGTTGTTAAACTGTCAACGGTGTTTCTGGCGAACCTTGATACGCTTTTTGTGATGATGAGGTCAATACCGCCTGCTAGAGCATCAGCTACCATCTGGTTGAAGCCCTCGCGCCTTTTGGTGTTAACGGCTAAGATACCTTCGTCGGTATAAACCGTGACAAACTCCCAGTCCTCGCGGCTTTTAATCAGTTTCGTGTAGTAATCTACTTGCGCCTCATAACTTTTAAGCTGCTCGTCACTATCGGTAGAAACCCTCGCGTATGCCGCCACACGCTTTTTTGTTTCGCTTGACTTTGCCTGAGCCGAAATAAGAGGAGTATTAGCTGGGATTACTCTTACTCTAGCCATTCTTTCTCCTCCCTTCTAAAGCCCGCTCTCGTGCAGCTTGCTTCATTTCATCCGTCCAACTTTCGCGGCGTGAGGGGTTTTCCCAAGTGAGAGCAAGCTCTGTATTGTCTTTAAATTTAAATACTAAAATACCATCAGCAGGTATTCTGATGGCATTAATATTTGCTGTGAACTTTTCATTTTTGAGAATAGACCAAACCGTACCCTCTGTCCATTGTTCCCCACGCTTGGTGGGTTTCTTAAGCCGAATCAACTTTTTCATAATAGCGTTTATACCTAGTCCCGCGAGGTAATCGTTAAAAATCATCTGCACTACTTTAGCTTCTTCGGGAATAACCGTTAGCTCACCCGCACTATGGTCATAACCATAAATGGACATATAGTTTGAGGACTTTCCTTCATTATAATCTTTGCGTATTCGCCATTTTTGGTTTTCACTAGCCGAGCGGCTCTCTTCCTGTGCATAGCTTGCGAGGATAGTCAGCATTAACTCGCCATCTGAACTATCGGTATAAATCTTCTGCTCATCGAAATAAACGCCGATACCTCGCTCTTTAAGATCGCGGACAGTTTCAAGCAGCGTCACTGTGTTCCGTGGAAAACGGCTAATAGACTTTGTGATAACCATGTCGATCAAACTCGCCTGGCAGTCAGCAATTAGCCTTTGAAATTCTGGCCTTGAATCTTTCGTGCCAGTCTCAGCTTCATCAGCATACACGCCCACATACTCCCAGTCTGCTCAAATTTGTATCAAGGTGCTGTATGCACTTACCTGAGCCGCAAGGGAATGGAGCATTTCGTCTTTCCCGCAAGAGACCCGAGCATAAGCTGCAACCCTTTTGCGCGTTCCAATTGCTCTACGGTTTCAAGCTTCGTTATTTTCCTACTCATAGTGGCCTCCTTTCGATACTATACATCACTCACTTCCGCCTAAATAGCAAGTTATTTTCAAGAAATATACTGTTTAAAGGCAAACCATATTTTTCGGCTAGGAGCGTATTTATCGACTCTAAATCAACCAGCTCAATAACCCCCTCCTTGAAACATTTTCTAAACAATGCCATTGAAGCCTTGTAGCGAAGGATTACTTCTTGATTAATCATCGGTAGCTCTCCTAGCAAGGCCAAAGCAGCCCCGAGAGCAATACTTACGGTGGGCATTCCCATAGCTTTTAAACTCTGACTTGCAGGTTGGGCAGATAAAATGGTAGATTGCTTTTCTGTTTACGGCTTCAGGTTGATTTGCCCACCACGCCATACGGCACTTATCGTTACAAAATCGCTTCTTCTTAGCAGCAGGTGTATGAACCAGTACTTTGCCGCAGTTATCACAAGCATTGTTTTGATTAGATAAAATCTACTCCTTTTTGATAGCTGCTCCAAGATTATTCCTTTGGTAGTAAGATTTGATGGTGTTCACAGAGATGCCGAGCTCCTTAGCAATAAAGGCATAGCTTTCACCTTGGGTTCGCAAATGCTCGATTCTTTGTTTTTGGTTACTATCCATTATATTACCTCCGTTCGGAGGGGCAAAAGAACTCCCCTTTACTATCTACAGACAGCAAAGAGTCGTTTGCGTACCAATAATTGTTCTTTTGACAAATTTTGTCATGTTCATTTGAGTAACTCCAATCCATTTTACATACCTCCTCTGAAGGCAGAAATGAAAGCCTTCAATATAAGCCATGGGAGGAGATGAAAACGGAAGGTTTAAATAAAAAAAGACCCACAGTGCGGAATTATTCCCGCCACCATGGGTCATGAATGATTTGTATTGCTCAGGAAAACAAAATATATTCTTATTTAAACAAGGGCTAGTTCTTTTAATCAATCGCAACAAAAATGGCACGCTCGCTCTTTTTCTTTCAAGGTACAACAGAGGAGCAAACATTAAAGCCTGGAGCTTGAAGCCAGCAAAACCAGTTCGTGCTGTCCGCTTTCGCTTCTTCCAAAGCCGGACGGCTACCTCATCGTTGTTACTCTTTTTTTAACTTGCTAAAAGCCTTCTGAAACAAGCAGAGAAAGGAGTTGAGCTTTAACGAACGTATTCAATTACAGGAGCTGTAACGGAAATCATATTTAAAAACTATAGCGAACTCCAATATAGAAACCATTTGCATCTAAGCCAAATTCATGTCCTTCATCAATAATGTTAATATTCCAAGCTCGGTATCCAGCTACAGCCTCCCACCCAGCCTTGAGAAGATATTTCCCTTCTATTTGCCAGCGGAACAGATTCAATTCTAACTCGTAGGGTTGTGGACCAAACAAGGAACCGTCAAGCAATAATTCTCCCCCAGTACCCAGGAAAGTTGTTGCATTGCTCCTGAGCGAAAACTGTGGGGTTACTTGATATTGTGCTGCCAAACCTATTTGCGGTTTGAGAGTCTTAGTAGTCACAGATATCCATTCGCCATCTTCCTCAAATTTCGCTGCAATTTTATATGCTCCCAGACCCAAACTGGCCGTCGCAGTGAGACCCGGCGAGAGCATTGCTGTATAGCCTAAAGTAGTGCTAACTATCTGATGGGCTTCTGAAATCTTATCAAATGTCGGAGGTTCACCATTTTTAGTGTGCTGGGAATGCTTCCCGTAAGTATAATCAATACCCAAGACTAATCCAGGAGAAAAACTAGCGCTAGCGGCAACAGTGACAGAGTTATGCTTACTATCTACTGGATCGAAAACACCAATAACACTTTTACCTTCTCCAAACCAGTAGTTTCCATCCACTGTGACTCCTTGCACCTGAAGTGCAGCTGCAGATAACGAAAAGAGCGAACAGAGTAACACTACGAAAACCACGATCTTTTTCATGACAACCCCCCATTTTTTCCCAATATAGGTCTATGGCCAATGTCTCCTGTTTGTTTTTTATCTTTTCTATATTAGCCATTTAATCCCAGTTTCCTGCTTGATTTTCAACCAAGGTTTTTATTTTTTTCGCAGCGACCTATTGAGGCCTGGTCTCACGTCTCCCAGCTCAAGCAACTACATATTAGAACTGTTCAATTAAGAGCAATACTCCCTGGCAACAGTGAACAATTTCCTACCGCGGAGCTGTTGGCTGCCTTTGGCAAAACAGCTTTGTAGGTTTTAGAAATGAAACATGTAGATTCTCTCAATAAAAAAGGACATCGCTATCACATATCGAATACCCTTTACCAACAAAAGTGAGGAAGGTATCAAGAGAGGTGCTAACAATGACCCAGCAAGATTATATCAAATATTTGTATGAGCATGAAGATGAATCTCTTTGTTGCCAACCCCCGTTATGGACTTTCACCGTATAGAGAACCAGCCCTGCCGGGCACACGAAAAAAAAGAGGGTCCCTAAAATCTCCATTTAGCCTCTATGTCCCACCTGGGTTTTCCGGCTGTACCAAACCCCGCAGCCGCATTCAGCCTGCCATCCTCTCCTATCGGCATACTGTACTGCAACCGTGGGCCATCTTCTGTCATCCTATACCTGATCGGACCTAGTCGGTCAGACCAGGTGAAGGAGGGTTTGCAAGTCTCCCTACCTCCCCATACACTTCTCCTTTATACTCCCCGATATAACCTGCTCTTTAATACCTACGCCAAGATTATTCCTACGGCAGAAAGATTTGATGATGTTTACAGAGATACCAAGTTCCTTGGCTATAAAGGCATAGCTTTCACCTTGGGTTCGCAAACGCTCGATTCTTTGTTTTTGGTTACTATTCATTAAACTACCTCCGTTCGGAGGGGCAAGAGAAACTCCCCTCTACTATCTACAGACAGTAAAGAGGCGTTTGCGTACCAAACGTTATTCTTTTGGCAACTTACCTCGGCAATTTTGCCATAAGCTGTACCTTCTTCGATTGAGTGAATCCAATTCATTTTTTCTAACCTCCTCCGAAGGCAGATAAAAGTTGCCTTCGATATAAGCCACGAGAGGAGGCAAATTCGGACGGTTTGGGTGTAAAAAAAAAGACCCACAGCGCGGAATGTTTACCGTAGCCATGGGTCAATGTTGTTTTATTTTATAAATTTAGTTCCCTTGAGCCTGATACTCTCTAATGAGTGCTGCTGAATTAGCATGTTTGTAATATGTTTCTAGTTCTTGTGCTGCAGTTTCAAGTTCTAGGTGTTCTTCAAATCTCATCCCACCATCAAGCCAATACCTACTTCACAAATTCGGTGCCATTTGCAAGACGCACAACTGAAATTATTTCTCCGTCAACATCCCAGTTTTTCAAACACTTACTTACCGATAGCATTTTTTCCGCTTCCTTTCTGTTTTTATTAAATAATTACTCTCGTAGGGAAAAGAAGCTAATAGCAAAAAGAAAGCGATCCCAAAATAGTATCCATATTAATTCTGATAGCTTTCCTTTTTCCCCAAACTTTTTTATATAATTTCCTTTTTCGTTATACCCAGCCACTATAACCAAAAGAAATAGGAACTTCAAGAATACGGTATATAACTAAGGAATAAACAATGCCTCTACGCTCCATCCTTGATTTGCAAAACGATCGATTTTTTATTGACCTTTCTTTTGCAGCCATGCCTTAGAGAATGGTTTTTCTACTAAAGAAGTTACTAACTTCTCTGGTCATAGCGACATTCATACCACCCTGCTTTATACCAACGTATGAAATGATGAAGGAATTGATGAATAGACTTTAAGAAATAATTATCGATTCTATAATTAATAGTTTTGATACCTCTAACTCGCTATTCAACGTTAAAATTACTTACTCGCTCGGGGGTAGGCCTTATTATGACAGTACCTCGTTGACCAATATATCCCCAAGCCCAAACAGTTCCATCTTCTTTTAGCGCTAACGAATGGTGTCCTCCTGCAGCTATAGCTACTACGTTATTCAAATTACTAATTTGTACGGGAGTTTGCTTGGCTATACTGGTTCCATCACCTAGTTGACCAGAGTCATTATATCCCCAAGCCCAGACAGTTCCATCTTCTTTAAGCGCTAAGGAATGGTATACTCCAGCTGCTATAGCTGCTACATTATTCAAATTAATCGCATTTACAGGGGTAGTGCTAGTTATATTAGTTCCATCACCTAGTTGGCCATAGCGATTATATCCCCAAGCCCAGACAGTTCCGTCGTCTTTAAGCGCTAACGAATGGGACCAACCACCTGCTATAGCTACTACGTCGTTTAAATTGCTTACTTTTACGGGGGTAGACTTACTTCTACCGGTTCCATCACCCAGCTGGCCGCTGTCATTATGTCCCCAAGCCCAGACAGTTCCATCTTCTTTAACCGCTAAGGAATGATAACTTCCAGCTGCTATAGCTGCTACATTATTCAAATTAATCGCATTTACAGGAGTAGACATATTTATATCAGTTCCATCACCTAGTTGGCCATAGCGATTATATCCCCAAGCCCAGACAGTTCCGTCTTCTTTAAGTACTAACGAATGGGACCAACCACCTGCTACAGCTACTACGTTATTTAAATTACTAACATTTACAGGAGTAGACCTATCTATATTAGTTCCATCGCCTAGTTGGCGATAGTAATTATGTCCCCAAGCCCAGACAGTTCCATCATTTTTTATTGCAAAGGAATGGTATCCACTAGTTGCTATAGGTACTACATTATTCAAATTACTAACATTTACAGGATTAGACCTGTATATATTGCTTCCATCACCTAGTTGACCATGAAAATTATTTCCCCAAGCCCAGACAGTTCCGTCTTCTCCAAGCGCTAAGGAGTAATCTCTTCCGGCATCTATAGCAATAAAATTCGGCCTAAAAAAAACAGTGACGGAAGTATCACCATAAATTGTTAAGCTTGCCGGATTCTTCTCTCCAATTATTGCTACTCCCCAATGATCAAAGACCCAGCCCGGTTCTGCTGTCGCAGTTAATGTTACTTCATCTCCGTAATGATAACTTTCCTTTTCAGGATTAATAGTGACAAAACCACCTGTAGATGTTATTGATAAGCTGTATTCTTGTTGCGTAAAAACTGCTGTTACTTTCAAGTTTTCAGTTATCAAAAAAGAAGCTGGGTTATTATTCTCTTGAATATCGCCTTCCCAATGGCTAAATTTCCAACCTGCAACTGGAACAGCTTGTAATTTTATAAGTTTTTTATGTGGGTAGTTTTGCAAGTTTGGTATCTTAATAACCTCACCTTGTCCAATAACATCAATTGTTATGGTGTGTCTTTCAAAATTATGACTATTTTCCTCTGTCAAATCTAAAACAGACTCTATAAAGGCCCCAACAGCACCACTGCCGAAATTAACTCGGCTTGCAAAAACCGAGCTAGTTATCAAAATCATGCAAATGAAAGCGAGCAAGAAATATAGCGTATATTTTTTAACCACGAACACCTTCTCCTATTCCATTATGTCTTTACCAAGCGATACCCAAACCCAAATTAATTCCTTTCCCAATAGAACCTGATTTAATCGTTTTCTGCAACTCAGACTCAGGAATAGTTATTTGTGTTGAAATAGGCATAGCTAAACTAAAACCTACATCTATTGCAAACCCTGTCGTAAAAAACCACTTAAAACCCAAACTTCCTGCAACGCCAAAGCTAGTTACCGTTCCCTCTGTTGAACCCATAATACTTAAATTTGCTGTGGTCCCTAGAACGCCTATATATGCTCCCCTTAACGCTTGATTACCTAAGTAATATTTTATGCCAAGTCCTCCGCCAAGACCTTTATACTCTAAGCCCCCCTTATTTCCACTCTTGGCTAATCCTTGAATTGCAAGAGATACATTATTCGTCAATTTCCGTTCATACTCTCCAGAAAGACTGCCCTGAGCTACGCCATATGATTCAATAGTTAAAGCATTGTTTTTAGACAAAGTCGTTGGTATAGAAATACACATCAACAAAAGTAGAACCAGCAAAGAATTTCTTCTCATTTACAACCTTCTCTCTAAACGCTCTACGTTTTAGAGCGCTATTTACAATATTATTCTATTATTCGTTTTTTAATCAACAGTTCCTCTATTTAAATTCAAAAAAATCCTTACCTTTCCTGCAACACAAAAAAACTACACAGGCTGAACCTTCTCAACACGCACAGCTTTTAATCCCCTTATCTTAAAACCCTTACACCCCCACCACCGTCCCATCCTTAAAAGTAACCCGCACTTCACTCCCTCTGTTTACCTCTAAGTTTTCCACAAGGCTAAGCCACAGCCTTCTATCAAACTTTGCAACCAATCCTTGCTGCACACCTAGTTCATCTATAAACCCTTCACCTTCACCCCTCTTGCCTTCTTTTCCGATACCTCCCATCTATTATTTTCACAAAAATAAAAGAGCCACGCGGAACATATTCCATATGCTAGCGTGGCCAGAATTAACTACAATTTGAGGGGTGTGCAAAAGCCCACATTCGTTAAAATTGCAACCCCTAGAGAATAAGGGGTGTGCATTTTATCAATAGTTAGTACCTTTGCCATTTAGAATTTATGCTACATAATTTGTAGCAATTGAAGATCGCTCGTGAGGGCGTTCTTTTCTTTTTTAGTACCAACTTATTTTCAAGCCTGCCAATTATCTTCGGTAATGCTCATAATTTGCCCACGGCCAAAACTATGCATCAAAAGTGGCTCGTCTGATTCTGTTTGATTTTAACTTGCAAATCTACAAAGGATTTCTTGCTATTAACCTAGAATGTCTTCTTATTGAAAAACCAATTCGAAGCTAACATGATTTCAATCAGACCTCTAACAGTGAATTAAACTCTTGAAAACATATTTTACGGAATTTTTTAATCAAAATTATTGACGAGGAGGATGCAAATGGAATTTAGAGAACTTGGAAAAACAGGTTTTTCCACAAGCTTCATTGGCTTTGGCGCCCTTGAGATTGGACGGGACTGGGGATTAGGTGGAGAAGAAGCCAGACGCAGGCCCGCTGAGGAAGAAGCGGAAGCCATTTTAAAAGGTGTATTAGAGCTTAAGGTCAACCTCATAGATACAGCCTCTGCCTATCACTTAAGCGAGGAGCGAATTGGCAAATACCTATTCTCTAGACGAGAGCACTTTTTTCTGGCTTCAAAATGCGGTGAGCACAACAACGAACCTTCTACCTATTACGACTTCTCCTATGATGCAATACGAAAATCCATTGACCGCAGCCTAAAGCTGCTAAGGACAGAACATATAGATCTGATGCAGATCCACTTTGGCCCTGATCCTTGGTCTGTTTTAAAAAAAGGAGAAACCCTCAGGGCTATGCAGGAAGCCAAAGAGCTAGGGAAAATTCGCTTCTTAGGCGCATCCCCGCCAACGGAGCTTTTGGATGCTTGTATCGAATCTGGAGCTTTTGATTGTTTGCAGATTGGCATTAACCTTTTGAACAGAGAAGCAGAAGCTGCTGTGGAGAAGTGTCACCAGCGGGGGATTGGGGTACTGGTGCGTTCAGGCTTTGCTATGGGCAGGCTCACGCCAAAGGTCCAAAACCATTTGGAGGAAAACCCGTCAGTAAAGCGTCTTTTGGAATTGGTGGAAGGGGATCTAAGTAAACTCTCTGGGCTAGCTTTGGGATATCTACATTCTCTACCCGGGGTAAGTACAGTTCTTGTGGGAACGAAAAACCTCATGCATCTACAAGAACAGATCGAAAACCTAAATCACGGTTTCGACAGTGAACTTATTGAGAGAGCAAAAGCTGTTTTAAAATGAATAAGGAGGCTTAAGCCTCCTTATTCTGTTTGTGGCGTTTCTTGTTTCTTTTGGTTTTTCCGCTCAACTTCAATTTGAAACTGACTAAATAGCGATGCCAGGGCTGCAAGAATAGTTATTTGTGGTGCCAAGACGGCTGCAATAACTCCCGCTGTAAGGGGGATGTCAAGTAGCAGCTTATCTTGGGACTTGATGCGAATATTGGTAACATTACCCTGGTGGATAAGCTCCTTCACTTTCGTGACGAGCTCACCGCTTTTAACCCAAAACTCGCTCCGCTCATGAGTATCCTCAAAAAGGGCAAGGGCCTCTAAAAGATCCCCATTTGCAGCTTCCAGAAGCGCTTTGGCTTCCCGGTAGCTAAGCCCTGTTCGAGCACGAATTTGATCAACCTTTTCTAAAAGGTCCATTAGCCGCCTCCTTCTATGGCAGCGAGAAATTCAAGTGTTTTTAAGTTTTTAGCTAAATAATAGTCTATATAGCGGCGCATGGCAAGCCTGAGCTCTACTCGCACATCTTCGCTCATGGCAAGCACAGACACACGCTGAGGGTCTGCTGTGAGCATATGGCGCAGTGCTGCTACTGAGGATCCTTTCAAAAAGAAGCTTTCCTGCTGACCACTGCAACGATTGCAAAGAATCCCCCCTGCAGATGGACTAAAAGCAGCTTTTGGAGTCTCAAGTGGCAACGCCTCACCACAACCTGCACACCGGAAAAGGCTGGGCATAAAGCCCATTAAGCTTACCAATTTAAGCTCCCCATAACGCACCAATAGATCCTGATCCTGAGCCTTCAATAAACCTGAGAACAGGGAGCGTAGGAGATCGAAAGCTGCAGGCTGGCTATCATCCTCACCTAGAAAACCATCCACCAACTCTGCAAAATAACTGGCATAGGCAAGGCGCTCTAGGCTCTCTCTTAGTCCCACAAAAGGCTCGATAATTTCGGCTTGCCCAACTGTGGCCAAGCCCCTTCCTGTTAGCAGGAGAAAACGACTGTGGCAAAATAGTTGGGTGGGACCGAGAAGACGATTGCGGGTTCTGCGTGCTCCCCGGGCCGAGGCCGCTATTTTCCCCCCCTTGCGGGTAAGGATCGTGAGAAGCTTATCAGCTTCACCTAGAGGCCGCTCCCGAATTACGATCCCCTCATCTTTATACAACGCCATTATGCTTATTTCCCTTTGCAAGGTATTCTACTTTTGTTGCTTCAGAATCTACAGTTGCCGCCTCAGTTGTCTGATAGAGGTTATAGTCGCAATAAAGTAGGTAGGCACCAACATGACCGGTTTTCCGAAAAAGCTCCCACATCAAATCGCACAATAACATCGGCACAAGCCCCCTTCGTTTGAATCAAGCGGGCCTTCCCCCAAAATTATTGAGGGATGCCTTCTGAAAACTAACTCTCCCTCCACCTCCTTTGTTCTTATATTCTTCCCAACTAACAAGTCCATTAATACCATCACCCTCAATGCCAATCTCTACCTTCGAATAAGGTAAAATACTAGCGTTAAAAGCAAAGTGAACTACATCGCCATTCAAATGGCGAGCTTTGGGCTCTCGGTGGTTAAACAATTATCCCACCGGTATTGCCTTTGGAGTATCCAAGCCCAACTAGCTGTTTTGGCTGTGCCAATCCTTCGCAGATACTTCCCTATCAATCTGGATTACTTTGGCTGGTATAGCTCTTACTGTTATCGGGTAGGTCTGGAGCCTTGCGGCTCCTT
>DIQB01000109.1:11403-23574 GCA_002427165.1 Firmicutes bacterium UBA5473
AGGCCTTTCCCCGTACTCATTTCCCTTTAGCCTGCTTTCTTTTCTGCCTTGAGTAGCGTTCTGCCTCGCTATAAATACAGCCGCAGTAGGGCTGTCTGTAAAGATCCATTTCCCGAGCTAGCTCCTGGCCCTGACGGAAACCTACTCGCCAGTCAGCATAATAAAATGCCAGCCCATATTTCTTTGCTAGCCCCTCACCTGTCTTTCGAATAAGATTGTGTTTTTGGTAAGGGCTCACCAAAAGGGTACTAGTAAGATGTGTGCAGCCAAGCTCCCGGGCTGCCCGAGCCGCCATCTCCAAACGTAGTTTATAACAGAACTGGCAGCGCTCTTGTTCGTGGTATGCAACCGAGCGTAAAAATTCCTCAAAATCGTAGTTCCGGTTATAGTGAACTTCTAGCTCCACAGCCTTGGCATAATCCTGAAGTGTGGTTAAACGCTTCTTAAACTCTCTGTAAGGGTGAATATTTGGATTATAGAAATAACCTAGCGTCTCAATGCCCTCAGCCCGCAATTGCGTTACCGGATATGTTGCACAAGGACCGCAACAGATATGAAGTAATAGTTTCATGATCAATCATCCTCGTCTGCGGCAGCGGCTTGAGGTGCCTCGAGTCCTAGATGCTCATAAGCCCTGACTGTGGCCATTCTCCCCCTGGGAGTACGCTGAATGAAGCCTAGCTGCAAAAGATAGGGCTCATAAACCTCCTCGATAGTGCCAGAGTCCTCACCGATGACAGCGGCAAGAGTATCCAAGCCCACAGGGCCACCAGCGAATTTGATAACTATAGATTCTAAAAGCCGCCTATCTATTTGATCGAGGCCTAAAGCATCTACCTCTAGCCGATTGAGGGCATCGGCTGCCGCTTGCAAGGTGATGCAATTCGACCCTCCAACTTGCACAAAATCCCGGACTCGTCGCAGCAGTCTATTTGCAATCCGTGGTGTTCCCCGAGATCTGCGAGCAACCTCTGAGGCCGCGCCACCCTCCAAAGTAATACCCAAAATCCGCGCGGCTCGATTGACAATTAACTCCAACTCAGCTTCTTGATAGTATTCCAAGCGATTGATGATACCAAAGCGATCACGCAGGGGTGATGTGAGAAGCCCTGCCCTTGTGGTGGCACCCACTAAAGTAAAGGGGGGCAGGTCTAGTTTGACAGAACGGGCGCCAGGTCCCTTACCGATGACCAAATCAAGGTTAAAATCCTCCATGGCAGGATAGAGGATCTCCTCCACAGTGTGGCTAAGGCGATGAATCTCATCGATAAACAGCACATCCCCAGACTCCAAGTTAGTTAAAATGGCGGCTAGGTCTCCTGCCCGCTCGATGGCAGGGCCTGAGGTGCTGCGAATATGAACGCCTAATTCATTGGCGATAATATTAGCTAGAGTTGTTTTCCCAAGTCCAGGGGGGCCATAAAGGAGAACGTGATCTAAAGCCTCTCCCCGCTCTTGGGCTGCACGAATGAAAATCCGCAAATTTTCCCGTACTCGTTCCTGTCCAATATATTCCTCAAGGATGCGGGGTCTGAGGCTAGCTTCCAGATCACAATCCTCTGTTGCCAGTTCGGGTTTAACCAATCTTTCCACTGTTTACCTCCTACCACCAGACAAAACCTGGAGAGCTTTTTTCACCATCTGGGATGTATCTTCCTCTCCAGAGGCAGCTATCTGCTCCACTGCCGAGAGGGCCTCGCCACGATTATAACCTAAATTCAATAAAACCCCCACTGCATCTGCGGAAGGAGAACCAGTTGGCGGCAAATCCGAGTCAGGTAGCTGCTGTTCCAGCTTGCCACGTAACTCTAGTGTTATTCGTTGGGCAGTTTTCTTACCCACACCTGGTATTTTTGTAAGAGCCGCTAGATCTCCACTGAGAATAGCTCCCCTTAGGGTCTGTGCAGGCAGGGCAGATAGGATTTTAATGGCACCCTTAGGCCCGATGCCGGTGACGGTAATCAGCTCCAAAAACAAAGCACGCTCCTCTGTGCTGTGGAAACCATAAAGAACCAAGGCATCATCTCTCACCTGCAGATAAGTGTAGATCCTTACCTTGTTGCCTGTAGGGGGCAGCTTTTGATTGGTATTTCCAGAAATCTGCAGCTGCCAGCCTACGCCTCCAACCTCAATTATTGCATCCTCGGAGCCAGTTGAAACTAGCGTTCCTTCTAAATAGCTGATCATTTTTCCGCTGCCTCCATCCACCTAGACGCAGTTCTGCGGTGAAGGCCGCAAATGGCAATTGCCAATGCATCCGTTACATCGTCTGGTCGTGGGGATTTAGCTAACCCTAAAAGACGACAGACCATAAAGGATACTTGTTCTTTCTGGGCTCTCCCCTCGCCAGTAAGGCTTAATTTAACCTGCATAGGGTTGAATTCAAAAATTTCAAGCTCTCTTTTGGCTGCTGCCAAAAGGGCAATACCACGAGCCTGCCCCACTGCAAGGGCAGAAGTCACATTCTTACTAAAAAATAGCTCTTCAATTGCAAAGGCTTCTGGCTGATATTCATCCATTAGCCGATTTAACTCACCATAGAGCTGAACAAGACGCAAAGCAAGAGGTTGCCCGGCCTCGGTCCGCAGAGCACCATAGGTAACGGGCCTGAGGCGAGTCCCTTCCTCATCAACTATACCATATCCCATTAGGGCTGTTCCAGGGTCGATTCCCATGATCCGCACAAGCTTCCCTCCTCGCCCTCATTATAGCACTTTGCGGCTTTGGGGGCTAGAGGCTCTATAGGCTTTATTCAAGTTCCTCATATTCCTCACCTTCTGCTAAACCTTCCAGGATCTCCAAAATCTCGCCCTCGCTTGACACCTCAAGGCCAGCTTTTAGAGATTCAACCTCAGAGGTAGGCAAATTATCTGCGCGGATAGCAGTGAGCTTTTCCAGCACACCCTTGCCTGGCATTCCACGGAAGATCGCCACCCGTCCCTCGGATAAGCCTAAGTATTTTCGATTCGCACATTGCTCATCTAAAGCCTCAAGTGTTATCTTTACCTCTAGAAGGTTGGGTTCAAAACGGATAATTTCCCAATCAGGCTGAAGTTTTTGCACTTCTTTTTTAGTGAGGCCCACCAATTCTTTAGGGAAAGCCTGATTGCTTGTGCTATTATGATTGCACAAAGAATATATGGTGTGGGTTAGGAGAAACCCACCACTTTGGAGTGTAGGTTCTTTAAACGACGCCTCTGGCTTCTCCCTCTGTGTGGAGCTAAAGAACGTAATGCTAAAGGCCAGTACAAGCCCTAAAAAGCCATAGAGAAGATACTTAAATTTGTTCAAGCTAGACACCTCCTGTGTCTAGCTTTGCTTATCTTTGGGAATATTATACAAAAGGTTAACGCCCACATTCATGTGAGCGCAACTTAGTCGATCTCTTCGTTAGTTTCAAGGTTTGAATAGACACCTTGCACGTCATCATGGTCCTCTAATGCTTCTAAAAGCTGCAAATTCTTAATAGCGTCAGCCCCAGCTAGCTTAATAGAGTTCTCGGGTATCATTGTTACCTCAGAGTCAACCACTTGGATCTTATTTTGGTCTAGACTGGTTTTAACGCACTCGAAGTCCTCAGGCTTTGTAATGATCTCAAAACCTTCCTCTTCCTCGCGAAAATCCTCAGCACCACTTTCTAAAGCAACCATCATAAGCTGGTCTGAATCCAACTCCTCGCTTCGTTCTATGGAAAAAACACCTTTTTGCTCAAAGAGCCATGAAACGCAGCCTGTCTGTCCCAAACTACCACCGTTTTTATTAAACAAATGTCTTATATCACCGGCTGTACGGTTCCGATTGTCTGTCATAGCATGGACCATCACTGCAACACCAGCTGGACCATAGCCTTCATAGACCACTTCTTCGTAGTTAGTGCCATCTTCCCCACCTGAAGCGCGTTTAATAACACGGCTGATATTTTCATTCGGCATATTAGCAGCTTTGGCTTGATCGATGGCAAGCCTAAGTCTAAAGTTTGCTTGTGGATCAGGGCCACCTTGCTTTACTGCACTCATGATTTCCCGCGATAGCTTAGTGAAGATCTTGCCCTTAGCTGCATCAGTCTTTTCTTTTTTCCTCTTTATATTAGCCCATTTCGAGTGTCCAGCCATTTTACGTCCCCCTCCACAAATTTAACCAAAAAAATTCAACACAATCATTTCACTGAAGTTGCATGAGAAGCTTATCTCCCCTTCTGCGTTCTGTATCTACCCCACTGAAATGAAAATGACCCGCTGCGTTTCCGCAAGCTCAACGCTTTTATTATAGCAAAGGGAGGGGAAATGCGCAAGATTTTGATCCATTCACTGCGATACCGTCAAAAATGCTATCATCGTTTTGCGGTTTTAATGTAAATGCTTGTTGAATTCCTCTAAGGATGAAACATGCAATAATTTTCCTGATAAGCTCATTAGCTCCTCAGGAGATAATGACCGAAATTTATCCTCAAATTCTAAAGGTATAGACCCAAACCGCTCTTTGAGCTGATATACCAAAACCTTAATTTGCCCTTCCCTGCGCCCTAGTTCTACGCCCTGCTTACGTCCTCTCTTTTCCCAAGAAGTAATTATCCTTTGCACAGCCACCACCTCCTCTGATTCAACTTTAGCAAGCCTCTCTAGCAATATTTTGGTTTGTTCTTCAGCTAACTTCACATAAACATCGAAAAAGCCTACTAGCATTTCTAGTTTCTCTGGATTCAAATCCAGCTTAATAATTCGTGTGAGAAACTCAAATTTCATCTCTATTTTCTCAGAAGCATCATGAAGCATCTTGCCCATTAGGGCCAAAGCTACAGGATTGTTAGAGTCTAGATAATTACGCCAATATAGTTTCTTTAGCTCAACTTTGAAAAAATTAAACTGTAGAACCTTGCCAAAAGGAAACGAGATAGTATACTGGGATGGTTCATCTTCTCTGGGAACATGATCAGGAGCTAAAACTGCAATAGGAATTACAGGCAGATTTTTCGTAAGATCCAACCTTTGAAAGTACTTAAACATTCTCTTGGCAAAGTCTTCTTCTTTCTCAATCTGATTTTCAACATGTACTAAAATTGTACCTTTGTGATCTTGCCCTTTTGGTTTCACCTTAACCACTAGATCTGCTCTTGTATTGCGGTTTTTTCTAGGTTGTATGATCAGTTCCTGTTGA
Organism: Firmicutes bacterium UBA5473; assembly: GCA_002427165.1. Lineage (GTDB taxonomy): Bacteria > Bacillota > DTU084 > DTU084 > DTU084 > UBA5278. The sequence goes on from DIQB01000109.1 coordinate 16,558, forward strand.
AGGAAATCGAGCTGTTCCAAATTCAGATAATCAAAAATCGAAGGGAAAAAAGCCTTCAAAAAGTCGGCAAAAAATTCGCAAAAAAGTTCTTTAAATAATCCATCATGATCAGTATAGGAAGAAGTGGACATCTACTTCCTCGCTTTCTACCCCATCCCGATCATGCCTTCTAAACTAATTATAGCCCAAATCATTATTTTAGGCAAGGCTGCCGAGATGGGGAAAATCACTTGATTTATCTAAGCTCGCAGAGACAGTGTTATCCAGACGCGCCAAAGCAGCTGCGCTCCTTTTTTCTGATGTTTCATTGGATTGATTATTTAGTTGGACTTCTACTTTTAGAACCCCGCCAAAAGTCAGGGGCTGAAAAAACGATATATAGACATAAAATTGGAGCTTTGTTAGCACAGTCTGTCCGAACCCCAATAGCAATAGTTTAAACATTTAGATATCTGTAAACCGTTTCCATCCAGCTTTCTACCCTTGACCTTTCGATAAACTCCCATTAAAATTGAGGTGAACTCTATGGAAAAGAAGGTCGATTCATGATTGTATTATTAGTTTCCACCTCACCTTTTTTGCGGAATATCATGAAATACACCTTGGAGGGGCCAAATGTTTTTACCCTTGAGGCTGCGACTGGTCAGGAGGCGCTATTTCTCTACCAATCTAACCCTGTCGGTCTAGTTATCTACGATCTGCATACTACCTCAAAGGATTCCCTGGAGGCTATCTCCAATATACGAGACTGGGATAGTCAGGCCAAGATTGTGATCACAGTTATTCCGGGGCAAAATGCATCTATAGCAGCTGCCCTCGAACTTGGTGCTATTGACTTTGTGGAGAAACCCTTTAGCCAATTCCAGTTCCGCCAACAGATCTACAACCTCCTGCAGCTTCAACTGGAAAACAACCAGTGCTAGAAGATTAAATAACCACTCATGATTAAGGGTGCAAATAAGAGAATTAAAAGCGCTGGGAAGATAAAGAAAAGTAGTGGCACTAACATTTTTAGGGGCAACAGCTGGGAACGCTCTTCAGCCTCCTGATTTGTCCGCTCCCGCATACTACCCACCAAAACTTGCAACACCCCTCCCAGCTCCGTCCCCAGCTGTTGAGCTTGCACTAAGGCCGCCACCGGGGACTGCACTTCCTCCACACCCGAGCGCTGAGAAAACTCTGCCAAGGCTTCCTCAAGGCTAGCTCCCAACATTAGATGACCCATAGCTCGCCACAGCTCAGAACGGAGGGGGCCTTGGGGCAAGTTCGCTGCAACCTCCTCTAAAGCTGCTTGGAGTCCGGTCCCTGAGCTCACAACCAAAGATAGCAGATCTAAAGCAAAAGGAAACTGCCTATAAAATAAAGCTCTCCAGCTTTTCAGACGCTGTTTTAGAAACAGGTTCGGCAAAATGAAACCCAAGCTAGCTAGTACCAAAGCCCAGTTTTCACTAAAGATTAGACCTAAAAGACCACCGGAAATCAAACCTATAGTTTTAAACGCGAGGTATTCTTCAGCCTTAAGCTTACTGATTGCCTCAAATTGTGCTAGATAATCAGCAGCCTTTTGGTTAATTGTTTTCCCTGCCAGCCTTCTGATAAAATTGGCATAACGCTGGAAAATGCCTTGCAAAAGATTATTTCTCATCCTATTGCTCAGCTTCAGCCATAGCCAAAGGGGATAGGCTGCCAGGATGAAACAGGTAACGCTGCTACTTAGCCAAAAAACTGGCCACAAGGATGTCATCCTCCTCACCTCCCTTTAGCTATTTGGTGTGGAAAGCTTAAATACCCACCAGCTACCGATCAATTGGAGCACAGCTGCAAACAACAATAGCCTGGGCCCTTGTTCTGATTGGAAAAAGGACTGCCAAAGCTGGGGAGCTAAAGCCCGCTGAAAGATGAGCAGAGCGAAAGGTAGCACCATCACAATGATTGCTGTCATTCTTCCTTGAGCCGTTAAGATCCTCACCCTGCCAGCTAAACGACTGCGCTGACGGATTGTGGCTGCAGTCTGGGCCAACATCTTTGTCATGCTCCCTCCCTTCCGCTCTTGAATCCCCAAGGCAATTGCAGCTAAAGCTAGCTCCTCTTCCTTCAACCTCCGCGCTGCTAAAGCTAAGGCATGGGGCAGGTTTGCCCCTAATTCCACATGCCCCATCACCCGTTCCCACTCCCTTTTCAAAGGCGGCGGTGTCTCCCGGGTTACTGTTGCCATAGCCTGAGGCAGCCCAAATCCTGCTGCCAGCAAGTTAGAAAGCATTAAGAAACTCTCGCTGAGTTGTTCCTTTCTTTTTTCAATTAACTTTGCTTGGAGTTTTTTAAAAAGCAAAATTCCGCCGACAAAACCCATAACCCCGCCAACAACAGCCCCATGCCAGCTTTCTAAAAACAGCGCTCCTGCAGTTGAGCCTACAAGCATAAACAACAGATGATAAACTGCCTTTTTTCCCCTTCCACCCATAGGTGTAACTCTGATACTCAACAGGAGAAAACAAACAGCACCCATAAAAAAGAGGCATACAAAAATCATCGCTCTCACCTAGCCTGTGACAAATAATTTTTCGAATTCAGCACCATGCTTAGAAAGTTCTGCTGCGAACTTGGGTTTTTGTCCTGTAGCCGCAAACTCACCCTCTTGGTATTGAAATAGATCTTGGAGTTTAATTTGTTTCTTCTCAATCCCCAAAACCTCACTGACTTGTGTGAGCTTCCGAGAACCATCTGGGAAGCGTCGCTGATAGATGATAATATTTACTGCTGCTGCTAATTGCTCACGCACGGAAATTAAAGGCAAAGAGGGACTAGCCATAAGCATCATCCCCTCAAGACGGGTTAGAAGCTCCCGGGGAGAGTTTGCATGCACAGTGCTCAGGGAACCACTGTGACCTGTATTCATAGCTTGAACCATATCCATTACTTCATCACCGCGCACCTCGCCGACAATAATCCGATCTGGCCTCATCCGCAGGGCATTTCGCACTAACTGCCTAATTGAAATCTCTCCCTTTCCCTCCACATTAGCTGGCCGGGCCTCCAAAGCTACTACATGGGATTGATGGAGCCGAAGTTCTGCTGCATCCTCAATAGTAATGATGCGCTCGCGGGGCTCGATAAAAGCTGAAAGCGCTCCTAAAGTGGTGGTTTTACCGCTACTAGCTCCTCCCGCCACAATTATATTACACCTAGCTTCGATGCAGAGCTTCAGAAAATCCGCCATATGTTGACTTAGGCTCCCCAATTCCATCAATTGCTCCATAGTAAAACACTGGGAGGAAAACTTTCGAATTGTAAGGATGGGACCTCCTAGGGCAATTGGTGGTAACACAGCATTAACCCGAGACCCATCGGCAAGTCTTGCATCCACCATCGGTGAGCTTTCATCAATCCTTCTTCCTAATCTGCTAGCGATGCGCTGAATTAGCTTTATGATCTCCTCGGCAGCGGGCAGAATACATTCAGTGCATTCAATGATGCCATGGCGCTCAATGTAAACTGGTCCCGGCCCATTGACCATAATCTCGGAAATTGAATCATCAGCCAGGAAAGGATCCAGAGGGCCCAACCCAAAAAGATGACTGGTTATTTCATCCGCCATCTGTGCCTCTCCTGGCAAACTTAGCCCCTCTACCAACCGCTTCACCTTCTGTGCCATCTGGGGACTGGAAGCATATGCTTCCAATTGTTCACCTACCAACTGCTCGCGAGAAAGATCGTCTAAGAGCTTCTGCTGCACAATTTGTTTCATAGCACGCCACTGTTCTTTGCTGGTTGTCGGCTGCTCTTTCTTTTGACCTGGCCAGAGCCGAGAGGGAGGATTTCCCGCTTGGCCAATAAACTTATGAAGTTGACCCTCTACACTCTCCAAGGCCTGGACCAAGCTACATTTTGTGTTGCTAACCAAAGGAATCCCACTGGTCTTAGCTGCAGCGAGGGGACTGGGATCCTCGGGCAGAAAGCCTAAGATACCAACAGGCAAAATCTTGCTGATCTGATCTTTAGGTGGTGAAAAAGAACAGAACCTATTGACAATTACTTGGATTTTCCCCAATGGAAACCCCTCTCCTGAGAGAGCCGAGAGCATAGCTGCAGTAGATTGAAGGGCAATAAGATCGCCTGTGGTTACTAAGATAATTAACTGAGCCAAGTCCAATAACGCCATAGTCCAGGGGCTTAGGTGCTGTTGGCAATCCACTACCACATAGTCTTGAGTGTAGGTGAGCAGGTGCACCAGTCTTTCTATATTGCCCACAGGAGTTTCTTTTACTTGGGGCTTTTGAGGAGAAAACAAAAGTTTAATCCCTGTTCTATGCACTAACAGCTTTTTCGCAAGTGCACCTGGTTCCAGCTCCTCTACCTGGGGGAGCAAAGAGGCAAAGTTAGGTGTTGCCTCTAGCCCCAAGTGAGCCGCCAGGCTCCCACCATCATCATTCAGTTCCAGTAAAGTAACCTTACGGCCCTTAGTGCGGGCTAAAATCACGGCCAAATTTAAAGCAACAGTGGTCTTACCCACACCTCCCTTGCTTCCAAAAACTGCGATCACTTTTCCACGTGATGCCACATCTCAGCTTCGGCCTCAACCGAAGCCCTCACCTCACTTTCTAACTCAGTTTCTTCAAGAAAATCAGGCTCTTGCAGGCCATCAGCTCGCCAGGCTGTAAGGAAAATAGCCAACTCGCCACTTGAGCGTTCCCGTGATTCATAGCGGAATAAGTTACCCAAAAGCGGCAAGCGTTTCCACCAGGGGAGACTTCGGTTGCTTGAGCTAATTTGTTGTTGTCCTAAACCTGCAATAACCACAGTGCCACCAGATGGGAGATAAACTTCTGTCTGAGCACGACGCGTGGCCAAAGCCGGTACTATGCTGCCGCCTATACTAACCCCCTGGTTCCAATCTAGGTGGCTCACCTCAGGCAACAGACGCACTCGAATTAGCTCCCCCTCTAAGTTCGCCGATACATCCAGCTTCACGCCATAGGTCTTCCAGTCGATAGCTACTTGCTCTTGAACCGCCACAGGAATGGGCATTTCTCCGCCTGCCAAGAAATTTGCTTCTCCGCCATCGATGCTCAATAGGGCTGGTTCAGCGATGAGTTTAGCCCTGCCTTGGGCCTCCAAAAGGTGGAGCGCTGCAGCTAACTTCACTTCCCCCTTGGTGCTGATCCCAACTAAAGGCTGTCCATCTGGACCACCTAATTCCGCTCCCCATAGAACTCCTAATCTCTCCCAACTTTTTTGAGAAACCTCCACAATCCGCACCTTAATTGCTACTTGTTCCTTAGTGTTCACCGGCACTGTGAGGTGATTTAAAACTTCAGGTGCATACAGCCTTGCTATCTCCTCTGCCCACTCTAGCTCCTGTTGGCAGCCCACAACACCCTCCAGCAATGCAGTATTGCCTTTTTTCCTTACCCTCACATCTTCCAGACCGATGGCAGAGGCTATCTCCTCTGGTTCCCAACCCTTCGATCCCACTACAATAACTTTGGTCTGTTGGTAATTACCCCGAGCCGAGATAATTAGATTTGTCTGACCCACAGCTCTGCTGTGAAGAACCAGCTCTCCTTCTGAGAGGACAGCTACTTCTAATACATCGGGATTTCCTGAGATCACCCGACTGATCTCACTTCCCAACACAAGATAGCTCTCCCCTGGGGCCAAAGTTAAGGTTCGGGGCAGCTCCTCCAACTGAAATACCTCTCCACCCCACACCTCTTGGCAACACAGGAAAACCAAAATTAGGAGCAATTCTTTTAGCTTCTTCATTGCACAATTAGCTCGCATCCGAGCCTAGCCTCCCTTCCAAACTGCTATCATTTCGCCTTAAGGCCAGACTTCCTGAAGCTTGGAGCCATGGATCAACAAAATCGGCACTTCTGGCTCAGGCTCACTCTCTGGCATCACTATCGCTGGCGTTGGTTGAAACACAGGTTTTGGGGACCCTAATTGCTGAGGCATAGAACGAGGTCTAGGTGCGGGTTTAATAGCTTTCCTAGGCAGAGGGAGTTCAGGCTCCCCACCAAAGGGCCTGAGGGCGATTCTAATTCTTCCCGTCTCCTCTGCTAGGGCAATCTGCGCTGCCTCCTCCCGACGTACAAGCAAAGTAATGGAAAGGGGTTTTTTCTCATCCTCGCTTGGCTGAAGGCCTGTTTGTTGGCCCACAGCTAAAACCTCTCTGTCCTTGGCTAAAACCCGGCTTCTCTGTTCTTCCCGCAGAAATGCTAGCAAATCCACCCTGTCACCTGGCACTAGCATCCCAGCGATACTATTAACCTCATCTGTAGAGATGGTCACTGCCCGCCACAGGGGTGGAATCTGGTGGGTGATACCTCCTAGCTTATTTGCAGGAAGCAGAAGTTCGCGCTTGAGTTTTTGTCCCGCCAACAGTTTCGTTGTAATCACCTTTCCCACGGCCTCTTCAACAGTACTTAAATCTCCTTCTTCCTTAGTGCTACGAGGAATCCGCACCAGGCGAATATCTTCCTTCTCTATTCGAGTGCGAATGGGAAGGGGCCGCGCTGCAACCGCGATCTGAGTATAATGGGAGCTGGCTGTAACCTTTTTTTCCACACCTTGAAGGTAGGTGTATAAAGTAATAGCAGCAACTGCGCCACAGATAATAGCCACAATTAGAAATCTACGATCAAATCTGAGCAAATTCCTTCCCTCCCTTTTTCAGCAACCACACAACCATAAGCCCACTCTCTCCTCTACGAAGCCCCAAGCGCTCTCCTTTTCGCTCCCATAATTCTATCTGACCATCAAACCACCTCTGCCACCCGTCCCGCTCTAGGCGCTGATGGTAGCTGTAGAGGGTCCCCGGTTTTACCTTGAAGCAAGTTATCAAACAAACGTCTTCTTTTCCACGGGTGGCAAAGCTAAGCTCCAAGCTTCCAGGTGGATGGGAAAGCATAGCCAATAGCTCCTGTTGATAGTTTTTCCCCTTCTTCTTTTGGAGAACAACTGCCATCTGTTGCCTTACCCAATAGGAAAGCTGCACCTGCCGCTCTTCCCTTTCCA
>DIQB01000109.1:23708-27094 GCA_002427165.1 Firmicutes bacterium UBA5473
GAAAGCTGCCCCTGCCGCTCTTCCCTTTCCAGTTGATAGAGGATTAGTTCATCTTCCGATAAGGTCTCAACTAGTTGCCATCCCTCCTCGGTGGCCCTGTCCAAGAATCCTTTCAGCTGCCTTTGAGTGAGCCTCACAGTGGAAACCACCGCTGGGCTACCCCCTAGCAAAACCCGCTGCCCTCGAACCGACAACAAATCTATAGCCTCGCTGGCGCCTGGCCCTATAAAAGCCAAAGTAAGGCAGAGTAGGATCGTGATTGCTAGCGTCCGCATTCATAATCATCCTTTCCTAAATTATTTGCGCTGTGGCCTTTGCCAGGCTATGCTGATGATGCGGTTGACCTCATCGCGAGCCCAAAGGGGTTTTGGCAAAGGATAGGAGAGAGATAAAGCGCCACCCTTCTGTTGTGCGATGAGCTCTGCGGGATCCACAAGTAGCTGTCTTCCCTCAAGGGAGCTTTTCCAGCTGCCAACTGACTGTCCCCGCGCTAGAGCCGATGCTCCTTCCCAGGCAAGGAGGTTTAGTTCTATGTTCAAAAGATGACAATAACCAAAGTAGCTAATTGAACCTGCTAACAATAATAGAAGCGGCAGCGAAAGCACAACCTCCATTAATGCTGCTCCCCTGCTTCTCACAAAAATCCCTCCTACGGCAAAACTCCATCAAGCTTACATTTTATCTCCACTAAACTTGCACTATAGTTAGGCTCAGGCAAAGGTAAAATAATCTGCTCTCCCAAAATCCTCTGCCCTTCAGCTGCAGCCTCAGCCACTGCCATTTGCGCTGGCTGTTGGTACTTATCCACCCGCTGTGGATTGCTTTTCCTTACCAAAAGCCGCACAAAACGTTCTCCATATTCTCTCTCATCTATTGGTTGAAGCCTGTCCTCTAGCCAAACTGGAATTGTCCCTGCATACCCTCTAGCCACCATCAGTGAAGGTAGCGCTGTGCCAGTTAGGTGATTTAGGGGAATAGCTACTGCTCCATGTTCTAGGGCCACACTCTCAGCCTTGGCCAATGCAGCTGCCCCTGCAACCTGCGCTACAAAATCCTGGGTTCGCTGAAACTCACGAATTGTAGCTATAACATCACCATGACCAAAAAAAGCTGCCACACCCATGCTAAGCATGGCAAGATTGGTTGTAGCCATAAAATTGAGGCTTTCTGCCAACACAGAAGCTCCCTCCTCCGCTGCCAGATCTGCCACCATTTGCAACTGAACCCGTTGTAAAACATCTCTCCCCAGGCTAAAACTCACAGCCAAGGCCACCCATAAAATAACAAGCCCAATCACCAGCAGGGGCAAAACTTGCCCCTTAGTTTTCCAACAGGAGCCTGGAGTGGGCAACAATTTGCCTGGGTCCTTGCCAGAGCCGCCCCTGGCGCCACCATCCGATCCATACCTCAAAACCATCATCCTCCTCGTGGCATTCTATAGTTACTGTAAGGAGATTTACCCGTCTGCCTAAGGCAGTGCTAATGAGTTGGCGTGCTGTTGCCGCAGCACGTTGCTCTCGGTTTGCTGGTTCTTCTACACTGGCTATCCTAGCTGCAGCATAGGCTGCGTACCTAGCGATAAAGCTCTCCCCAAAAGCCAAAGACAACTCCCACATGCCCCACAGAAGAAACGTCAATAGTGGCAAGACCAAAATCACCTCAAGCATTGTCTGTCCTCGCTCCACCCTTTCCACCTCCTAGCCCAAAAGCAATGCAGTCCAAGTTCCCAAGGCAAGGGCAGCCCCATAGGGAAAGCCAAGACCACTTGTGGCCCTACCACTATAAAATAAAGCAGCTAGATCAAAAAAAACTGCCTTGCCCCGTCTTCTAAAAAGCATGATCCCACCCCATAGACCTGAGATGAAACTTGCAAACAACCAGGCCCGCACAAAAATTTGGCCTAAACACAAGGCTAAAGAGAGGGCCATTTTTAAATCCCCTCCTCCTAGCCAACCGTTTAAATAGGCAGGCAGATGGGTTACCGCAATCAAAAGAAATCCCCACATGATTCCTTCAAGCCCTCCGGCACGCCACTGTAATGCTATTGCTGGCAGCGAGATGAAAAACAACCAATTGGGTAGCTGCCGATACCGCAAATCCCAATAAAAGGCCATGCCTGTAAGAAGAAAAATGGGGAGCTTTGAAACCATCTGCCTAACCTACCTTTCTCTTTCCTCTGGTATCTTCGTTGTGAGAAATTCCCACTGATTCTATGGAAACTATGCCCGAGAGAACTCAGCTTATTATATTTTTGCTTAACCGCCGATTTGCTGCTCCAACTCACTTATTTTGCCGGCTAAAGTTTGCCCCAAAAGCTTTACCCCAGCAACGCAAGCAAGCGCAATCAAAGCTGTTAGAAGCCCATATTCGGCCATGCTCTGCCCTGAAGTATCGCGCCAAAGCGTCCGCAAAAATTCCATATTGTCACCTCCCTTCACAATAATTAAAAAAACCAGAGGACGTGGACTGCCAAAATGGCTTCTTGGGGTTCTACCCACAAGCATCAATTCCCGTGGTCCCCACGGTAATAAGTTCCTTTTATTTGCTTGTTTTATAGGTCCACATTTCCCTAGCAAGCGTGGGCATCTGTTCCCATTGTTCTCGGTTAGGGGTAATTCCTCTTTGGATTAAACTTGTGGTTTCTTGGTGCCAATAATCATGCTTTAGGCAACGCATTTTTTCCTCAATCCTGGCGATTTTTTCATGTTGTTTTAACCAATTACGAGAGCCTCTCTTTTTTCTAACTAATCCCTTATTGGCTTGTTTCAATCTCACCTCGAGCCTTGCAACCCGCCTTTGCCACTCCTCTCTTTGGCAGGGGGTAGCCCCCTTAGTCTTTTTTGACGACTGTGGCTGAGACACTACTGTTACATAAAAAATCGTATACCACCTACCTGTTGTTTCTCTTCTAATTGTTACCACCCCAATATTACCGGGAATCTCTCTGTGCAGGTTAATCTTTACTCCTCCTACCTGAGGTAAGTATAAGCGAGAGTTTTGCAAAAAAACATCTCGCTGGGTGTATTGGAACTTCCTTGTATACGGCTTGCCAAGCTTTTTTTCCTTGGAAGTATCTTGCCACAACAAACTCTCTTGTTTGGGATTAGGATAGAGCCTATATTTGAAACTCCGCAGTTGGTAGGCCATCAAGAGCCCTCCCGTTAAAAAAATGGTAATGAGATAGTGATGCTAGTTTGCTTATAAAAATTATCCCAAGCCTTTTGCAAACTTCCACTTGCTCCAAGTAAGGCTATGCTCAACAGGCAACTCAAAAGAATGTACTCCAGCAAAGCTTGTCCCCTCTCACGCATTATTCCCCCTCCTTTTGACATAATCTTACACGTCCCAAACTTAAAAAACAATACAGAAAGTAGGTAATCTTGAAC
>DIQB01000063.1:0-2475 GCA_002427165.1 Firmicutes bacterium UBA5473
TACCATCCCAGGTCTTTCTTACAGGAGGCCTCAGGGTGCGTTTTATCTGTTTGTGGATCTGTCGGCTTTAGTTGGAAAAAATTATCAGGGCAAGGTAATAGAGGACGGAGATACCTTCGCAGGTCTACTACTTGATGAGGCATCAGTGGCAGTGGTGCCAGGTGGCGGTTTTGGGATGCCCAATCATCTGCGCCTCTCTTATGCTATTGGCCGGGAGCAGATTAAAAAGGGGCTTTCGAGAATCGGTGAGTTTGTAGGGAAACTGGAGGGTTAACATTGCGCGTTGCCATAATTGGCGGAACTGGTATGGGAAACTGGGCCAGGGAGGGCACCCAAATGGAGGTGCCCACTCCCTTTGGCCCTGTTTTGTTAAAAAGAGCTTCCCAGGAGCTGTTTTTTCTGGGGCGCCACGGAAAGGGACATAGGCTACCGCCCCACAAAATAAATTATCGGGCTAACATCTGGGCTTTGCAAGAGGTGGGAGTTGAGGCGATTCTCGCCACTTTCGCCGTGGGAAGCCTCACGGAAAGCTTGGGCGCGGGCAGCATTGTGATCCTTGATGATTTTTTAGATTTCACCACCCAGAGACCTAAGACTTTCTTTGAGGATGAGGTTGTGCACACTGACATGACCCGGCCCTATAGCCCACGGCTGAGGAAGGCACTCCTTGCAGCAGGGGAAGCTATTGAGCTTGAGCTTGTTGATGGTGGTTGCTATGTGTGTACAGATGGGCCGCGCTATGAGTCACCAGCTGAGGTGCGGATGTTTGCAAGCCTCGGAGGCCATGTAGTGGGGATGACAGGGCTACCTGAGGTTGTGCTAGCACGGGAGCTGGGGATAGAGTATGGGGCTGTGGCCATGGTAACGAACATGGGTGCAGGCTTGGGCGAGGATCCTCTTTCCCACGATGAGGTTGCAGCCCAAGTGGGGCAAATGCAAGCGGTTGTGGGTGGGCTCCTGGAGGCAAGTTTACCGTTTATAAGATAAATTTTCGGCAGTTGCCAGTTTTTTGCCTTTTCCTTACTTTTTTGCTATAATTAATTTAACAAACTTAGAGGGGCGAGGCAAGTGACTCGTAGAATTGATTACGACTCCTATCTCAAAGAGCTACGAACAAAATCCCTACACTCCTACTTAGATCTGGCGGCCTTGGGTGGACGGAGGCTTCGCACCAAGCCCCGAGATCCAAAAGAAGCGGAAGTGCTGCGTTTGTTGGATCGCAAACGTTGGGAAAGGGCCCTTGCAAGTGGACGTCTTGAAAAAATTGGACCACGAAGGTACCGGTGGAATGGATAGGTTAAATGAAATACTAGTTGCCTTGCAAGACGAGCAAGATCAGCTAAAAAAAACGTTGACTTTTTTAGCTATTTTAACCAAAAGACTAGAACCTTATGAGATCAAGCCTATTTTAGTGGGAGGGCGAGCTTTAGAGTTTTATACTTTAGGGGGTTATGCCACGAAGGATATCGATCTTGTGATTGATGGACGGGAAAGAGCCCAAGAAATAATTGAAGATATGGGTTTCTTGCGTCATCTCGGAGATAGGCACTGGTATCATGAAGACTTAGACCTAGCAGTTGAAATACCCGATTATTTCTTAGCAGGGTCTATGGAGCAAATTGTAACTGTACATGTAAATGGTATGGAGGCATATATCATTGGGGTCGAAGATTTAATTTTGGATCGTCTCGCTGCTGCTAAGTTTTGGAAGAGTGAAAGTGATTTTGAATGGGCAATAAATCTACTTGATCTTCATGAAAAAAATATTAATTGGAAGTATCTTAAAAAAGCTGCAAAAAAGGCAGAGGTTAAAAATGTTTTGGTTAAAGCAATTAGGAAATATAAAACTATTAAAAAGATACGTGACAACGACGATATATGATAATTCATGACAGCAGAAAAGCCTCGCGCATGCGAGGCTTTTCTGCTGTCGGGCTTTCTATAGAGTTGGACGTGTTTGGTGACTATTGCTATTTGAACAATTTCAGGTGGGTTAAAAAGGCGAGGTAGAAGGGGGGTGGAGGAGGCATCTCTCCTGACTTGGGGTCAGTGTTTTCATGAGAATAAAGTCTTCTAAATATTTTTGGAAAAGCTTTTGGCCTTGAGTGATAAAGCCCATTTAATTCTAATGGGTATTCGAACTTGACCGCCGTGTGCATGACCCGATAGCATTTTCACTTTTTTTGACAATTCAATGGCTTGGAGCTGGTATCTTTTTTAGTGATGTCACCATAGAAGGCTAGAAAGATCAAGCTTGCGATGATAAAGAAAATAATGGATTTCTTCTTTACTATTCCATGAGCTGTTCTAATGCTGTGGGGCAACAGAGACCCTATTTTTTCCTTGGGCTTTTGCTTTGTAGAGAGCCTTATCTGCCTGGCTAAATAGCTCTATAAAGGAGGTACCATTCCTAGGAGAGATGGCAATGCCGATGCTGGTGGTGATGTTCCCTTGAATCTTGAAGTCAAGCTGACT
>DIQB01000063.1:2751-5993 GCA_002427165.1 Firmicutes bacterium UBA5473
TAAGGCTATGACAAACTCCTCGCCACCATAGCGGGCAGCAAGGTCCTCTTTGCGAATTATTTTGCGGATTTCCTCACTTACAGCGATCAGGGCCTCATCCCCTTTGAGATGGCCGTAATTATCATTGAAGGATTTAAAATCATCCAAATCCATCATCAAAAGGGCTAGCTGCTTATTATCGGCCAAGGCTTGCTGGCAAAGGTCCTGGAAATAGTTGAAATTATAAAGGCCAGTTTTGTAATCGGTGATAGATTGTCTCCAGGTCTCCTCTTGCATCATGGCGCGTGCTAGAGCAAAAGCTGCTTGGTTAGCGATGATGGTGAGGAGGTGCAAAAGATCTTCTGCCAGCTCCTTATTTTCCAGGGAAAGCACTAAATAGCCTAAGGTTTTGCCGTCAATATTCAAGGGAATTGTCAGCACACCCCGCTCCCAATGAGGTGTATTCTGCCTGTAGGTTGGGGGAGGGAGGGCTTTGCCACTGGCTGCAATTTCCTGTAGTGTGTTTTTATTTTTATCCCAAAGATAGAGGATGCAGCTGTCGTAGGGAACAACGAGAGCTGTTTTCTCCACAATCAGATTTGCTGTTGCTTTAGTTTGCAGTACCTCGCCGAAAGCACAGGCGAATTGGTAAATTAAAGTTTGCTCTTTTACCTTTTGCTCTAGGAGTTTGTTGGTCTTCTCAAGCTTTTTAGTATAGAGTTGGAGTTTACCCAGTTCTTGGGATTTATGTTCCATATATTCCTGGTAGGCAAGGCCGTAGGCCATCATGATCTCCAAAAGGAGATTAAATGAATTTAAAGTAATGCCCGGGATCTGGCAAGGAGAGGCTAGTGCTAAAGTTTTTTGCATAGCTCTACTGTGCACTTCCACGATTTCCTCAGGCCCGATTCCCTGCTGCATGAATTCTTTACCCAGTATTGAGGCACGGTAGAGGATAGTCTCATTTTGCTGGGCTATGTATTTTTGGAGGATAGAGAAATATTCTTCATAAAGTTCCATGGGATAGCCCCCTTATTTGGCAACCAAAATTGCTAGATCATCTTCTATTTTACCATACCCCACCGCTATACTCTCTGCCAGATGTTGCGCTTGTGCTTTGCCCAATCCTCCAGTAGGGGCTAAAAGCTCCCCTAGACCTGCCAGGTTATGGATGCCATCTGAGTGCATAATGAGGATTTGGCCGGGAGAGTATGGTCTGGACCAGCTCACCAGGCGCGTGGGTAGGTTGTAGCCTACAATACCGCCGTTTGTTGCTGGCAGATAGTGCTCTTGTCCGTAGAAGGCAATGCTGATATTGCCTAAGCTAATTCCTCTCCACATGTTTTGGCTTTTGTCCAGATCTACTACACCCACAACAGCTCCCCTGGTTCCCATAAGCTTGTTGTGGCATTGGGAAATTAGCTCCTGGCCCCCAAGAGTCTCTGTGCTGGTCAGTGTTTTTTTGGCCTCTGCTGCGGCCTGGGCAGCTTCAGGGCCGTGTCCCAGACCATCAATTACAGCTAGGCGAATTATTTGGGGAAAGCAATGAACCAGGATCGAATCGCCACAGGAATTTTCGCCTTCTTTGGGTCTGAGCACATGGCCGATGTCTATTTCAACCATTTTCGCGTGAGAATTTTAGTTCCCCTGCCACAGGTGGTATTAACATCAAAAAAGTCCATTAGCCTTCTGGCGCCAGGTAGGCCCGCACCCAAGCCGCCACTGGTGCTAAAGCCATCGCACAGGGCAAGATCTGGATCTCCGATCCCTGGGCCCTGGTCCTCAATGACGATCTCAATGCCAGTATTGCCATTGCTCTTTAGGGTCTGAACGATCATCAAGCCGTGGCCTGCATACAGGACCACATTACGTACAAGTTCTGAGACAGCAGTGGCAATGCGCACCTGATCTACTGTGCCAAAGCCTAGCTCTCGGGAGAGCTCTCGCACAGCCTGACGGGCGCTAACAATGTCGTATTCATTCTTGATGGGGATTTTTAGCTCGCCCATACGCTATCTCTCCTCGCTTAGCTTTCGTAGTTTGTCTAATCCTCGCTGGAGGTCTAAAGCTGTTTCTATACCACGAAGATCCAACCCCATTTCCACAAGGGTGATGGCAACTGCAGGATTCATCCCTGTTACCACCACACCTGCTCCCATAAGATCGGCCAGTTTGCATAGTTCGATCAAGGCTTTGGTCACAAAGCTGTCCACTATATCCAAAGCAGTAAGATCGATGACTAACCCTCGGGTCTGAGGCTGATTTAATTTGGTGAGTAACCTTTGTTTGAAATCAAGGACGCTTCGATCGTGGAGGGCTTCTTGAATACTAGTTACCCAAAAACCGTCAATAAGTAAAATTGGCACTTCCATGCGCTCTTACTCCTCGTCTATTTTTTGTAGTTTATAATTGTCCCAGGTTAGGGCCAATTCAAATCCCGCCTGCAGGGAGTTTTTGGTGACAATATCGTTGAAGTCGATGCCAAGTTTCACGATTGTTTGGGCGAATTCAGGTCTGATTCCTACCAGGATACAGCGTGCGCCCAGAAGCCTTGCCGCTTGCACAGTTTTCATGATGTGGTGTGCGATTTGGGTATCAACTATAGGCACACCGCTGATATCGATGAGCACTACTTCTGCTTTATGCTCTACAATTCCCTCTAGCAGATTGTCCATCACCTGTTTTGCCCGCAGACTATCGATACTGCCGATGAGGGGCACCACAAGGATGTTGTCAAACAGCGGGATTACAGGGGTGGAAAGCTCAAGTAGAGCCCGGCTTTGTTTGCGGATGATTTCCTGTTGGGTTTTCAGGGCAACACGAATCAGCTCACTTTTTGCCAGGTCAACTGGTTCATAGAGCTCGCGGATCTCCTGCAGAAATTGCTCAGGTGTTACCGTGGCAAGTGGCTGGAGTACAGCAATAGTTGCCTCTAGCATCCGATCCAGAAGCAAGCGTAGGTTGTCCACAGAGTCTCCAGCTAAAACAACCTGGCCTGAGAGTCTAGCCACAAGTTCAGTGAGGGCACCAGGCTTTCCTTGGAACTGCAGAGCGAGTCCTGCCACAAGTTCTTGGGAGATAGATGAGATAGTTTGTCCACCTAAAGTTTTAGCAGGAAGCTCAGAAGCTGCTGTGGTTTGAAGCTGGTCGCTGATTGCTTCCTGGTGCTGGGAAAAAAGACCGATAACTTGGGAATTCATCGAAAAAAATCCTCCCTTTTTTTGGAATAATTTTATTTATTATTTTACCACTTTAAATTTGTT
>DIQB01000063.1:6160-6546 GCA_002427165.1 Firmicutes bacterium UBA5473
TATTTTACCACTTTAAATTTGTTCGGACAACCTTGATTTTGCTCTTTCCTTTTTTGATCCTTTTTGCTATACTAATACAGGATTCAGCTAGCATCATGGCCTGCCGGCCTGGTGGTTAGCCTAGAAGCCTCTAATATTCTAATTAGAATGGGGTGGAAGACTTGCTACCAACACCGACAAAATTTACTTTAGTGGCTGGCAGTGCCGAGGGGCCCTCTCGCCTGAATGCTTTCGACAATGCACTTCTGGCCGCAGGAATTGGTAACCTTAATTTGCTAAAAGTCAGCAGCATCTTGCCTCCAGGCTGCCAGAAGGTGGAAAAATTGGACATTCCCCCTGGCTCTTTGACCCCCACAGCTTATGGGTCTGCCCTGAGCACACAAAAG
>DIQB01000063.1:6706-20168 GCA_002427165.1 Firmicutes bacterium UBA5473
GCCCTGAGCACACAAAAGGGTGAGCGAATTGCAGCCGCCGTTGGCATTGGCTTCAGTGCCGATTCCTACGGGGTGATCATGGAGTATTCAGGGTCTTGCTCCAAAGAGGAAGCAGAAAAGACCGTGGAACAGATGGTTAGGGCTGCTTTTGTGGAGCGGGGAGTGCCTTTGGTGAAGGTTGAGACTCAGGCAACTGACCATGTGGTCCAGGAGAATGGTTGCGCTTTTGCTGCAGTGGCCCTGTGGTATTGAGTTTTTAAGGAGGTAAAAATGCAGCTTTGGTTTACTGAAAAACAGACAAATAATCTTGCAATCTCGATGCAGGTGCGGCAGAACCTGCATCGGGAGCAATCCCCCTACCAGGACATTGCAGTTCTGGATACTGAAGAGTATGGCCGCCTACTTGTTATCGATGGTGCAGTAATGCTCACGGACGCTGATGAGTTCGTCTACCATGAACTGATTGCCCACCTGCCCATGTTCACACATGGCAATGTGAGGCGGGCAGCAGTGATCGGCGGTGGAGACGGCGGCTCCATCCGGGAGCTGTTGCGTCACTCCTCCCTGGAGGAGGTATACCTCTTTGAGCTAGATGAGCGGGTAGTGCGCGTATGCCAAGAATATTTTCCCAAAGTGTCCTCAGGGCTTACAGACCCAAGAGTGCGCTTGGAGTTTGGTGACGGCATTGCAAGGATCGCTCAATTCAAAGAGTATTTTGATCTGGTGATTGTGGACTCCACAGATCCTGTGGGACCTGGGGCAGTTCTTTTCTCTCAGGAGTTTTATAGTTTAGTACACCAGGCTCTGAGTCCTGGGGGGCTGGTAGTTGCCCAGACGGAATCTCCCTTTGTGAATCGGGATATTATGGCGGATAGTAGGGAAAAATTAGCTAAGGTCTTCCCGCAAACTTATGTATATCTAGGGGCAATTCCAACATATCCCAGTGGCTTGTGGAGTTTTACTATTGGCTCGAAGGGTCCAGATCCTCACAAGGTGGATATGGATTGTGTAGCGCAGTCAATTGCCACCTGGCCCCTGCGCTATTATAGCGCCCAAATGCACACTCAAGCTTTGACGTTGCCTAAATTTGTGCAGGATATCTACAGGTAATAACAATGGCGGAGTTTTATTTTCCCCAGTCTCGTTTTTTAGGAGCAGATAGCGATCCTGCCCAGGCCGAGGTGGTGATTTTCGGCGCTCCTATGGATGCCACTGTTACCTTTCGCCCAGGGGCTCGTTTGGCCCCACCTCGGATCAGGGAGCTGTCTGTGGCCATCGAAACATACAGCCCCTACCAAGATCTGGATCTAGAACAGATGGCAGTGGCAGACCTAGGGGATTTAGTGCTGCCCTTGACGGACATTGAAGCGGCCCTAGGTGTCATCGGCCAGGCAGCAGAGCAGATTCACCTGACCGGACAGATCCCCGGGGTTCTGGGGGGAGAGCACCTGGTGAGCCTCCCCTTAATTGAAGCTGCTCTTAAAACCTACCCTGATCTTTGTGTTTTGCATCTAGATGCCCATACTGATCTTAGGGAGAACTGGGAGGGGGAGTCTTTCTCCCACGCCACTGTGATGCGGAGGGTGGTAGAGAGGCTGGGACCCGGCAGGCTCTGGCAGCTAGGTGTGCGCTCAGGTACAGCCTCAGAGTTTGCCTATGCTAGAGAAGTGGGGCATTTAATTTCCACGCAAGCAGGAGAACTAGCATTACTTGTTGAACAACTAAAGAATAAACCAGTATACATATCTTTGGATATTGATGTGCTGGATCCAGCTTTCGCTCCCGGCACAGGGACGCCGGAAGCTGGGGGTTTGAGTTCCAGAGAGCTGTTGGAGATTATTTCCCAGGTGGTGTCCAAACTTAAGATCTGTGGTTTCGATTTAGTGGAGGTGTCTCCCCCCTACGATCCCTCGGAGCGCACGTGTATCTTAGCTGCCACCCTGCTCCGAGAGCTAGCCTTGGCGACTTCTAATACCGAAAGGAGAATGAGAAAATGAAAAAAATGTTGATTTTAGGTTTGTTGCTGGTGATCTTATCTACAGCTTCTTTTGCAGCTCCTACCTTTTATGGTCCCACAGGGTTAATTAAGTCTCCTAGCGCAGACTCTTTAGCTGCAGGTGAGTTTGATCTTGCTCTCCACAATTATAACAAGACCAATATCCTCACTTTCAACTTAGGTCTGGCCAAGGGTTTTGAAGCTGGAATCTCTGCTAGAAATAGCAATAATTCCAATTCAACACGGGGTTTTCTAAAATATACAATTGTGCCTGAGCGCAGCGGGCAAATTGGCATTGCGGTTGGAGCTAAAGCTCGCTCAAATGACACTTCTTTCTTTGTGGTGGGAAGCAAATATTTGCCGGAGATTGGTGTGCGAGGCCATCTTGGTATGGAAACAGTGGGGAACGGCACTTTCTTTGTCAGTGCTAGCAAAACCCTGCCTAGCAAGCAAGCATTCCCGAAGATGATCGCCATGGGTGAGTTCTATGGTGGCGAGTTGAATCTTGGTCTGAGGATGCTGCTGACCCGGGATGTTAATTTGGATCTTTGCCTGATGGACCTCAGTGGGGCCATGATTGGCTTGGGCTTTCATAGCTCTTTCTAAGGAGTTGTAGTGGTTTGAAAAGTGTGATCGAACGAGTTCGTGGGGCAATAGAAATGGGTCTGGTCCAAGCTCTCGGGGAGCTTGGATCGGACCTCAATCTTGAGAGCATGCCCCAAGTTATTTTAGAGCAACCAAAAGAAGAGGCCCACGGGCAGTGGGCCAGCAACCTGGCTTTGATGTTAGCAAAACCGGCAAAGCGGCCACCGCGGGAGGTGGCCCAGTTGATTGTGGATCATTTCCAGGATCCAAGTGGCCTGGTTCGGGAGATCGAGATCGCCGGGCCGGGCTTTCTCAATTTTCACCTGGACCCTGCTTGGCGCCAGCTTGCTGTAGTAGAAATTTTAACAGCTGGCAGCGATTATGGGAGCTGCCAGGTGGGAGTGGGTAAGAGCATCCTGTTGGAATTCGTTAGTGCCAATCCCACAGGACCCCTTCACATAGGCCACGGCAGAGGAGCCGCTGTGGGGAGCGCCTTGGCCTCAATTTTAGAGGCTGCAGGCTACCAGGTGACATGCGAATTCTACCTCAATGATGCTGGGAACCAAATCAATAAGTTTGCCCAGTCCCTGGAGGTTCGCTATCGTCAGGCCCTAGGGGAGGAGAGCAAGTTACCAGAGGATGGCTACCACGGCAAGGACCTTGTGGAGCTTATGGAAGAGTTAGCCCAAAGACGAGGGGAGAGCCTTCTTTCTTTGCCTCAAGCCGAGCTACAACAGGCCCTGGTGGATTATGCCCTGCCCATCAAGGTTAAAGCCATCGAGAAGGACCTTGCAGCCTTTGGTGTGCATTTTCAGAACTGGTTTAGGGAGTCCACATTGCACCCCGGTGCCATCGACTCAGCAGTGGCAAAGCTCAAAGCCACAGGTCAGCTCTATGAAGAGGAGCAAGCATTGTGGCTGCGCTCCACAGACTTTGGCGATGATAAGGACAGGGTGGTGATCCGGGACAGTGGAGTTCCCACATACCTTGCTGCAGACATTGCCTATCATGATGACAAGTATCGGCGTGGTTATGACAAACTGATTAATATTTGGGGCGCTGATCACCATGGCTATATTGTCAGAATCAAAGCTGCAGCTGAGGCCTTGGGTCATGATCCAGAAAAGCTTGCCATTATAATTGTACAGATGGTGAACCTCTATCGCGGGGGATTAGCAGTAACTATGTCCAAACGCACAGGGGAGCTTGTGACCTTGTCGGAGATTGTGGAGGAAGTGGGCCCAGATGCCGCGAGATTCTTCTTTTTAATGCGCTCTAGCGAAAGCCAACTGGATTTTGATCTAGATCTGGCCAAAGAGCAATCAGACCGCAATCCTGTTTTTTACGTCCAGTATGCCCACGCTAGGATCTGTAGCATCCTTCGCCAGGCCAAAGAACAGGGAATTGAAATTCCCAAAGCTGATGGTGAGCATTTATCCATTTTGAATTCCCATGAGGAAGAACAGCTGATGGAGAAGCTGGCCCAGCTACCCCTGTGTGTGGGGGAGGCAGCCCAAAAGATGGAACCTCACAGGCTGGCCCATTACGCACAAGAGCTGGCAGCTCAGTTTCACCTGTTCTATACGCGCTGTCGGGTATTGGGGAGCGAGGAGGAGCTTCAGGCAGGTAGACTGCTGTTAATTTCAGCTACGCGCCTTGTTTTAGCAAGGACCTTAACCCTCCTTGGGATCTCTGCACCTGAGCGGATGTAAAAAAAATTTTTTTTAATAGCAGGACTTCCGATTCTGCTGTTGAAATATTAAAAAGAGGTAAAATGCCATATTCAGCCTCGTTACGGGGATAGATAGAAAAAATTCAGGGAGGTGGCATATACAGAAAAATTGGCGCTTTTACCTAGTTAAGAACAAAATTTGAGACGAAAGGTTGGTTGTTTAACAGAAATGGCTGGAGTAACACTGAACCACGTATACAAAAAATTTGGTAACGTGATTGCAGTTAACGACGCCAACTTGGACATAAAGGACAAAGAGTTCGTCGTTCTAGTTGGACCTAGTGGCTGCGGTAAATCAACAACACTTCGCATGGTAGCAGGACTTGAGGAAATTACCGACGGTACTATCAGCATTGGCGACAAAGTTGTCAACGATGTACCACCAAAAGATCGGGACATCGCCATGGTGTTCCAAAACTACGCCCTTTATCCTCATATGGATGTGTATAACAACATGGCATTTGGTCTGAAGCTGCGCAAATTCGCCAAGGCCGAGATCGACCGTAGGGTGAAGGAAGCAGCTAGGATCCTTGGCATTGAGAACCTCTTGGATCGTAAGCCTAAGGCTCTGTCCGGTGGACAGAGGCAGAGGGTTGCTTTGGGAAGGGCCATTGTGCGGGAGCCCAAGGTCTTCCTTATGGACGAGCCCCTTTCCAACTTGGATGCAAAACTCAGGGTGCAGATGCGCTCTGAGCTGAGCAAGCTCCATAACAGATTGCAAACTACCATTATCTACGTTACTCACGACCAGACCGAGGCCATGACCATGGGCGATCGGATCGTGGTAATGAAGGATGGACTCATTCAGCAGGTGGGTGCACCTCTGCAGATCTATGATCATCCCAATAATGTATTTGTAGCTGGCTTTATTGGCAGCCCTGCCATGAACTTCTTCAATGTGAAGTTAGTTCGGGATGGGGACAACCTCTTCATCGACGGCGAGACCTTTAAGGTACGTGTGCCAGAGGAGATTGTTAAAGAAGCCAAAGGGATTGATGCCTATGTGGGCAAAGAGGTGATCTTTGGTCTGAGGCCTGAGAACATCGAAGCTAGAGAGTTCGCACCTGAGGCACCTGAGGACATGGTGATCACCGCGAACGTTGATGTAAGCGAGCCTATGGGATCTGAGGTATATCTGTATCTATCCTCTGGCCAGCACAACTTTGTGGCGAGAGTAGAGCCCTATACCACAGCGAAAGATGGCTCACAGCATCAGGTCTACTTCAAAATGACCAAAATGAAACTTTTCGATCCGCAAACAGAAAAGGCTATTTTCTAAATAAAAGGGATAGAGAGACACTCCCTGGGGAGTGTCTCTCTCTTTTTGGGGGTGTTTTTGTGGCGCGAAAAGTGAACGTAGCCTGGCCTGCCCTAAAGCAGGCAGCAATTAAACTCTATGATCATTTAGGCATTGCCATGGGTTTTAGTCTGCTGTGGCTATTTGTTGGGGTAGCCCCGCTTTTTTTTGCCTACCCACTGCTCCTTGAGTCCTGGCTCTTCGGAGGGGTATTATTGGTGCTAGTTGCCTCTTTGCTCTTTGCCCCTGCAACCTGCGCTACTTGGGAAGCTTGCCGGAGAATGATGAGTCGCCAGGATGCAGGGATGGGTTCCTTTTTCCGCTTCTTTGGCTTGTTCTTTAAAAAGGCCTTTCTTTTGGGACTAGCCAATGGCCTTCTCTTTTTGGTCCTTGCTGCAGACCTCTATTTCGCCTTTCGGACTGGCAATCGCTTCTTTCAATTTATGGGGGGAATTTGGGTTTGGTTTGGGGCCTTTTTGCTGCTAATGCAGGTCTATTTGGTTCCCTTGTTGCTGGATGGCAATAGTGTCCCCAAGACATTCAAGAAGGCTGCCCTTTTAGTTTTAGACAACTTGGGCAATACCCTCGTGGTGCTTCTTGAGACAGCGGCAATTCTGCTTCTTTCTTTACTTGTGCCGCCACTTTTGGTACTATTCTTTCCTGTGATGGTAGGCTTTTTGCAGATCGGGGCTTATCAAATAATCATGTCTAAATATGTCGATGAGGAGGATGACGATGCTCAGGTGGCTGGGGCATAGCTCTTTTCTGATTGAGACTTCCCGGGAAGCCTGGCTCACAGATCCCTTTGCGCCATCGGTGGGCTACCCCATTCCTAAGGTAGCTCCTACAGTTGTTTCCATGAGCCATGACCATTATGATCATGCAGACGAATCGTGGTTAGATCCTGCTGTGCCTCGGGTGCGGGATGGAGCGTCCTGGGAAGGAGAAGATTTGAAGCTTTTCCCTGTGGCTAGCTTCCACGACCAAACCGGTGGTGCCGAGCGAGGCACGAACTTCATCTACATCGGCGAAACACAGGATCTGCGCATAGTCCACCTAGGTGATCTAGGTCATGTTCTACAAGAGGAACATGTTAAAAAAATCGGAAAGGTGGATATCCTGCTTTTGCCTGTGGGCGGTACCTACACAATCGGTCCCTGTGAGGCCTGGCAGGTAGTTGAGGCGCTGGGGCCTTCTGTTGTGATCCCCATGCATTATCAGACAGAACATTTAACATTTCCTTTGGCGAGCCTCCAGGAGTTTCTGCAAGAAAAACCCCACTTGTGGACAGTTGAAGAAAAAAAGAGCCTCAAGTTTGGGAAAAAGCTTGCCCAGGGAAGGATAGTTGTTTTAAAATATAGCTGAGTTTGCGGAAAGGCAGGTCGGGCCAAGTGGCCAAATATATTTTTGTTACAGGTGGCGTGGTTTCATCTCTAGGAAAGGGGATCACAGCTGCCTCTTTAGGTTGTCTACTCAAAAGCAGAGGATTAAAAGTAACGATTCTAAAATTTGACCCTTACATCAATGTGGATCCGGGGGCCATGAGTCCCTATCAGCATGGAGAGGTCTTCGTGACCGATGATGGTGCAGAGACAGATCTTGATCTGGGCCATTATGAGCGCTTCATAGATACTGCACTCTCCCGGGAGAACAATGTAACAGCAGGTAAGATCTACTGGTCGGTGATTGAAAAGGAACGGCAGGGTGCCTATCGTGGTGGTACTGTACAGGTGATACCTCACATCACAAACGAGATCAAAAGCCGCATTATCAAGGCGGCGGAGCAATCAGGTGCCGATGTGGTGATGGTGGAGATTGGCGGCACTGTAGGTGATATTGAGAGCTTGCCTTTTCTGGAGGCAATCCGCCAGCTAAAGCGGGATCTCCAAAGACATGATACCCTCTATATTCACGTCACTTTAGTCCCCTACATTCAAGCTGCAGGCGAACTGAAAACCAAGCCCACCCAACATAGCGTCAAGGAATTGCGTTCAATTGGCATCCAGCCAGACATCATTATCTGCAGATCGGATCGAGACCTCTCTCGCGGTCTGAAGGATAAGATCGCCCTCTTTTGCGATATTGACAAAGAGGCTGTGATCCCCAATCCTGATCTACCTTCTATCTATCAGGTGCCACTGCTATTTGAAGAGGAGAACCTAGATACCCAAGTCTTAGAGAAATTGGATTTGCCCCCAGGACAGCGGGATCTGGCCCAGTGGCGGGAGATGGTTGCCAGCATGGAGCATGCTACAGGCACTGTTAAGATTGCTCTGGTGGGCAAATACGTGGCCCTGCCTGACGCCTATCTCAGCGTAGTGGAGGCCTTAAACCACGGTGGGATCCATCATGGTACAAAAGTTGAGATCAAATGGGTGGACTCCGAGGCCTTAACCGAGGATAATGTAGTTGAGCAGTTAGGTGAGGCCCAAGGAATCATCATCCCTGGCGGTTTTGGCGGCAATGGCATCAAAGGGAAATTGCTAGCTACCACAGCAGCCCGGGAGAGGGGAATTCCTTACTTTGGAATTTGTCTGGGGATGCAGTGCGCAGTTGCAGAATTCGCCCAAAACGTGGCTGGGCTCACAGGTGCCGCCAGCACTGAGTGGGATCCTGCTACTCCATATCCTGTAGTTGACCTGTTGGCGTGTCAACATGATGGAGAGGGGAAGGCTGGCACCATGCGCTTGGGCTCCCACCCATGCCAGATCGTGGAGCCAGATTCCAAAATGGGTCAGGCCTATGGCGCGGAAGAAATTCAGGAGCGGCATCGCCATCGCTATGGGTTCAATAATGAGTTTCGGGATCTGCTCTCAAAAGCAGGAATGAAGTTTGTGGGTTTATCTGCTGATGGGACTTTGGTGGAGGCGGTAGAGCTTCCCGAGCACCCTTGGTTTGTTGCAACCCAGTTCCATCCTGAGTTTAAATCAAGACCAGGCAAGCCTCATCCTCTGTTTCGGGATTTTGTGGGAGCTTGCCGAGCCCATAGCAAGACAGGGGAATAAATGTCCTCTATGGGGGCTACACTAAATGGAAGAAAAATCCACAGGCGACAGATTACCCCCTTAATGAAGGAATTGGGCAATTAAAGTAGAATAACCACAAACAGACTAGATATAAGGAGATATGAAAAATGGGATTAGTAAGTGTGGCGGAAATTTTAGCAGATGCTAAAGCACGCTCTTATGCTGTAGGTGCCTTTAACCTCAATAATATGGAGATCCTCCAGGCGATCATCGGTGCGGCAGAGGCAGAGCGTTCTCCTGTGATCCTTCAGGCCAGCCAAGGCGGCATTGCCTATGCAGGCTTGGAATACATAGCGGCTATGGCCAAGGTTGCAGCTGAAAAAGCTACTGTGCCAGTGGCCCTGAACCTGGATCACGGCACCAGCTTTGAGCAGGCTGTGCGCTGCATTCGCCATGGCTTCTCTGCAGTGATGATTGATGGCTCCCATCACCCCTATAGCGAGAATGTGTCCATTTGCCAGCGAGTAGTGGCAGCAGCCCACGCAGTGGGTGTATCTGTGGAAGGGGAACTTGGGAGAATTGGCGGCACCGAAGATGATATCAGCGTGGATGAGAAAGATGCCATGCTGGCAGATCCTGACGAGGTTGTGAGCTTTGTGGCTGAAACTGACGTGGACTGCTTAGCTGTAGCTATCGGCACTGCCCACGGTGTTTACCACGGAGAGCCCAAGCTGGATTTTGAGAGGCTAGCGAAAATCAGAAGCTTAGTTGAGATTCCCTTGGTGCTTCATGGTGCCAGCGGCGTCAGCGATGAGGATATAAAACAGGCTATCGCGCGGGGGATCTGCAAAATTAACATTGACACGGAACTGCGGCAGGCCTTCTCCGGCGCTGTACGAGGGGAGCTGGCAGCTGATCCTTCCCAGATTGATCCGCGGAAATTATTGGGTCCTGCAAGAAGCGCCATGGAAGAGGTTGTTCGAGAGAAACTTCGCCTCTTTGGCAGCTCCCAGAAGGCGTAAGGGGGTTTGGAGAGAATCGATAAGATCAACATTAGCGAACTTGAAGCCCTCACTGCCACCCAGCTCCAGGAACGTGCCCGGGAGCTGGGCATCACTGGGGCCTCCCGGCTTCGCAAGCGGGAGCTGGTGCTGGAAATCCTCTCATCCCTCACGCAAAAAGAGGGCTTGCTTCTAGGACAGGGAATTTTAGAAATCCTCCCCGAAGGCTACGGCTTCCTCAGACGCGTCAACTATCTTCCCGGCGAGACAGACATCTACATCTCACCCTCCCAGATCCGTCGTTTTAACCTGCAAACCGGCGATGAGGTTATGGGACAGGTTAGACCACCAAAAGAAAACGAGCGTTATTATGCTATTTTGCGCGTCCTCACTGTAGGGGGCAAAGATCCGGATCTCGCAGCCCTGCGCCAAGATTTTGATGATCTTGTGCCAATTTATCCCAATCAGCGGCTGCATCTGGAGCTGTCAGGCGGGGAGATCTCTATGCGTTTGATGGATCTGGTGGCCCCAATTGGCAAAGGACAGCGGGGCCTAGTTGTGGCGCCTCCTAAAGCCGGAAAAACCACACTTCTCAAAAATATCGCCAACAGTATCACCCGCAATCATCCTGAAGTGAAGCTGATCGTGCTCCTTATCGACGAGCGACCAGAAGAGGTTACTGATATGGAGCGTTCTGTGCAGGGCGAGGTGGTTAACTCCACCTTCGATCAACCCTCAGAGAACCATGTACGGGTGGCTGAGTTTGTCCTGGAGCGTGCTAAAAGGCTGGTGGAGCAGCAGGAGGATGTGGTGATTCTACTCGATAGCATCACTCGTCTGGGCAGAGCCTATAACCTGGTGGTGCCACCCAGTGGCCGCACCTTATCTGGCGGCATCGATCCTACGGCTCTCTACCGACCCAAGCGTTTCTTTGGTGCTGCTCGTAATATTGAAGAAGGTGGTAGCCTTACGATTCTGGCCACGGCGCTCGTGGAGACTGGTAGCAGGATGGATGAGGTGATCTACGAGGAATTCAAGGGTACAGGCAACATGGAGCTACACTTGAGTCGGAAGCTGGCAGAGCGCAGAATATTTCCAGCCATTGAGGTCAATCGCTCGGGCACCAGAAAAGAGGAGCTCTTGCTTACAGAGGAAGAGCTGGAGTGCATGTTAGTGCTGCGAAGGCTCCAAGACTCATTGGGACCTCAAGAGACAACAGAGCTCCTGATCGAACGGCTTACAAACACCAAGTCCAACCAGGAGCTCGTGGAGTTAATTACTAAATCTCAGTATGCAGAGAATCTCAGAGGCTAGTTTCCCAGATCGTACTGGAGATTAACTTGCGCGGAGATTTTAATTTCCCCAGGTTGAATAGGGGTGCTAGCGGCTGTCTTCATCACAGCGAAATCCTCCCGCACATTCATCCTAAAGGGAAGAATTGAAGCATAGGAATTGCTCAGATCAAGGAGTTTACCAAGCTTTACATCAGCAGCTTGGGCCATGATCTGGGCTTTCTTTTTCCCATTTTTAACAGCCTCTGCTAGAAGCTCCAGCTCCAGTTCCTGGCTCTTTTCCACAGTGAAGGTGATATTCTGTACCTTGTTGATACCAGCTTCCGTTGTGATGTCAATCACCTCTCCGATTCGTCCCAGATCCTCGCCGCGAAGGGTGATCCGCAGGAGATTGGAGGCCAAATAACCTGCGAGCACAGGGGCTTCTCCTTTGGGATAGTGGTATTGTGGCGAGAGGGAGAAAGCAGAGGTTGCCAGGTCCTCTTTGGCGATGGAGGCGGCTTGTAGGTGCTGCATTACCCGACTCATGATCTCAGCGTTCTGGGCTACTGCGCTTTGGGCCGTGTCTCCTTGAGTTTCCACGCCCAGCTCAATGTAGGCCAGATCTGGCTGCATCATGCGTTCGGCTGTTCCATTGACAGTGATGCCAGCTGCAAAAGCGCCAACTGTGAGAAGTACCATGGCAAGTAGTGTTAATAAAACTTTTTTCATGTACCTGCTCCTTTCGGTATGTTGTATATTACTTATTCGCCAGCTGCCACTGTTTTCCTTCTGGAAAAGGCTTTGCCTAATCTGGAAAAAGCTGGGACAGCCCCTTCTATTTTCCCCCGCGTGTGCATAGACATAAACGAGGAGGGACAGCGATGAGAAGGAAATGGCGTCGGCTTCGCAGAAACTGGCAGACAACAAACCTACCATGGCGGCCCCTGTGGCTGCTCTTTTTTCTTTCTTTCCTTATAACTTTTACTGTCCGCTACTTCTCTGAAGGTGCAGTACGTTCCTGGGAGGCTCCTGCCGGTGCTAGGTGGCTGGGAGCTATTGTTTGGCTGATTGATTTGCAGCCGCAAAGCCCCAAAGCTGTACTTTCCTCCCAGCTGGGTTTTTTGGAAGGGGGCAGAAGTATGCCCTCCCAGGCCCCCCAAAAGCCCGTTCCCAGACGGGAGGCAGTGCCAAATCTTCCCACTATCGCCATCTACCATACCCATACAGGCGAGTCCTATCGGCCTTCTTCAGGGAAAGAGCGGGCTGTGGGCGAAGGGGATATTGTAGAGGTGGGAGACGCCTTGGCTCGGGGTCTCCAGGCCCATGGCCTGGGGGTGATCCATGTGCGCAAGGTGCACGATGGGCAACCTTACCACCTGTCCTACACCCGCTCTCGGGCCACAGTACGGCAGCTTCAGGAACAATATCCCTCTTTGAAAGTTTTCATTGACGTCCATCGGGATGGGATTCGGGATCCTAAAACGCCGCGGGAGGTAACAACTGCCACTGTAGGTGCGGAGAAAGTAGCCAGGATTATGCTTTATGTGGGAAGCGAGCGGGGAGGGAAGGAATTTCCCAATCGCAAAGCAGTATTGGCCTTCAGCCAAGGATTGCAACAGACAATGGAACAGCTCTATCCGGGTTTGGCCAGGTCCATTTTTACCAAGGGGATGTTTCCTCACAATCAAGATCTAGCAGATCAATTTTTATTAGTTGAGGTGGGGGATGCAAGGCTCAATGCCAAGGATGAAGCCATCCGAGGAGCCGGCCTCCTTGCAGATTCCTTAGCGCTCCTTCTTTATCAGCAGGGAAGGAATGAAAAACACCCAGGTTCCTAATCCTACAGAGGGGGTGTTTTATGCAAAAGTATCTTTGGATCCTCGGCCTAGGTCTACTTCTGCTGTGGGGTGGGCTTGCTGCAACAACCCTGGGGGGAAATTCACTTTTGGGTAGGCAAGCTATCCCTCAGGCCCTGACAGTGGCCTGGGGTGGAGCAAATTATAGAATTGTGTTTATGGGCAGGAGAGTTCAGGTAGGTAGAGCCTTGATCCTAGGGGAGCTGTCTGGAGATGGTGGCCTGCTTTTGGGGAAAATTGGCTTTTCCCCAAAGTACAAGGTGCCCCTGTTGCAGTTAGATCAGCTCATTGTCCGAAGAAATCGTTACTTAGAGCACCTTTGGGGCAGGAAAAGGGGCGGGAATGTGGAATAAGTAGTAGATGTGTAAGATTTTGGAAGGGATGAGTACTATGGAAGATAGCAACCGTCGGGTGGCCAAGGCTGCAGGCCTGCTTATGGTGGCCATCACTCTCAGCCGGCTTTTGGGCTTTGTTCGAGAGCGAGCCATCGCCCAGATTTTTGGCAGGACGCGCCTTACTGATATATTTTTTGCAGCCTTTTCGATTCCGGATCTAATGTATTATCTTTTGATCGGCGGTGCCCTCAGTGCTGCTTTCATCCCTGTGTTCACCTCTTATTTAGCGAACAACAAGGAAGAGGAAGGCTGGTATGTGGCCAGCACCTTTATTAATATTACAATCCTTTTGCTGCTTGGTGCCACCATTTTGGGAATTATCTTCGCTCCAAGGCTTGCCCCTTTAGTTGCCTATAATTT
>DIQB01000069.1 GCA_002427165.1 Firmicutes bacterium UBA5473
CAAATCCCGTCTTCCGCTCCATTCGTTAATTCCCTCAGCCCGGTAGCTGAGGTTTCTTTTTATCCACCTGAGGAAGGATTTTCCAGCCTTATGGAGAAGATAAAGTAGGTACTGAACTAAAGAACCCCAAACAGCAAGGAGGAACCAGGATAAATGGAAATGAACCTGGAAAGACTAGAGAGAAGTCAGGCCCGGGTAAACTTTTTGTTATCAGCCCAAGAGGTAGACAGAGCTCTAGAGAAGAATGCCAGAGAAGTTTCAAAGAAAGTTAAGATTCCAGGCTTTCGCCCAGGCCGGGCACCTAGCAAAATGGTTGAAGCCGTAGTGGGTAAGGAGGCGCTGCGGGGCGAGGCTCTTCAAGAAATTTTGACTCGAGCTTTTGTTGAGGCAGCACAGGAGCATAAGCTCGCTTACCTAAACCAACCCCGCTTTGATTATGAGGCAGAGGATCTACAGTGGGGGAAGGAATTTTCCTTCCAGGTGACTATGGATCTAGAGCCTGAAGTGGAGCTGGGAACATATAAGGGCATCACTATGGAAAAAAAGCTCCAGCCTGTGGACGATAAGCTAGTTGATCAGCAAATCCAGTCTTCTCGAGAGCGCTACAGCGAGCTGGTCCCCAGCGAGAAGACCAAAACCGAGGATGGAGATTACGCTAAAATAAACCTCATAGGTAAAATTGGCGATGAAGTTGTGCCTGGGACTGAATTGGTTGGCTACCCTGTGCATCTGGGCCAGGGATTTTTGGAACCCGAGCTAGATGCTGCAATTGTGGGGATGGAAATTGACGAGAAGAAGATTGTTAGCATAGAATATCCCCAGGATCATCCAAGCGCGGAGGTCGCCGGCAAGACCATTGATTTCTCTGTGGAGCTAGTAGGCATTGAGCAAAGGGAATACCCAGATCTAGATGACGACTTTGCGCAAAATGTCAGCGGTTGTGATACTTTGGCTGAGTGGAAAGAACAGATCCGCGGCCAGCTGGAACAAAACATCGCATCTCAGGCTGAGCAAAAGCTCTATCAGGACCTAGTTGATAAGGTTGTGGAGGAAAGCAAAACTGAGCTCCCACCCTTCACTTTGGAGACATACCAAAGGGGAGCAGAACAGAGGATGAGAATCTATCTTTCCTATCAAGGCATACAATGGGAGGACTACATCCGAGAGCTTGAGGCCGATGGCAAGACTTCCCAGGAGGTAATCGTCCCCTTGGCAGAGAAAGAATTAAAACAAGAGCTGGTACTTCTCGCCATTGCCAAGGCAGAAAAGCTTACCCCCAGCACCGAGGAACTTGAAGCGAAAATTGCACAGCTAAAGCAGTCTCATCCCAAAGAGGAAGAGGCAGAACTAGTCAGCACCGCCCAGTACCAGTTGCTGCTAGAGGGAGCAAGAAAGTTCATCCGGGATCAAGCCCAGGTTCAGGAAGTATTAGTACAACAGGAAGAGGGAAGAGGTGAAGAAGATGAGCACACTGATACCCATGGTGGTGGAACAGAGTAGTCGTGGCGAGCGAGCCTATGATATCTATTCCAGACTCCTCAAAGAAAGAATCGTCTTCATAAGCGGCCCTATCGACGATGATACTGCCAATCTCGTCATCGCTCAGATGCTCCACCTGGAAAGTGAGGACCCAACCAAGGATATTTTCTTGTATATCAATAGCCCCGGTGGGGTAGTATATTCTGGCCTGGCCATCTACGATACAATGCAGTATATCAGGCCAGATGTATCCACAATGTGCATTGGTATGGCAGCTAGCATGGCAGCCCTGCTTCTTACTGCAGGCGCTCCTGGCAAGCGTTTTGCCTTGCCCTATTCCCGGATCATGATCCACCAGCCACTAGGCGGTACCCGGGGCCAGGCCAAAGATATTGAAATAGAGGCGAGAGAGATCCTCCGTCTCAAGCACATTGGCAATGAGATCCTCTCACGGCACACAGGACAGGATATAGAGAAGGTGGAGCTGGATACAGACCGCAACTACTATATGTCCGCAGAGGAAGCCAAGGAGTATGGGATTATAGACCAGATCTTCGTGAAGAAAGGTGAAGGTCTAGCCAAAGAGAGGTGATGAGATGTTTAAGTTTGGCGATGAAAAGGGTCAACTAAAATGCTCCTTTTGTGGGAAAGTCCAGGAGCAAGTAAAAAAACTTATAGCCGGCCCTGGGGTCTATATCTGCGATGAATGCATCGAGCTATGCAATGAGATCATCGAAGAGGAGCTAGGCGAGCAGACCCATGTGGAGCTGGGAAACGTCCCCAAACCAAAGGAGATCAACCAGATCTTAGGTCAGTATGTCATCGGTCAAGATGAAGCCAAACGTTCCCTTTCCGTTGCAGTCTACAACCATTACAAACGGATCAATTCTGCCTCTCATGTGGATGATGTGGAACTACAAAAAAGCAACATTCTCCTGTTGGGCCCAACGGGTTCTGGGAAGACGTTACTTGCTCAAACCCTGGCCAGGATTCTCAATGTTCCCTTCGCCATCGCAGATGCCACCTCACTCACTGAGGCAGGCTACGTAGGTGAGGATGTGGAGAACATCCTTCTG
>DIQB01000119.1:0-7343 GCA_002427165.1 Firmicutes bacterium UBA5473
TTTTCAATTGACAAATACACCTTAAACGAAAAGCCATGGTTCAAAACCACGGCTTTTCTTCCAGATAAAGCTATCTATATCGCCATTTCTTCACTAACACCAGCTTATTGTTCCTGCAATCAGATTGATCTTGCTACCACCTGCGCCTCATAAAATGCCTCTGTAGCTTTTCTAGGCTCTTTTGCATCTCCGATTACCTCTAGCTTCGCGATGGAAGCAAGTTTCGCTTCTAGATCTGCGATGCTGCGCACCCCTGTGGCAAGCACAACATTGTCTGCCTCAATAAAACTTTTCTCCTCGCAGCAAATCTCTACACCCTGGGGTGTAACCTTCTCCAGTCTTGTCTGAATGCGGAGATCAACCCCGAACTTTTGGAGTCGTTCCATTAAGAAAAACTTCCGGGCAGGACCGATTGTAAGCCCTACATCCTCCAAGACCTCTACCACGGTAACTTCCTTGCCTTGCTCTGCCAAATACTCTGCTGTTTCAAGGCCTGTAGGCCCTCCCCCTACCACAACTACCCTTTTTCCTAAAGATGCAGGATCCTCTAGAGCCTGTTTTGCAAGCACAACATGAGGTAAATCAATCCCAGGTAGTTGGGGCGCTGTGGGCTCGGCTCCGGTGGCCAAAATTATTAAATCTGGCTTTTGGGCTTGCACATTTTCCACAGTAGCTGGGGTATTCATTTTCACCTCCACCCCGCTACTGTAGAGGTTCTTAATTAGCCACTGTACATCCCCGCGGATCTCACACTTATTCGCTGGAATACCAGCAAGCCGCCACTGGCCACCTAGATCTGAGCTTTTTTCAAAAAGCACAACCTCACAACCGCGCTGCCTTGCTATTCGGGCTGCTTCCATCCCAGCTGGCCCACCTCCGATTACCACCACTTTCTTTTTTCCTTGGACAGACTTGAAAGCAAATTCTTCTTCCCTGCCACAGGAGGGGTTAAGAATGCAAGTAGCGTGCTTTTGCTCCAAAAGCAGTCGATCTACACAGCCCTGATTGCAGGCGATACAATGGCGCATCTGATCATATTTCCCCTCTTGCACTAGCTTGGGCCAGTTAGGCTCTGTAAGCAAACTACGGCCGATGGCAATAAAATCTGCTTGGCCCTGGGCTAGAATATCTTCTGCAACATAAGGATCGTTGATCCGATCCACGGCAATCACAGGCACAGAAACTACCTTTTTTATTTCATGAGCTGCCCAGGCATTAAAACCACGCTCTAGATCCATAGGCGGCACAACATAGCGCAAGGTCTCATAGACACCTACAGAGACGTGGAGACAATCAACACCTGCATCCACCAGCAAGGGGGCGATTTTTTTATTATCCTCAATGGTAAGGCCACCCTCTACCAGCTCCTCGCCACTGAACCTATAGAGCAGGGGGTAATCTGGGCCTACTTTCGAGCGGACACTGGAGATAATCTCCCTTGCAAAGCGAGCTCGCCTTTCCAAACTACCACCATACTCATCTGTGCGTTTGTTAGAATAGGGGGACATGAACTGGGCGATAAGATAGCCATGGGCACCATGGAGCTCAATGGAATCGAAACCAGCCTCCATTGCGCGTCTAGCTGCCTCCCCATAGGCCTCAACTAATTCCTGGATTTCTCCTACGCTCAGTTCTTTGGGCTCCTCCTGACAGAGGGGACAAGGGATGGCGGAAGGTGCCACGATGGGCATGCCTGTAACCATGGAATTGAGCTGTCTGCCTGCATGCCACAGCTGCAAACAAGCTTTAGCTCCGCCTTGGTGGATCACATCCACAAGGCGCCTCAGGCCAGGTATGTACTTGTCATCATAGATGGCAAGCCCTGCTCCTTTACTTGTGGGATGAACTGCCGCAATCTCCACAGTGATCAGTCCCGTGCCACCGGCAGCGCGGACCCTATGGTAGTGGTAGAGGCGCTCTGTAACAGAACCATCCTCGGCCTGCATGCCGCTTCCCATAGCTGGCATAATTAAACGATTTCTCAGCTCCATGGTTCCTATTTTCCCAGGGCTGAAGAGATTTTTGAAATCAGACATTCTGGATACCTCCCCAAAAATACTACATATCTCTAGCATGCCCAAATAAGGGAAAAATGCATCAATTACCTGCATAAAACACTCCTCGCTTCTTGCTAACATATATTAGGTCAGAAAGGAGCTGATTCTTCATGGCAAATCGTTGTCCTCCAGGGTTTCAGCAATACACAATCAAGTCTGGAGACAATTTTTTTCGGTTAGCCCTTAGTTTCCGAACCTCCGTTACTGCAATTATTAGGGCTAACCCAGGTATCGACCCCAATGCTTTGCGTATAGGACAGCAAATTTGTATCCCCAGAGCAAGGGTACAGTCTTGTCCCCCCAATTGGATTCGCTATGCTGTGAAAGCAGGAGATACTTTATTTAAAATTGCGCGCCAACAACAAACAACAGTCAGTGCTCTACTTGCTAATAATCCAGATATAGCTCCAAATAGTTTAAGGATTGGACAGGTGCTTTGTGTGCCTCCTCGAGCAGAACCCGTTCCTCTGCCTTTTCCCTGTCCAGAGGGGCTCCGCCATTACACTATCCGAACAGGGGATACTCTCTCCGAAATCGCAGCTCGGCGGGGAACCAGCGTTAGAACCATCTTGCGTTTCAATCCCTCATTGGATCCCAATAGCCTGAGGGTTGGGCAAATCATCTGTGTTCCATAGAGAAGAGGCTGCCCTCCAGGACAGCCTCTTCTCCCAAACTCGTCTGTTTTGCTTGCTTTATTAGCTTCTGTAGGCTGGAATACCCAGCAGTTGATCCACTGTGACAAAACTATATCCCTGAACCCGGAGGGTATAAATAAAGTACGGTAGTGCCTCTATGGTGGGCTGGAGGCTCTGAGCTTGTCCACCTGCACAGTGCATCAGGACAATAGCCCCAGGCTTAGAATTGGGAATGGCTCCAATTAGGACCTGGTCCGGGTATTTTGCTTGCCAGTCACCGGAATCTGCGGACCAATTAATCAGATATTGATCCAACTCTACTAGCTCACCCATTCCCTCTGTAGACAACTCGCCGTAGGAAGGCCGCACGAAAGTCGGCTTCACACCTGTCCGCCTCATAATTTCCTGACTGGTTTTGTTAAATTCCAGGCGAATCTGTTCCGCTGAGAGCTTGCGCAAATCTGGATGAGACCACGAATGATTCCCTATGGTATGGTTCTCTGCTAAAATTCTTTTTGTAATCTGAGGGTGCTTCGCCACCCCATCTCCAAACAAAAAGAAGGTTACCTGAACTCCATGGTAAGCTAGAAGATTCAATATCTGTGGGTGTAGATCGAATCTGGTCCATCATCGAAAGTTAAAGCCACCTGTTTCTTTGCAAAGAGCCTTTTAAAAATAATCTCCCGGGAAAATCCCGCATTAAATCTGGGATATTGTAATAGTAGACATTCTTTGCAGGTTGGGTTACTGTTTTCTGTGTCTTAGGCTGGGGTACCGTAGGCACCTGCCTGACAGGAGGCTGTTTAATCCGCAAAACTTGCCCTGCATAAAGCTCTGCCCCCAAAAGACCATTGTCTTCGATGATCTCCCAGGGGGAACAATTATCACCTGCTCAGAATAAATTGTATAGGGGGCGGTAAGATTGTTGGTCTCCCTTAGCTCTTGGACGCTGACACCATACCACTTGGAGATCTGGTAGAGACTATCTTGCCTGCTAACCTCATAGGCCTGAGCTGCAATTATCGGAAAGCTGCCCAACAAAATCAGGAGAATCCAAATCATGCTCTTAGCCCTCTTCAACAAATGACACTCCTTTGCTAGGAATCATTCTCTAACTATTCGGGGAATAAGCTCTAGCCAGAGCTCCTTTTATCCCAGCTATAGTGCTCCTTTGGGATACAAGGAAAACCGGCCTTCCTTTCCTTATTAGCCCAACAAGAAAGCAGCCCTAGGGCTGCTTTCTTGATCCTAACTGAAATTAGACTTGCCGGGAAAGCCGATTTTCATGACCTTGGTTTTG
The DNA here is from genome assembly GCA_002427165.1 of Firmicutes bacterium UBA5473. Taxonomy (GTDB): domain Bacteria; phylum Bacillota; class DTU084; order DTU084; family DTU084; genus UBA5278. The sequence goes on from DIQB01000119.1 coordinate 3,993, forward strand.
AAGTTGAAAACTCGCCCACTATCTCCTCAATCTCCAGCCACAAAAAACATCATTTCCCAAGCACCACCGATGTTCTGGAAACTGGCCCTATAATCAATAGGGCTTCTTGTGTATTTAGCTAGCACAAAACCGGCTTCTCCAGAAAAGTTTTCTACCTTCAACCACCCATTTGAAACTCCCTTAGTATTGCTGGAGTTCACATTACGATCTAACACTCTGACGATGCTGTAGTCTAGTTTTCCGATAATTTTTGAATCTAGATCCGGTTCGCTATATACCTTAACGTTTTTATCTATAATGGCAACATGTTGAAACGCATCGATCTTCTCGGGGAATTCAGTGAATATATAGGGGGCAGTAAATATTGTTTTTTCCTCATTGAATGTTCCACCAAGGGTCAGGACTTCTCTTAACTCATCCCAAAACCTAGATTCGTTTGGATTTGTGTCTAACCCCCATTCTCGCAAAAACCCTTTTCTTCCATCATTTTCCCCAAAACTATACTTGATGTTTTTATTAATATGTTCCTTCAGAAACACTAAGTCTTTCCGTTTCACAGAAACCAGTAGTTCGTCTCTGAAACGCGCAAGACTAGCATTTTCGCCTGCTTCATCCACCAACTCTAATTTGACGTCATTGGGGCCGCCGAAATTTGGGTACTCATCGGAAACTGTCCCATTTTTCCCTTGCTGATTAATTTTATTATCATCAGGCGATACTCTGTTAATATATATAGCGACAATAAAAAGTAAGAGTAGAGCCAAAATGAAGCTTAAATACCTTTTCACCATCCCACCTCACAATTAGTGTAATCAAGGCATCAGTTTCTATTCTAACCAGATAAACAATTCCTACTCATGTTTCTTTATGGGAGATAGGACTTTAAAAATTTAAGGTTCCCTTCAATTGTATAGTGACCAAGGGAGGCTGGAATTAAGATGGATTCTGCAGCTTTAATTGGAACGCTTCCTTGATTATAGCTAATTGCGCCCTCTCCTTGGAGGAATGTGTAGATAAAGAACCGCTCACCTTGGGCCTTTTGGGAGAGTTCAGCTTTGAGGTCATAGAGCTCTACCACAAAATATTCATTGGCCACAAGCTCCGCTTTAGTACAGCCAGGCGCGATTTGCTGGACCTGGGGCTTAGTTTTAGCAACCCGCTTTGCAGAATCAAAGTCGATGACCTCCAAAGCACGCTCTACGTGGAGAGGCCGCTTTTTCCCCATGACATCCACTCTCTCATAGTCGTAGATACGATAGGTAAGGTTGGAGCTTTGCTGGATCTCAGCGAGCATGATCCCCTCGCCAATTCCATGGACGAGCCCAGCTGGGATATCTAGCACATCTCCTGGAGCTACTTCCGCAGACTGCAAGCAGTCGCCGATGGTGCCCTCCTCTATGGCTTGGGTAAACTTCTCCCTATTCATCCCTGGTACTACATCATAAATTAGACTGGCACCGGGTTTAGCATCGATAATGTACCACATCTCATTCTTACCATAACCGCCCTCGTGTTTTTGGGCATATTCATCTGTGGGATGCACCTGCACTGAAAGCTTGTCATGAGCATCGATCAGCTTCACCAAGAGGGGGAATTCTTGCAGGTAAGCCGGGCGGAGGGCAGAGCCTAAGGCAGCGTGACCCTCTTTTTGTAAATACTCCACAAGGGAAAGCCCCTTTAATTCCCCGTTGCTGATGATGCTGGTGCCATCTGGGTGGCCTGAAACCTCCCAGCTCTCTGCTACCTTCCCCTGAGATAATATGCGGCCTAGTTTTTCTAAGTTACGACCACCCCAAAGATAGTCTTTATATACTGGTTCAAATTTTAATGGATACAAAATTGGCTCCTCCATTCATAAGATTTGTCTCAGATATCTAGGATCCTAGAAAGCTCTTTCAGATTTAAATTTGTTGAAATCCCACTATGCCAATGACTCTTGCAGCCAGAATAATCTAGAGGAACACATTGCACGGGGATCCCCAGGGCTTTTGCCTTCCAACCATTTTCAAGGAGAGTGGTAACGCAGGCAACACCAACTACCCCTGTATTTTGAAAGACGCTTGCTGCATTATTTCCGGCAAAAACCATGGATTCATGGGGAATGATCACTACCTGAAAATTATCTTCCTCACCGAGACTTGTTACTTTGTTTACGGGGCAAGCTTCACTACAACCCCTACAGTGATATTCCCCCTGGCTGCATTCTTGCATCTGGCAGTTTGTTTTGGGCTGACGCAGACAAATAGGAATGAGAACAGCTTTCCGTTTTGAAAGTAGAAAGGAGCTCTGGAAAGCTCTATTCATGATTTCAGCTCCAACCATATTTAAATGGTACTCTTCTTCCCGCCGACCACAAAAAACATAATCCTCTTTTCCAAGATGTGCTGGCAGATGCACTTCTAGAAAACTTGCAACGTTTTTTGTATACACCCCTAAAGCCAACTTGCCTTGGGTAGTGAAGCGAGCTGCAACTTCAGAGACTTCTTTTAGAATCCGTTCCTGAAAGACAGCTGCCTGTGCACTTAAAAAAGCTGCCCAGGCTTGCAAGCGTTTTGTTGTTTCAGTAAATTCACCCGTGCCCAATAGCCACTTTAGGAGTTGCTTGAGGTTACTGCTCTGGAATTGCACCCTGAAATGCAACTTTTCCTGCTGGGGAAAGGAGCTGTCTGCTTCTCTACATGCAAAGGGACCATAAACTTGCCAGAGGATACCTATAGTCAAAAGTTCAAGGCCATACTCCAAGTCTGAATCTTCAGTTCCCCTTTGCCCTGAAAGATCACGAAAGCTTTTAATTACCCCTTGAAAACCTGCTAGCAACTGAATGGTATAATCCGTGAAAGTCGAGATATCTTGGTAATATTGATCTGACGATTGTCCCCTCAAAAGGTTATAGGTTATGGATTCCATAATAGAAAAAACTCCTTTAGTAGTTAAACCTAAGCACCTATAATCTTAACCAGCACCCGCTTTGGACGCTTCCCATCGAATTCACCATAGAAAATCTGCTCCCAAGGACCAAAGTCCAACTTACCATCGGTTATTGCCACAACAACCTCTCGACCCATAATAGAGCGCTTCAGATGGGCATCAGCATTGTCCTCAAAACCATTGTGCCGATAACGGGAATGAGGCTTCTCCGGTGCCAAACCCTCAAGCCAAACCTCAAGATCATGATGGAGGCCAGCCTCGTCGTCGTTGATAAAAACGCTAGATGTAATGTGCATGGCGTTACACAAAAGCAGGCCCTCCTGGATACCGCTTTCTCGAAGGCAGGCCTCGACTTGGGGCGTGATGTTGATAAACTCTCTGCGGTTTTGAACCTGAAACACTAATTCTTTGCGATAACTTCTC
>DIQB01000119.1:7542-41691 GCA_002427165.1 Firmicutes bacterium UBA5473
CTCCTATGCTATTATTCAGCTAGAAGCTAATTTTTCCTGCATTGGAAAAGGGATAGGCCTGTGGCCTATCCCTCTTTTGCTACTTAATTAGTTACGGCTGCCATTTTCCCTTTGGCCTCGAAGGTTAGTTCTCCATCTTTCGCATCAACTAAGACCAGATCTCCCTTTTGGAAGGTGCCAGAGAGTAGCTCCTCTGAGAGCTGATCCTCAACTAAACGCTGGATTGCCCGGCGTAGGGGTCTGGCCCCGAACGAAGGATCATAACCCTCTTTCGCAAGGACCTCTTTAGCGCTATCTGTGAGCTCAATGTCAACCTCATGCTCCTTGAGGGACTTGCGTACCCTATTAATCATCAACCCTACAATCTGGTAGATCTCGTCTTGGGTCAGGGCTCTGAAGACGATGATCTCATCGAGACGATTGATGAACTCTGGCCTGAAGGCCTTCTTCACTTCGTCTAATACCCGCTCTTTCATCTGCTCGTAGCTGCTCTCCTCTTCCTGGGCAGTGGCAAAGCCAAAGCTACCTGTGTTATGCAGATGCTGAGCACCTAGGTTCGAGGTCATAATGATGACAGTGTTACGGAAGTCCACAGTGCGGCCTTTCCCATCTGTGAGCCTACCATCATCTAGCACTTGCAGGAGTGTGTTGAACACATCAGGATGAGCTTTTTCAATCTCATCAAGCAAGATCACAGAATATGGTTTCTGCCGCACCCGCTCTGTGAGCTGCCCCCCTTCATCATAGCCTACATAGCCTGGAGGTGACCCGATGAGTCGCGAAACTGCGTGTCGCTCCATATACTCGGACATATCTAGCCTCACCATGGCATCCTCATCGCCAAAGAGGGCTTCAGCAAGGGCACGAGCCAGTTCAGTTTTGCCAACACCTGTGGGCCCTAGGAAGATGAAGGAGCCCACAGGCCGGGAGGGATCCTTCAGCCCTGCTCGGGCCCGGCGCATAGCCTTCGATACTGCCTCAAGCCCCTCTTGTTGGCCTATGACGCGCTTGCCCAGGACCTCCTCTAGTTTCAGGAGCCGCTCTGCTTCTCCCTCTTCTAAGCGTGTGACAGGAACCCCTGTCCACATCGAAACAATTTCAGCAATGTCCTCAGGCAGCACTGTTCCCTCTTGTCTGCCCCGCTCTTTGGCAAGCTCTTCCCGGCGCTGCTTCATTTGCGCCTCCAGTTCCTGTTCCCGATCTCGCAGCTGGGCAGCTTTCTCGAATTCCTCATTGCTAATGGCTGCATCTTTTTCCTTTTGAATATCACCGAGCTTACTTTCTAGTTCTTTCAGATCCTGGGGTGCTTCCATGTGGCGCAGGCGCACTCTCGAGCCTGCCTCATCCACCAGGTCGATGGCTTTATCTGGGAGGAAACGATCATTGATATAACGATCTGAAAGTTTTACAGCCTCCTCTAAGGCTTCATCTGTGATCTTCACCCTGTGATGTGCCTCATACCGATCCCGAAGGCCACGGAGGATCTCGATGGCATCCTCAACAGTGGGCTCCCCGATCATGATGGGCTGGAAACGGCGTTCTAAGGCTGCATCCTTTTCCACATATTTTCTGTACTCGTCGATGGTGGTGGCGCCGATGCACTGAAGCTCTCCTCGAGCTAGAGCAGGCTTGAGGATGTTGGAGGCATCGATGGCACCCTCGGCACCACCGGCGCCGATGATGGTATGCATCTCATCGAGGAAGAGGATGACGTTGCCTGAGGCACGCACCTCGTCCATGACCTTCTTCAAACGCTCCTCAAACTCACCTCGGAACTTGGTACCTGCAACCAGGCCTCCCAAATCCAGGGTAACTACTCTTTTGTTGGCGAGGATCTCAGGTATATCCCCATTTTTAATCTGCAGAGCCAATCCTTCCGCGATAGCTGTTTTGCCAACGCCAGGCTCGCCTACAAGAGCTGGGTTGTTTTTTGTTCTGCGGCTGAGCACCTGAATAACCCGTTCAATTTCTTTGCTTCTGCCAATTACAGGATCTAGCTTATCCTCTCGAGCCAGTTGTGTTAGATCCCGTCCGAATTGATCTAAGGTAGGGGTGTTTTGGGCACCCTGGGCTGCCCCTCCCTTTGGGGCATTTCCTTTACCACCTAGAAGGGAGAACACCTGCTGGCGCACCTTGTCTGCATCTACGCCCATGGCTCGCAACACCTGAGCTGCCACACCTTCCCCTTCGCGAATGAGGCCTAAGAGGATGTGCTCTGTGCCGATGTAGTTGACGCCGGTCTGCCGGGCTTCATCCCAGGCCAGCTCTAATACCCGCTTGGCCCTGGGTGTGAAGGCCAGCTTGAAGATATTAGCGCCCTCTCCTTTGCCTACCAGCTTTAGGGTTTCGGCTCGGAGCCGGCCAAGATCTACACCTAAGTTCTGGAGAGCCTTGGCTGCAACCCCTGCGCCCTCCCGGACCAGCCCCAAAAGAAGGTGCTCTGTACCTACAACATTATGACCAAGATTTCTTGCCTCTTCTTGGGCAAGCATCAATACCTTTTCTGCTCTTTCTGTAAAACGGCTATACATTCTGCCTCACCTCTTTTACTTATTTTCACCTTTCTCTCTTGCTTTATCCCCCAGCCGCTCTCGAATGAGGGCTGCTCTGTAGTAGTCTCGTTGTTGGGGGTCCAGTTCTCGCTCCATGATCCCCTGCACTGCAGAGGGCTGGGCTGTAACCACAAGTTGATTCAGCTGCGGATATGAAATTCCACCAATCAGACCCAGGCCAACACCTAAACGTAGATCGGAAAGCAAGCTCATAGCCTCCTGGGTACTGAGGATCCTCGCTTGGGTAAGAATACCATAGGCGCGGTAGACGCGATCTTCAATCTGAGCTTTTGCATTACCCAAAAGGACCCCTCTTGCCTGTTGCTCCTGCTCTAAGATCTGACCGGTAACAGAACGAATATTTTCGATGATTTCAGCCTCTGTCCGTCCTAATGTAACCTGGTTGGAGAGCTGGTAGATATTACCTACCACCTCTGTACCCTCACCATATAGGCCCCGCACAGCCAAGCCCACCTGAGTTACACCGTGGATTAGCTGCTTGATCTGGTTCACCATGGTAATTGCTGGCAAGTGCACCATCACTGAGGCCCGAATCCCTGTGCCCACATTAGTAGGACAAGCAGTCAAATAGCCATGCTCCTCGGAGAAAGCAAAATCCAGACTTTCCTCGAAGGAATCATCTAGCTGACTTGCCAGAGCCCAGGCACGGTCCAAATCCAAACCTGGCAGGAGCACCTGAATCCTGAGGTGATCCTCCTCATTTACCATCACAGCCAGCTCCTGTTCGGGACTGAGCAGCACTCCTCGATTTTCGGCCTCTTGCGCCAATTGCGGGCTAATTAGGTGTTTGGCAACCATACTCTTCCGCTGGAGGACCCCCAGCTCCTCCAGGGGCTGATAGTGCAGTTTTCCCCACGGTCCTTGAATATTTTCCGCGGACTGCCGCACTTGCGAGGCAACCTGGGCTAAGTCTTGGGGTTTAGCAACCTGGGGGAAGGGCAAGGTGGCGATGTTTCTGGCTAGGCGGATCCTAGTGGAGAGAACGATCTCCTGCTGGGGCCCCGGGTCTTCCAGCCATTTGCAAGCTTTCTTATCCATTCTGCTCACCCCCTAGCTCTTTTTCCAGTCCGTGAATTTCATCGCGGAGCTGAGCTGCTTTTTCGTATTCCTCGCGGCTCACAACTTCATTAAGCTCCTGTCTGAGACTTTGGATCTTCCGCTGAAGGCTCAGTTTCCCTTCATGTTTCCGCGGCACTTTTCCAGTATGGCGTGTGTGTCCGTGAATCCGCCGCAAGATGGGATCTATTTGCTGACCAAATGTCCTATAGCAGCTACTGCACCCTAGCTGTCCTAGCTCGCGAAAGTCATTAAAGCTGAGGCCACAACTGCAGCGCTCTTGCTCCTCTTTTGTTGGGGGAGCCTCTACATTAAAATGTTGATCAAGATCAAAAAAGCCAGAAAGTAGATTGGGGAAGTTAATCTGAATATTACCCATGAAGCCAAGCTCCCCCCGCTCCTGGGCGCACTGTTCACAAAGATGCATCTCGGTTTTTTGGTTATTGACAATCTTAGTTAGATGAACTGATGCTGGTCTTTTTTTACACTCTTCACACATCATGGTCCTCACCCCCGTAATGTTACGATCAGCATGTTTCGCAATAGGGTTGCTCGCAATTCGTCTTGCTGCTGGGCCACGACTGCCCCTATGCTCTGTTCCACCAAGCCCCGAATCAGGGCTGCTTCCCTTGGAGCTAAGATCCTGCCCTCAACGAGCCTGACCAAAAGCTCCTCTGCTTTTTCACTGCCGATAGCATCGCCAATCAAAAGTGAGAGCTCCGAGAACAGATCCTCCTCTGTGCGCCAGTCTAGACGCATAATCCGGATATAGCCGCCGCCGCCTCTGCGGCTTTCAATCAAATATCCCTTTTCAAAGGGAAAGCGGGTCTCCAGGACATAATTTATCTGCGAGGGAACACAACGGAATTGGTCTGCTAGCTCCCGCCGCCGGATCTCGATGATGCCCTCAGGGGCGCCACTTAGGAGCTCTTTGAGGTATGCCTCGATGAAATCAGCAAGGCTCCCCATAAATGGACACCTCCTTCTGACCTGTTCTGACTTTGACCTTATCTGACCTTTGTCTTAATTATAAACTCTCCCTCGGATCAATGCAAAGGTAAAGTGGAGCAATTAATAGCCATTTTACTCCATTTATTCCCTTTAGCTCCCCTAAATGCCTCTTTTCGCAAGTTTGCTACCTGTGATCAAAAGAGCGCCGGTGAGGCCGGCGCTCTTTTGCTTAAATTATTTCTGTCTGTCCGGGAATTTCTCTGATTACCTTTTCTTCATCTCCAGTGACAGCGTTGATGTAAATTAAAAAACGCTCTTTACCTAAAGCAGTCTTAAATTCATAGGTGGCCACCTGCTTGAACCTATCGTTGACGATTACAGCTTTTCGCACCCGCTCTACTTTTAGCCGTTTTTGCAACCTCCCCTGGGCTTGGGCCCGAGTGAGGGGATAGGCAGGAGCCCGAACTGCACCTTTGAAAGTTAGATAACTCATGGCTTCAAAAGCTAGGATCTCACCATTGTCATGAGCGATCTGAAGTTTAATCTCCTCAGGATAGATCCAAACATCGCCGATCTTACGCACATAGGAAACATTAACTACACCATCGAACTGTTCGGCAGCTAATGATTCCATGCCCTCATACCCTAAGCTCTTTAGGTAGTTTTGACCTCGCACTCTGGCCTCGGAGGCTGTAAGCTTTTGCTTGCCCACATTCCGCTCGGTGATCATCCAGATTAAGTGCCCGCCTTTTTGGCTAATAGACATCAGGGTGCGCCAGGAATTTTTCCCGCGACGCTGTTCTTGCTTTCTAGGGATAACTTCCACATGGAAAGCAGGCACGTCGCCTTTTTCTGTGGCCACGACCCTAGCTAGCTCATTTTGTTTGCCAGGAGCCACAAATTTGCGGGCGATCGCAATGGCCCGATTGCGAGTGATCTGGGATCCTGTAAAGCCTCGGGGCCGCTCTCTGAAGTTGAGCATATTGCCTTCGAAGTCAGGGTCAGGGTAGCGCTTGAGGCCATCTTCCATCATCATGAAACTTTTCACCACAGGGTTATTTTCAAGACTCCCTGCCTCAGATGGGCGCTTGCCAGCCTTCCCAGGAGCTGTGCCCCCTTTGCCTGGTGCCACGATCTGGGCCATGGTTGCTTTTTCTATTCCCTCCCAGCTGGGATTGTTCTCAAAGAGGGGCTGCATTTTGCTCAGACTCTCTTTGATATGCTTTGCCTGCTGGGCATAACCCTTGAGGCTGTCCAAATTGCCACCGGAGACATCTCCGCCGCCGCCAACCTTCCGGAAGAGGTTAAAGCAGAGAGCTTCCACCTGGCTGATAAATTTTTCCGTTCTGGCCATGGGCATTTTGCTAAAGGGGAGCTGCCCTAGGTTTGACTGGGCAGCGCTTGCCTGGCGCCAGGTATCGGAGAAAAATTTCATCTGTCGCTCCCTGCTGTTTGAGGCCATAGACTGAGTAAGCAGGGTCTCAATGCTGTCAATATTGTAGGTAAGTTCATAGAAAGCTCGCTGATAACTATTCTCCAGCCTTATGGCCAGGTTTTGTTTGGCCATATATTGGGTAATCCCCCAGATTGCAAAAAATAGTGTTAAGACGCCAAATAACCAACCAGTCCATCTGCGCACGATACAATTCCCTCCCTAGCGAGCAAACACATGCTTGCCAATTCTGCTGATAATTCGCCGGCTCCAAATCCAGCGACTAACGGGCTTATAGGGGTTCCAAAAGTAGATGGCCCCGCCCGATGGATCCCAACCGCTAAGTGCAGCCTGAGCTGCCCGATAGCTACTACTTTTTACTGGCGTCCAAATTTGTCCTCTCGATACAGATTCAAAGGCACCTGGTTGATAGACTACACCAGCAACAGTGTTGGGGAAGCGGGGATGCTGGGCGCGATTGAGAATCACGGCGCCCACGGCAACCTGCCCAACATAAGGCTCGCCTCGAGCCTCGCCATTGATTAGGCGTGCTAGCAGTGTATAACTATAACTTGTGCGACGTTGGGCCTCGGTTGGCTCCTGGGGCCGCAGGGCCAGCCACGCCCCTAGCACCAGCAGGAGAAAGATAATAAAAAGCCCCACTTTCTTGTGCAAAGACCTTCTCTCCTTTCCAAATCCTCTAGGATACTTCTAGTCTTTGCCCGGGTGGAGCTTTTTATACACTTTTTAGCTTTTTCGAGACTCTGAGCGCTTAACTTGTGCAAGCACCTGTTCTGCAGAGAGGCCGCTGGCGTCGATCACAGTGGAGGCAGTCATGATCTCCTCAATTCCCATCAGATTTTCTGCTAGGCCATTGACCACCACAGCTTCCACCTGTGACAAATCACTGCTAAGGGGCACAACCCGGTAGCCTTCTGCTCTGAGGAGGGTATCCACATTGCCTAGTGCCTGATCTACAGCAACCACATTCTGTGCCAAAGGCATTCCTCCTTGTTTTAGTTAAGGTTCTGCTCCCTGAGGAGGGAACAAACCTCTATATCACTACATTGCCCAAAATGCTTATAAAATTGCGCCACAGCATAAAATGGCGAAGGCGTGGCTAACACCTCTACCCGTTCTACCCAGGTGCGAAAAGAGGCGATAACCGCGGGAGGGCCCACAGGCACAGCTAAAATTAACTGCCTGGGCTTCTGCCTTTGCACAGCCTCTAAAGCTGCTCGGGTGGTGAAACCTGTGGCTACACCATCGTCTACCACCACTACAACTCTGTCTCGAACTTGTGTTTGAGGACGGCAGCCACGGTATTTTTCCAGGCGTCTTTGGATCTCCTGCTTTTGCCTTTGGATTTCCTGCTCCAGATAGCGGCGAGAGATTCCCAGCCGCTGGATTAGCTCCTCATCTAATAGAAGATCTCCCTCTCCTGTGACAGCACCAACTCCCAGCTCCCGATTCAATGGAGAGGGTATTTTCCGTGGTATGATCAGATCCAGCTGTCCCCCAATAGCTTGCACTAAGGGATGGGCAACTGCCACACCACCTCTGGGGATGGCAAGGAAGAGGGGGGCTTGTCCCTTTAGATCTTGCATTTTTTCAGCTAGCAGCATTCCGGCCTCATGGCGATCAGTAAACAAGTGCATGGCCATCTCCTCCTTAGCTTTTATAATATGCAAAATGGGCCGGTTGCAACCGGCCCATTTATTATTCTTCAGCTTGTAGGTTTCGAAATAGCTCTTCTTTGGTTCCTGGAGGGTGCTCTGCCATTTGGCATTGTCCCTGGAAAAGGGCTCCTTCCTCAATTACCAGAGCCCCAACTTGTGCATCTGCGTATAATTTACCAGTTTTGCCAATTTCAAGGCGGCCAGAGGCCGTGATGGCACCGTGCACTTGCCCTGCCACCACAACGTTCTCAGCCTGGATTTGGGCATTGACTATCCCATCGGTGCCAACCACCAGATCGCCTTGGGTCTCGATGGTGCCCTCAATTTTACCATCGATCCGCACCAAACCTGTGGCTTTAATATTACCTTCAATTGCGGTGCCCTGACCGATGATGGTCTCGCCGCATCCCTGGATGGAACGTTTTTTCTTCAGCACAATCCCGCCTCCTTATGAAAGGTAGTTTAGGGGATTTTTAGGTTTTCCATTTTCTCGCACCTCGAAGTGGAGGTGGGGTCCGGTGCTGTTGCCTGTATTGCCTGAAGCACAGATCACCTGGCCTTTTTCAACCCACTGCCCAGTCTTCACATGAAGTCTGGAGTTATGGGCATAGAGAGTCTGGATGCCCTGGCCATGGCTGATAATTATGGTTCTCCCATAGCCGCTGCGGTTGCCAGCAAATATTACCTTGCCGCTAGCTGCAGCCTTGACACTAGTACCCCGGGGCACTGCAAGATCTATACCTTCGTGGAAAATCCGCCGGAAGCGCAAAGGATGAATTCGATAGCCATAAGAGCTAGTGAGCCTACCGTGCACAGGCCATTGGGATGGATAACGTTCCACCAGCCAAAGATATTGGTCTAGCTGTCTGAGAAGTTGCTTTAATTCTGCTTCCTGCTGGGGAAGGGCCACTGAAAGCTCATCTAGATGCTCTTTGAGGGAGCTTTCATCTAACTCCTCTTCCTCTGTAGGAGGCCGTCTGAAACCGCGGGATCTAGAAGTAGTCTGGCCTCGCTTCCAGCCCAGCTTCGCTAACTCACGCTCTGGTAGCAGCTTTTTTTCTAGTGCCTTGTTTTGAATCTTCTCGCCCAAGCTGGATAGCTCTTCTACCTGGTTCTGCATTTCCTCTGTCTGCTTTGCCAGCTCCACGATTCTCTGACTCTTGTGCTCCAGCTTCTGTTTTTCCTCTTCATTCTCCTGTAAGGCCTGCTCTTGTTGTTGTGCAATCTGAGCGAGGCTCCGATAATTGCTATAGAATTTACAAAACCAGCCACCTGCCACAAAAACGCAGCCCAAGAGTATGTAACAGACGAAAACAGGTAACTTCAGGCTGGCCACTCCTCCACGAGAGGGGACCAGAAGCAAGGTTAACTTATTTGCAAGATGGGCTTTAATCTTGTCCCAGCGGACTCGTCCACTAAACAAAGACAGACACTCCCCCATAATTTCATTATCAATATAGTCTATGCCTTAAAAAGGAAAAATATTCCTCAAAAAGAACAAACCACTAAACTATATTCTCCATCAATCCGTTTTTTCCTGCCTGCTCTCAATGATACCCGCTTTTTCCTCCTCTATACCTTGGAAGGCCTCCCGTATAGCTTCCTCCTCCTCTTCAGTGAGGGGATATGAGGAGTGCCAGCCGCGAAGGGGCTTGGCATAGAGATAAGATTCGTCTCTGCCGTGAAGATTGGTCAGGACAAAACCATCACCTCGCCTGTCTGCGATGCCAAGGGAGAAACTTTGCTCACCACCTGAGTCTCGAAAAGCATCGAAGCGCACCATGCCAACGCCTTGCAGGGAAACCTGAGTTCTAGCTTCAAGAATAGCTAACTGTGCCTCAATTTTTGTTTGGTGTAAGGAGATGACTGAAAGTTCACGCAACGAATCTTCAATTAGCTGCTCCAAGTTAGCGCCGGTACTGCCACGCATCAGCTGTCTGTAGCGACGCATAAGTTTTTGCAGCTTAACACTATTAATTACAAATAAAACCAGGGCAATTACCAACAGGCAAACCACCCCTATAGCTACTTGTACCAACTGGCCCTCAAGCCAGCCCATAATAATTTCCATTAATTATTCCCCCACATTTAAAGCTTTTGGCAAATGGCCTGCACTGCACCGATTGCGCCCTCTAAATCTTTCTGGGTATTACCATAGCCGAAACTGAAGCGCACTGCACCCTGACTTCCTGTGCCCAAAGTTCGATGGGCCAAAGGGGCGCAATGGAGGCCACCCCGAACAGCTACTCGGAAAAACTCACTGAGGATTGTTGCCACTTCCTCTGATGCTTCTTGCCCAAAGTTCACCGAGACCACAGGCACTGCCACCTGCTCTGGGCTATAGACTGTAATCTGAGGTAAATCCGCTACCTGCTCCCGAAACTTTTGCCCTAATAAGAGGGCAGAGCGGTGGATCTCCTGACCCCGCTCCTGGATAAACTTAGCTGCTGCTCCCAAGCCCATGATTCCAGGGAGGTTGGGCGTGCCAGCCTCGAAACGATCAGGCATCACTTGGGGCTGGGAGAGGGAGTCGGAAAAGCTGCCTGTGCCGCCATAAAGTAGGGGCTCAAGCTCCACCCCTGGCCTCACATATAAACCACCAGTGCCCATGGGGCCCAAAAGTCCCTTATGCCCCGGAAAGGCAGCAAGATCCACAGGCAGCTCTGAGAGATTCAAGGGAAGGTAGCCCAAGCTCTGGGCCACGTCTGCTAAAAAGAGAGCACCTGCATCTTGAGCTAGTTTTCCTGCCTGAGCCAAAGGTAAAACTGCGCCTGTTACATTGGAGACATGGGAGAGGACCACCATGGTTGTCCGCTTCTTCAAAGCCTCCTCCAGGAGCTCTAGGTCCAGCTCGCCTCCAGGGGCAGGGAGCACTTCCACATCTACACCTCGGCCCCGGAGTGCTTCCAGGGGCCTGAGCACAGAGTTGTGTTCCATGGCTCCAGTAACTACCCTTGATCCTGGGCCCAGGGAGCCAAATAGAGCCAGGTTCAAAGCCTCAGTTGTATTTTTGGTGAAGATGAGGCTGCTGCTATCCACACCTAAAAGTTCCCCTAACTGCTCCCGAGCTGCAAGCACGAATCTTGCCGCCTCCAGGCCCATAGCATGACCGCCTCGCCCGGGATTTGCCCCAGAGGTGAATGCTTCTGTCACTGCCTCCACTACAGTGGGGGCCTTCGGCCAGGAAGTAGCTGCATGATCTAAATATATCACGTTCTCACCCCATCTTATTTATTCGCCTGGAAGGGGGCAAATCCTCCCTTCAAAAGGAAAAAGGGCCGGTTTCCCGACCCTATAGTAGATGAATCCCCTCGTGGGCAATACCGCTTTTTGCTATGAGCTCCCGCACCTGGGCCTCCTGAGAAGGAGGAAATTCTAAACCGCTGCTGCAATGGGTAACTAGCCCCCCTGGCACAGGTACAACTTTGGCAGTCACGCCATTTTCAAGTAACACCTTCTCTGCTAGCAGGAGGTGGTGAGTGGATGAGCAGATCAGCAAGGCCCGCTGGGTGCTTGTATTGGCAAATTTATCCCAAAGCGACATTTTTAGCTCCTCAGTATTAGAAATAAAGATCCCGCTCCCCTTGCTCTAGGCGCTCCAGACGCTTGATCGTCTCCTGACGCATGGTTGGGCTTGGGATTTGGGCTAGGTGAGCGGCGATAGTTTCCTCTCCTAGTTTCCGGGTAGCAGGCGAGGCGTAATCTAACAGGTATTCTTTGAAGGTGATGATGGCATTGGGCTGGCAGAACTCCTGGATCTCGCCCACTGTGGCCAGCTCCATGAAGTGTTCTCCAGTTCTGCCTCTGCGATAGCAAGCTGTGCAGTAGCTAGGTAGATACCCCTGCTGGCAGATGCTCCTGAGTACCTCATCTACAGATCTGTGATCATCAGGTGTAAACTGGGCTGTAGGATCCTGGTCCTGATCATGATCTTCTCTGTAGCCCCCCACACCTGTAGCTGAGGCTGCAGAAACCTGGGAGATACCTATACTTAAAAGCTCATCCCGCAGCCCGGACCGCTCCCGGGTAGAGAGAATAAGGCCAGTATAGGGCACAGCTAATCTAAGGATAGCCACGATTTTTTTAAACTCCAGCTCGTCCACTGGATATTTCACCACATGGTCTAGATTTACCCCTGCAGCAGGTCTGATCCTAGGTACGGAGATAGTATGGCAACCCACACCAAAACGCTCCTGGAGATGCTGGCTGTGGGCCAAGAGGGCCAACACTTCAAAACGGTAATCAAAAAGGCCAAACAGCACCCCTAGTCCCACGTCATCACAGCCGCCCATCATGGCTCTGTCCATGGCTGTGGTGTGCCAATCATAGACGGATTTGGGGCCAGAGGGGTGTACCTTGTTATATGTGGCCCGATGATAGGTCTCCTGAAAGAGGATATAGGTGCCAATGCCAGCTTCATGGAGACGTTTGTATTCCTCCACAGTTGTGGCAGCAATATTCACATTCACTCGGCGAATATTGCCATGATCCTGGCTTGTGCTATAAATGGTCTTGATAACTTCTAAAATATATTCCAGGGGGCAGTTTAGAGGATCCTCACCTGCCTCCAGGGCCAAGCGCTTATGGCCCATTCCCTCTAGCAATCTTACCTGGTGGGCTACCTCTTCCATGGTAAGGCGAACCCTAGGTAATTTCTGATTGCCCTTGTGGTAGCCGCAGTAGGCGCAGGAGTTAACGCAATAATTGCTCACGTAAAGGGGAGCAAACATTACTACTCGCTTGCCATAAATCCGCTCCTTTACCTGTTGGGCTGCAGTGAAGAGTTGCTCTAACTTTGCCTGATCCCCGATGGCTAACAATGATGCCACTTCAGCCAGCTCCAGCCCCTTAGCCTCCAGGGCTTTGGCTATGAGCGCCTCTAGCTGGGAATCAGTTGGTTCTTGCGCCCTCTCTACCAAAGAAAGTAAATAATCCTCCCCGATAAAGTCGGCCCGCTCTCCTGTGCGGTTGCGCTGGGTGAGTTCGTCGATGGTTGACATTGTGTCCTCCTCCTTCTCTCCGCCCCGCGTACGCACAAAAAAAGATCCGGAAGTACCGGATCTCCTTGTCCGTTGAACTTCCCCTTCATCTCCCAGTCAGGAAAGCTCCCACGCATAAACCCTGAGCAAGTGGACTTAACCGCTAGCCAAGGGTGGGGAGGAGGTTCTTTGTTTTAATCTTACCCTAAGCTAGCTCCTCAGTCAAGCCAAAAAACTCCAGAAGCCGCTCCAGGTCCTCAGCACCATAATATTCAATTTCAATCCTGCCGCCTTTGGCTTTGGGAGTGATCCGTACCTGGGTTCCTAAACGTGAAATCAGGGACTCCTCAACTGCCAATAGCTGTGGATCCACAGCTTTAACCTGGGGTTTTATACGTTTCGGGGAAAGGATCCCGCGCACCAAATTTTCCGTGGCTCGAACAGATAGGCCCCGTTTCACAATCTCCTTATAGAGGTCTAGCTGTTGGCTGTAACCATTTAGGGCCAAGAGGGCCCGGGCATGGCCGGCAGAAATTGTTTCACGTGAAACACCAAGGCGGATCTCCTCAGGTAAGGAGAGCAATCTTAGGGAATTGGCAATGGCAGGTCTACTCTTGCCAATTGTCTGGGCTAATTCTTCCTGGGTGAGGTCGAACTCATCCACAAGGCGTTGGAAGGCCTCAGCCTCCTCGATGGCGTTAAGATTCTCCCGCTGTAAATTTTCGATCAGGGCCAGCATCATTAATTGTTCATTAGCTAGCTCTCGAACTACCACTGGCACCTGGGAGAGTCCCGCCTGGCGAGCAGCTCGCCAGCGTCGTTCGCCTGAAACCAGGGTGAACTGATTTCCTTCCTGGCGGGCAACTAGGGGCTGGATAATTCCATGCTCCCGAATAGAGGTAGCAAGTTCCGCCAACTTTTCAGGGTCGAATTCCTGCCTAGGCTGGAAAGGATTGGGTTGGATGCTCTCCACTGGCACCTGTTGAATCATCTCCCCTGAGATGACTG
This sequence comes from Firmicutes bacterium UBA5473, assembly GCA_002427165.1. GTDB lineage: Bacteria > Bacillota > DTU084 > DTU084 > DTU084 > UBA5278. Next base: position 21,221 of record DIQB01000119.1, read on the forward strand.
TGGGCTCAATTAGGGCATCTAAGCCCCGGCCCAACACAGAGCGTTTATTCACCGGCTACCGCACCTCCCTCCATAGGTAAACCGCAAAACTCTCGTGCCAGGTTCCGGTAGGCCTGGGCACCGCGAGAGCGCTCATCATAAAGAATAATAGGTTGCCCAAAACTTGGGGCCTCACTAAGCTTCACATTCCTAGGGATAATAGTTTGAAAAACCTTGTCCCCAAAGTGTTTCCGCACCTCAGCGATCACCTGTTGCGAAAGATTGGTCCTAGCATCGTACATAGTTAGAACCACCCCGCTCACCTCTAAAGTAGGGTTGAGGTGCTTTCGCACTAAATCTAGAGTTTTAACCAGCTGTCCTAGCCCCTCTAGAGCATAATACTCACATTGGATAGGCACCAAGGCCCCATGGGCTGCAGCTAGGGCATTGAGGGTGAGGAGTCCTAAGGAGGGAGGGCAATCAATTAAAATCGTATCGTATTCCTCCTCCAGCTCCGCCAGGGCCCGCTTCAGTCTCAGCTCTCGGGAGATTCCACTGACCAGCTCTACCTCAGCTCCAGCTAAGGCGATTGTGGCCGGAACCAAAAACAGCTTAGGGATAGCTGTCTTTTGAATCACAGCGCCCAATGGCAGCTCCTCCAGGAGCACCTGGTAAATACTAGCCTCAAGTTTCCCTTTATCGACCCCCAGGCCACTTGAAGCATTCCCCTGGGGATCTAGGTCCACAATCAGCACCTTTTGTCCCACTTCTGCCAGACACGCCCCTAAATTTACCGCTGTGGTGGATTTGCCAACACCGCCCTTTTGGTTAACAACTGCCAGCACCTTGCCCATAGGCTCCCCTCCCAGATTTTTCTTCTCTCTTATCTATGTTCTCTTTTTATCCCCAGGTTCCTCCCCTCTTATGGCAGAAGTGGCTTCTTTTCTGGAATCCCTGCTCGACGAGGATAGGCAGAGGGAGTGGAACGAACCTTTTTAAACACGATTAGCTGTCTTTGCCCATAGCCTTGAGGCAACTGGAACTGGTGCACTGCTAAAATCTCCCCGCCCAAAAGCTTCAGGGCACGGGTTGCTGCCTCCAGTTCCTCCTCTGGTCCCTTGTAGGCGATAAACTGCCCGCCCACCGCTACAGAGGGGAGGCATAGCTCTAGCAGCACAGGCAGTTTTGCCACTGCCCGGCTAACCACTAAAGAAAAGCTCTCCCGGGCTTGGCTCTGACCAAAATCCTCAGCCCGGGACCATACTACCTCCACAGGCAAAGAGAGCTGGGTTGTGGCTTCTGTGAGAAAATCCATACGCTTACGCAGGGAATCTAAGAGCGTCACCTGCCAATGGGGGTTCATTATCGCCAGGGGAACCCCTGGGAAACCAGCGCCAGTGCCCACATCTAGCACCTTTCCTTCAATGTCTAGAGTATAGGGGAGCACGCTTAGGGAATCTAACAGATGCTTATAGATGAGAATAGGCCAATCCAGTTTCCCTGTAAGGTTCAAGCGCTGGTTGCCCTCAAATACCAGCTCCCCAAAAGCCAAAAGCTGTTGGCACTGCGTATTTGATAGGGATATTTTAAGCTCGGCAGCCTCAGCAAGTAATACTGATTCTGCCCGCTCCCGCGTCCAGTGGTCACTCAATATTTTCTCCTCCTCGCTCAAGGTAGATGCCAAGCACTGCCAGATCTGCAGGGGTCACACCTCTGTGGAGGGCCTCCCCCAAGGTTCTGGGCTTGAGCCGGGAGAGCTTGTCCCGGCCCTCCCACGAGAGACCCTGAACTTTATCCCAGTCCAATTGTGCGGGGATTCGTCTGCCCTCCTGACGGCGAAACTTGGCAACTTGATCCTCTTGCTTTTTGATATAACCTTCATATTTAATTAGGATCTCCACCTGCTCTACAACCTCTGGGGGTAAGGGAGGCCGGGCAGGGTCAAGGGCCCCAAGGAGATCATAGCTCACTTTTGGCCTGCGCAGAAGCTGAGCCAAAGAGAGGTTTTCTGTACTGCTTTGGCCGATAGCAGGCAGCTCTTCTGCTTTGATCCGTGTGGAGAGAAGGCGCGTGCGCTCTTTTTCGATCAGCTCTTTTTTCTCTAAAAAGGCTGCATAACGCTGATCATCGATGAGGCCTATTTTTCTGCCCAGTTCCACCAGGCGCAGATCTGCATTATCTTGCCGCAAGAGCAGCCTATACTCGGCGCGAGAGGTCATAAGCCTGTAGGGCTCATCTGTGCCCTTCTCTACCAGGTCATCTAGCATCACTCCAAGATAGGCAGTGCTGCGATCGATGGTGATGGGCTCCTCCCCGGCTAAATGGCGGGCAGCATTGATCCCGGCCAATAACCCCTGGGCTGCTGCCTCCTCATAGCCTGAACTACCATTGATTTGCCCTGCCGAAAAAAGGCCCTCCACGCCTGGCACGGCTAGGCTATAGTCCAGCTGGGTGGGGACCAAACAATCGTATTCGATTGCATAGCCAGGACGCATTAGGCGAACCTTCTTCAGTCCCGGAATGCTAATCAGCATCTGGTGCTGCACATCCTCAGGGAGGCTAGTGGAAAGCCCACCCACGTAAAACTCACGGGTTCTCCGTCCTTCGGGCTCGAGGAAAATATGGTGCTCTCCTCGATCTGGAAACTGGCAAACCTTGGTTTCAAAGGAGGGACAATACCGAGGCCCCACCCCCTGAATTTGCCCAGAATACATAGGGGCCCGATCTAGGTTTTCCAATACCAGCTGCCGGGTGCGCTCTGTGGTGTGGGTGAGCCAGCAGGGCACCTCCTCGCGTCTATGGGAGGGATCTGTCCAGAAGGAGAAGAAGAGAGCAGGATCTCCCTCTTGCCGTATTGTCTTGGAGAAATCGATGAAATCCCCGTGCACCCTAGGGGGAGTGCCAGTTTTAAAACGCACTACTTCAAAACCCAAATCCCTGAGGTTATCTGCTAGCTCCACAGCTGGCAGCTGCCCTTGCGGTCCTGAGGGAAAGTGGCGCTCGCCAATATGCACCTCTCCCCGAAGAAAAGTACCTGTGGCTAGAATCACGGCCCGAGCTTCAATTTCCTGACCGCTATTTGTCACCACACCCCGAACCCGTCCCTTCTCAACCAAAAGTCGCTCTACAACTGCTTGGCGCAGCTGAACTTTAGGTTCTCGCTCTAGGGCCAGGCGCATCTGGGTTTGATAGGAAATCTTATCTGCTTGGGCCCGAAGGGAACGCACTGCAGGACCTTTACTGGTATTGAGCATTCTGATCTGCAGAGCAGATCTATCTATATTTTGGGCTATTTCACCACCTAAAGCATCCACCTCACGTACAAGTTGTGCTTTGCCAGGTCCACCGATAGAGGGGTTGCAGGCCATGAAAGCCACATTATCTAGGTTTAAGGTGAGAATTAAGGTCTCAAGTCCCAGACGCGCAGTGGCCAGAGCTGCCTCAGCGCCTGCATGACCTGCACCCACCACAACTACATCGTAACGCATGATCTGTCACTTCCCCAAACAAAAATTACTGAATATTCGCTCAAGAAGCCCCTCTACCAAATTCTCACCTGTGATCTCCCCTAGTTTTTCCACAGCAGTGCGCAGATCAATAGCCACCAGATCCCAGGGCAACTCCTGAGCTTCGTAGGCTTGCTGCAGCGCACTTTGGGCACCATAGAGGGCCTCTCTTTGCCTAGCATTGACCAAAAGCGCCTGATTTGTGCCATCTCCCAACATTGCCCGCTGGGCGATGGCAGCTATTAACTCCTCTAGCCCCTGTCCACTTTGGGCTGAAACAAAATAGGCTGGAGAGGGGGAGAGCTCCCCTAGCTCCTGGGCCGAGATGGCCGTGGGCAAATCGCACTTATTCACTACCAACAATAGTTTCTCTGGTGGAAAGCTAGCCAAAAGAGTATGATCCTCATCTGCTAGGGGTTGGGAACCATCTAGCACCAAAAGCACCAAAGCAGCTTCTTGTGCTGTGCGCTGAGCTAGCTCTACTCCTAGCTGCTCTGCAGGATCGTGGGCCTGGCGAATGCCTGCAGTATCTGCCAAGAGCACAGGGATACCATGGAAGTTCGCGGTCTCCTGTATCACGTCCCGGGTGGTGCCGGGGCACGCTGTGACAATGGCCCGCTCTGTACCCAAGAGGGCATTGAGAAGGCTAGATTTGCCAACATTGGGTTTGCCTGCGATACTCACTGGCAAGCCTTCCCGCAAAATCTGACCGCTGTGGCCAGAGCGAATTAGCTCACCAATCTCAGCTTGGATTCCACTGAGCTCTGTCCACAGCTCCGGGGGCAGCTCGTCTTGGATCTCATCGGGAAAATCCAGTCTGCCCTCAATTTGGGCTAGGAGATCTAAGAGCCGCTCCCTGAGATCTTTGATTTTGCGACTAAGGCTGCCCTCAAGCTGCTCTACAGCAACTGAGGCTGCCCTTTGGGTCTTGGCATGGATTAGATCGTTTATTGCCTCGGCCTGGGTTAGATCCAGCCTCCCATTGAGGAAGGCCCGTTGGGTGAACTCGCCAGGGGAGGCTAAAGTTGCTCCAGCTTCAAGGCACCGATCTAAGACCTTAGTCAAGACAACAGTACCACCGTGGCAATGGAGCTCCAATATATCTTCTCCTGTAAAGGAATTGGGCCCCCTCATCAGCACAAAGAGGCATTCGTCGATTGGTTTGCCATCTTGGCTAAGGATCTTGGAAAAATACATGTGTCTTGCCTGGGGTTTACCTTGCCAAGAGAGAAGCCTCTGACCTATACTCCATGCGTCCTTGCCACTGAGCCTTACAATACCGATACCGCCAGGGGCACCAGTTGAAATGGCCACAATTGTATCTATCATCTTTTTCACCTTTTCCGGAAAAAAATGGAAACCTGCTATAAAAAGACAAATGCGTGTCCCTAAAAAGAGAACACGCATTTGAAAAGTTCATGAAGCTTTTCAGACCTTTTTCTAGGGGCGCTTTTCCTCAGGCTTCAAAGCCACAACCACCCTGCGGTAGGGATCTCTGCCCTCACTGTAGGTATAGACATCCTCATTGTCCTGCAGAGCCGTGTGAATTATTCTTCGTTCTTGAGGATTCATAGGCTCTAGCACCCGGCGTCTGCCCCCGGAAATAACGCTTTGGGCAATATTTTGAGCCAGTTGAGTTAAGGATTGTTCACGCTTTTGGCGATACCCTTCTACATCCAAGATGATCCTTATATATTCCCCTGGGCCGTGGTTTGTACCTAGGCTAACTATATACTGCAAATCGTTTAGTGTCTGGCCTCGTTTGCCAATTAAAATACCCAAGTCTTTGCCAGTTACGTCAAGGAATAGCCTTGTGTCCTCAAGTTTAGCCTCTAATGAATAGCCTGATAGTCCCATAGCATCCAAGATCTGGCTGAGAAACTTTTCAGCCTTTTCAGCTCTAGGATTTTTCTTTTCAGAGATGGTAACCTCCACCTGTGAGGGGCGTCCTCCAATACCTAGAAAACCGCGACTCCCTTCCTCGATCACCTTAATCTCCACTTGATCGCGGCTTACATCTAATTCAGAGAGCGCAGCTTCTATGGCTTCCTCAACTGTTCTTCCCTTTTTTTCTATTCTTTTCACTCTTTGCTACCTCCCCTTGTGCACTCTTTTCCTTTCTTTCCCAAGCTTTATTGAAAACATATTGCTGTGCCATGGAAAAGAAGTTAAAAACTGTCCAGTAGAGGGCGAGTCCCGCTGCAAAGCGGAAACTCATATAAAGCATAAATATAGGCATGATCCAAGTCATGGTTTTGGAATTTTGATCCTGTTCCACCGCCATGGTTTTGGCCTGACCAAAAGTTGTTAACCCTACCAAGATCGGGAGCACATATGCATCTGGCTTGCTTAGATCTGTGATCCAAAGGAACGATGCTGACTGAGCTGCAGCAATTTGCTTCATTAATACTTGATAAAGAGAGATCATTACAGGAAGTTGTACCAATGTAGGCAGGCAGCCGCTGAGGGGACTCATCTTATGCTGCTTATATAATTCCATGGTCTTTTTCTGATATTCCTCAGGCTGATCTTTGTACTTTTCCTGGATTTCTTTTAAAAGTGGATTCATTTCCCGCATCTTTGCGGAAAATGTCATCTGCTTTTTAAAAAGGGGAAACAGTACCACGCGCACCAAAATGGTGAGCATGATTATAGCTAGGCCATAATTACCGGTCCAGTTGTAAAAAAGCTCGAGCACCGAGCGGATTGCGTTTGATAATGCTCCCAAATTTTTCCTGCCCCAAAAGGACAGTTTCCACCTGCCTTACGTTAATACCACCTATCTAGGGTGGATCAAAGCCACTACCACCCCAAGGATGGCAGCGGAAAAGTCTGGAAAGGGTTTTTGCTGTACCGCGGAGAATACCATATTTAGCTAAAGCTTGTTTAGCATACTCTGAGCATGAGGGTGTATAGCGACATGAAGACGGAAAAAAGGGAGAGATTGCTTTTTGATAGAACCCGATCAGAGAGATGGCAATTTTCTTTAGGAATCTTTCCATACTCCTGCCCTCTTCCACAGACGGATCAACTCTTGGCCTAGTTCCTCAAAGCTGCTCTCCCGAGCCCTTGCTCTCACGACGTTGACGATGGTAAATCCTGGTTTAAACATCTCAATGTTTTGCCGGTACAGCTCGCGAAAAACTCTTTTTTGCCGATTTCGGACAACAGCGGTGCCAATCTTTTTGCTCACCACAATGCCAATTCTTGTGGATCCCTCTGTAGGCACCACATACAAAACAGCACGCTTCCCAGCGAGCTTGCGCCCTTTTGCGTAGGCAAATCTAAAGTCTTTGTTTTTCTTAAGGTAGAACGCGCTTCGCATCTTATGCTGAAAGACGCGCTTTGCCCTTGGTCCGCCGCTTTGCGATTACCCTGCGCCCTGCACTGGTGCTCATCCGTTTGCGGAACCCATGTTTTCTTTTTCTACGCCGTTCTTTGGGCTGAAAAGTCCGTTTCATTTCTAAACCTCCTCTTGTACCTTCAGGTACCATAAGCAAATCAATTATAGCGAACTTTTCCAACATCGTCAAGGAAAATCTTACAGCAAAACGTTGTCAGAAGGCAAAGGTTTTGCTATTATCTATAATAGAGGCTTTGTCGATTTTTTGTATGTTGTTTTTTTGCCTGTGGATAACTTGTGGATAAGCTTGTCTCCAGGCATTTTCTGCGCTTTTTCGCTTTTTAAAATCTGCTGTGGATATGTGTAAATCCCCTGCTCAAATGGTTTTTCAATGGCAATGAATGGCATAAATTCGACAAAAACTTATCCACAAAAACCTGTGAATAGGTTGTGGATAACCACTGAATAACTAAAATCCCACGTTAATGCCTTCCAGAAACTTTCCCGGAAGCCATTGTGGATAAACTGAAAACGCAGTTAAACGGTTTTTCCATTGCAGGGAAGGCTGTATAATGCGCTCCCTACTTATCCACAGAAACTGTGGATAAGGTGTGGACTAACTAGTGTATATATTGCTCAAAGTGTTGATTTGCAAGGGTTTTCTTCCTTGTGCATAACAAGGACAAACCTGTGGATTTCTTTGAAGGAGGCAGGGTTTTGATTCCTTTTTTCTCCAGAAAAAAACGTATAGTACCCCAGATTAGGATCGCGATCTATGATTCTTTTACTTGTGCTCCTAGGGTAATTAACTGCCAAGGGGGGAGTCTGCCCTCTGCTATTGAAAATTACTCCCAAAAAATCTATCAACTTTCTCAAGAGCGTGGCGGCAAACTCCCTTATTCCGTTATTAAGGAACTTGTGGAAAACCTTTTGCATGCCTCCTTCGCGGATGTGGTGATCACCATCTTTCCTGATGGGAACGTAATTAGGTTTTCAGACCACGGACCTGGAATTTCAGATCCCGAAAGGGCTTTTCAGCCTGGCTTTTCCAGCGCCTCAAAAGCAGAGAAAGCTTTTATTCAAGGCGTAGGCTCAGGCCTACCTGTGGTGAAAGAGGCCATGAAAACTTTAGGTGGCACTATTGAAATCGAAGAAAACATCGGCACCGGTGCTGTAGTCACCATCTCTCTAGGTGAAGAAGCAGCAGTCATAGAGGACGAAGGTTTTACAGATGAGGAAGAAGGAAAAACCTCCTCGGACACCGAAGAATATAATGCCCCAGACTCTGCCCCCTCTCCAATTCCTCCCAAGCTAACAGAGAGACAGCGCAAGGTTTTTCTCTTAATCACAGAGGAGGGAGAAGTAGGCCCCAGCCATGCTGCAAGCGCGTTAGGGCTGAGCTTAACCACGGCTTTTCGTGAATTATCTGCTCTAGAGGAGCTGGGCCTGGTGAAGACTACAGAGGGGGGAAAACGTTGTTTAACCTCTATGGGGATGAATACTGTTCCCGAATATATTAAATAGAAGAAATAATGAGCGAGGCGAAGGTAATGGCTGATCTCCTGTTGGATAATCTATGGTCGGGGTTGATGAATTTAGCAAAAAATAGAATCAATCCTTCCAGTTTAGAGACCTGGCTAGCTAAATGCAGCCCTTTGGCAATTGAAGAACATACACTATATATGGAGGTCACAGGAGAACTCACTCAAGATTGGGTTGAAATGCGTTACCTGCCTATGCTCTCCGACGCCTTAAAAGTGGTGGGTGGCAAGGAATGGGAATTGAGACTGGTCTATCCATCTGAAAAGGATGCAGTGCTCCGAAGCCTCAAAAAAGATACAAGCTCAGATTCTCTGATCACCCCCTTAATTCCCAAATACACCTTTGAAACCTTTGTCGTGGGTAATAACAACCGCTTTGTCCATGCTGCAGCCCAAGCTGTGGCCCAATCTCCAGGCCACTCCTATAATCCTCTTTTCATCTATGGAGGAGTTGGCCTTGGCAAAACGCACCTCATGCACTCCATCGGCCACTTTGTGCTAGAGAGGGACCCTACAGTGCGGGTTGCCTATGTCTCCTCAGAACATTTTACAAATGATCTCATCAACTCCATTCGCGATGACAGAATGGATGGTTTCCGCAATGCCTATCGTACAGTGGATATTCTCCTAGTTGACGATGTGCAGTTTTTAGAGGGAAAAGAGCGCACTCAGGAGGAGTTTTTCCATACTTTCAATACCCTCCACGGCGCAAATAAACAAATCGTCCTTACAAGCGACCGACCACCTAAGGAAATCTCCACATTAGAAGATCGCCTCCGCTCTCGCTTTGAGGGAGGCTTAATTGCTGATATCCAGGCACCTGATCTAGAAACGAGAATCGCTATCCTCAAGAAAAAAGCAACTCTCGATAACCTTGATATACCCAACGATGTATTGGTTTTTATTGCCAAGCAATTCAAATCCAATATCCGGGAGTTAGAAGGGGCACTGGTGAGGGTAACTGCCAACTGCCAACTTAAACAAACTGAAGTTACGCTAGAGCAGGCAAAGCAGGTTTTAGCTGATATTCTCCCTGCCCAGCGTATTGCCCTTTCTGCAGAAATCATTCAGGAACGGATCGCAGAATACTTCGGGATCACTATCTCTGACATGAAAGCAAAAAAAAGAACCCGGGAGATCGCCTACCCTAGGCAGATCGCTATGTATATGGTCAGGGAGCTCACTGACTTCTCCTTGCCCAAAATTGGCAAAGAATTTGGCGGCAGAGACCACACAACTGTCCTCCATGCCTGGGAAAAGATTAACCAGGAAAAAGATAAAAACGAAGCCCTTGCCATGCAACTCCACGAAATAGTGGGTTTACTCCAAGATGAGTAACTTGTTAATAATTCTGGGGAAAACCTGTGGATAACTTGAAAAACCTGTGGAAAGTAAATTTCTCCCTTTTTGCTCCGCCACAAGGGCTGTGAACATTGTGGATAACAATCCCCAGTTTTTCCACAGGCTCTGATCCACTTTCCAGCATGGGAAATAATAACTTTTCAGAGATATCCACAAATCCACAGGCCCTATTACTACTACTACAATGTCTTTAAAAAGGAGTAGGTCGTTATGAAATTTATTTGCGGGAAGGAAATTCTCACCAAAGCAACCCAGATCGTACAGCGAGGTACAAGTAATGTAGAAATGCCTATTCTCTCTGGAGTGCTGATTCGTACCGAGGGAGAACAACTTATTTTAGCATCCACAGATACAGAAGAGGGAGTTGAATGCCGCATTCCCATTCAAGCTGAAGAGGAGGGGGGTGCGATCTTAGACGGTCACTATCTTGCGGAGATTGTAAAAAAAATGCCAGGACCCAGTGTAGCTGTAGAGAAGAACCAGCAAGATCGTACAGTGCGCATTAGCTCTCAAGACTCATATTTTGATCTTGTCTATATTGACGAGGAGGAATTTCCTCAATTTCCCCAAGTGGACATAGCCAATACTTTCACCATCTCCCAACCTCTGTTGAAAAAAATGATCACCCAAGTCCAACCGGCTCTCTCCACGAGCGACACCCGTTATCTTTTGATGGGAGCCCTGATTGAGGGAAAGGGTGGCAACCTGAACCTAGTGGGAACAGATAGCCATAGGCTTGCTATTAGCTCAGCTCCCGCTTCCGAAAAGCTCATCTTACCAGAGGGTGATTTTAGGATTGTGCTTCACGGAAAAATGCTCACTGAGGTGACAAGGATCCTTGGGACTGATGAAAATTCCACTTTGGATGTAGCCCTAGGCAGTAATCATGTTATCTTCCAGCTGCCTGGAGTGAAGGTTATTGCCAGAAAAATGGAGGGAGAATATCCAGAATATGAGGGGGTTATGCCCCGGAACTTCTGTACAGATCTCTCGTTGGACCGAACTCAATTGAAGCAGGCTGTGGACAGGCTTTCCCTGTTGGGAGTTGGCAAAGATAGCACTCCCCTCGTTAGGTTCAGGGTGGAGGATGGCTTGGTTCTCACAGCTAAGGATCAAACTAAGGGGCAGGGAGAAGAGCGCCTTGCCATGGACAAGGAAGGGGAGAGTCTAGAACTCACCTTCAATGGCAGATTTTTGCTTGATGGGCTGGGGGCAATAGGTGGCGAGGAAGTTCGCATTCGGCTCTCAGGACCCATGAGCGCTTCGCTATTCACGTCCCCAGAGGATGAGACTGAGAGCTATCGGTACATCCTCATGCCCACATTTGACTGAGGAGCGAGGTAAGTTGCAAACAATTCAAATAGAAACCCCCACTATTCAGCTAGGACAGTTTCTCAAATGGGCAGCTATTGTGGGTACAGGTGGAGAAGTAAAAATTTTGCTAGAGACAAGGGAAGTCTTGGTCAATGGTGAAGTGGAAACTAGGCGGGGGAGGAAGCTGACAGCTGGGGATGTGTTAACTCTCCCTGGGGGAGAGAAAATTACGTTGGAGGCTCCACCTTGCAGCTAAAAAAATTAGCAGGGCAAAACTTTCGCAACTATAAAGTTTTAGATTGGGAGCCAGATTCAGGCCTCAATATCCTGATTGGGGACAATGCTCAGGGTAAGACTAATTTGCTCGAGGCGATCCATGTCCTTGCCACTGGCAAATCCTGGCGTACAAGCCGGGATGGGGAACTTGTTGGGCATCATAGCCCTTTTACCAGCCTCTCGGCTCAGGTGGAAACAGAGCTCACTTCTGCCCGGGTGGATTTTCGCCTTGGCAAAAGCAAACAAATTTGCCTCAATGGCAAACCAATCAAACGAATTTTAGATCTATTGGGGAAGCTGTTGGTTGTTACTTTTACCCCTGAAAATCTTGCCCTAGCCAAGGGCAGTCCTCAAAACAGAAGGCGCTTTTTAGATCTATGCCTTTCCCAGGTTAGCGAAAGCTATGGCTATAATCTCTCCCGCTATGGGAAAGCCTTAGAGCAGCGCAACAGCCTTCTGAAAGGTGGACTAGCCCAAAAAGAATTGCTGGAGCCGTGGAATGCGCAGCTTGTCTCCTTCGGTGTCAGGGTGATGATCGAGCGCTACCAGGCCTTGTTGAGGCTGGGGGAGCTGGCCTGCCAGTTTCACCACCAACTTTCCGGGGAGGCAGAGGAACTCTCTCTCTCCTACGAGCCAGCAGTACCACTGCCTCAGACACGTACAGCTAGCAGCTGGGCCGCAGTTTTTCGCGAGCGACTCGGGGAGCTTTTGCCCCAGGAAAGGCTGCGGGGCCTGACCCTCACCGGACCCCAGCGGGATGATTTTCTTTTTTTGCTGGATGGTGCCCCCTTGAGGCTTTATGGCTCTCAGGGCCAACAGCGGACAGCAGTGTTGGCATTGCACCTAGCAGCTGTGGATTTTTTAGAGGAGCAAATGGAAGAGCGGCCCATTTTGCTCTTAGATGATGTGCTCTCAGAGCTTGACAGTGGTCGCAGGGAGCGCCTGCTTGCTATGATTGCAACTAATACCCAAACTATTCTCACCACAACCCGGGCAGATCTGTGGGAGAATAATAAATATAGTAGCTGGCTAATTGAGGATGGAACTATATGTCAGAAGTGAGGAGGAATGTTTGTGGCCTATTTGCATTTAGGGGGAGATGTTGCCATCACAGCCCAAGAGGTGGTGGCGATCTTGGATCTTCAGTCTCAGGCTTTAGCCGAGGCTAGCTTGGAGTTTTTAGAGATCGCCAAAGAAGAGGGTTTTGTCCATGATTTAGCAGGAGAGAAGGCTAAATCATTGATTTTGGCCACGAAAAACAGAGTATTTCTCTCCCCAATTTCCTCCTGGACTCTGCAGCGACGAGCAGATTTGGATCATTTACTCTCAGGGGAAGTTGCAGGCTATAAACTAGAGAAGGGGAAGAGCTGGGAGCTTGAGGGAAAAAAGTAATTTGCCCGATTGGGGCAGATATGGTAAACTAAATAGTGGCTTATAAGTAATTTCCTGCCCGGAGGGTATCCTCCGGGGCTTTTGTGTAAAGGAGAGTTCGGATGGAAAGGAACAAGCAAGAGCTAGAGCAGTATGGAGCAGAGCAAATCCAGGTCCTCGAGGGCCTGGAACCTGTGCGCCTAAGGCCTGGCATGTACATCGGCTCCACCGGTCCCGGCGGTCTACATCACCTGATTTATGAGGTGGTGAACAACAGCGTGGACGAGTCCATGGCAGGCTTCTGCGATGAGATCCAACTAGTATTAAAACCAGATGGTACCGTCAAGATAACAGATAATGGTCGTGGGATCCCCACAGAAATCCATCCCAAAGAGGGTTGTTCCACAGTGGAGGTAGTCTTAACACGCCTTCATGCAGGTGGAAAATTCGGCGGCGGTGGCTATAAGGTCTCCGGAGGACTCCATGGTGTGGGTGTCTCTGTGGTGAACGCTCTTTCTGAGTGGCTAGAAGTTGTGGTCAAGAGGAATGGCAAAATCCACCGGCAGCAATTTAGCCGAGGTGCGGCCACAGGTGATTTAGAGATCATCGGCGACACAGATCAGACTGGTACCATCATCAGCTTCAGGCCAGATCCTGAAATTTTCGATACCCTTGAGTTTAGCTTTGAAACCTTAGTGTCACGTCTGAGGGAGCTGGCGTTTTTAAACCGGGGCTTGAAAATTGAGCTTATCGATGAGCGCACAGAGGAAGTTAAGAGTAAAACCTTCCAGTACGAGGGAGGAATCATCTCCTTTGTGGAGTATCTAAATCGGAATAAGGACCCCCTCCACAGAAAAGTGATTTATGTAGAACGGCAGATGGATGAGATCCAAGTGGAGATCGCCATGCAATACAACGATGGCTATAACGAAAATGTTTTCTCCTTTGCCAACGACATCAACACAGTAGAGGGTGGGACGCACCTCAGTGGTTTTCGTACAGCCCTCACCCGCTCTTTGAACGATTATGCCCGTAAAAATAACTTGCTCAAGGAAAATGAGAACAATCTTTCTGGGGATGATGTCCGAGAGGGACTTGTAGCTATTATCTCGGTGAAACTTCCCAATCCTCAGTTTGAGGGACAGACCAAAGAAAAACTTGGCAACAGTGAAGTGCGGGGCATTGTGGATTCTGCCTTTTATGAGGGTTTAAATACCTATTTGGAGGAGAATCCTCAAGTTGGCAAATCGGTTATTGGCAAGGCCATCCACGCAGCCCGAGCCCGGGAGGCTGCTAGGAAAGCCCGGGAGCTCACCAGGCGCAAAAGCGCCCTGGAAAGCGGTAGCTTGCCTGGGAAACTAGCAGATTGCTCAATTAAAGATCCTAGCCTCTGCGAGCTATATCTGGTTGAGGGAGACAGTGCCGGCGGTACTGCAAAACAAAGCCGGGATCGACGCTATCAGGCCATTATGCCCCTGCGGGGTAAGATTTTGAACGTGGAGAAAGCCCGTTTGGACAAGATCCTCAGCAACCAGGAAATCAGGAATATGATCACTGCCTTCGGTACTGGGATTTCTGATGATTTTGATCTAGAAAAAGCCCGCTACCACAAGGTAATTATCATGACTGACGCTGATGTAGACGGCGCCCATATTCGCACATTACTGTTGACCTTCTTCTACCGCTACATGCGGCCCTTGGTGGAGCAGGGCTATGTCTATATTGCCCAGCCCCCTCTTTATCAGGCAAAGAAGGGGAAGCAGGTCAACTACGCATATGACGATGAAGAGCTAGAGAAGATATTGGAGGAAATTGGAAGGCAAGGCGTTAATATCCAACGTTATAAGGGTCTTGGAGAGATGGATGCAGAACAGCTCTGGGAGACTACTATGGATCCTGAGCGCAGAACACTTATTCAGCTCACAATTGACGATGCTGTGGAGGCAGATGATGTCTTTAGCATTCTCATGGGCGAGAAAGTGGAGCCAAGGCGGCAGTTTATTGAGGAACACGCCCGGGAGGTGACCAATTTAGATGTCTGAGCACCATGGAGAAGTAAATCACGGCAAAATCGTTGGCGCAGATGTATCTGAACAAATGCGCAGATCCTATATTGACTATGCCATGAGCGTAATTGTGGAGCGAGCCCTCCCCGATGTGCGCGATGGGCTGAAACCTGTACACCGCAGGATACTCTATGGCATGAGTGAACTGAGCAATACCCCAGATAAACCTCATAAAAAATCCGCGAGAATCGTGGGAGAGGTTATGGGTAAATTCCATCCCCATGGCGATAGTGCAATCTACGATGCCATGGTGCGCATGGCCCAGGAGTTCTCCATCCGACTGATGCTGGTGGATGGACATGGTAACTTTGGCTCTGTGGATGGAGATCCACCAGCTGCTATGCGTTACACAGAGGCTAGACTCTCTCGTGTGGCCATGGCTATGCTTGAGGATCTGAACAAGGAAACAGTTGATTGGCGCCCTAACTTCGATGAGACTCTCAAAGAGCCAGTTGTGTTGCCATCCCGTTTCCCTAACCTTTTGGTAAATGGCTCCTCTGGAATTGCAGTGGGCATGGCTACCAATATCCCTCCCCATAACCTAGGAGAGGTGATCGATGCTCTGTCCCTTTTGATCGAAAATCCTGAGGTGACAATTGAAGAGCTCAATGAAATCATCAAGGGTCCAGATTTTCCCACCGCTGGCATAATTGTGGGCAGAGATGGGATCAAACAAATGTACCACAATGGCAGAGGCAAGGTAAGGATGAGAGCCAAGGCTTTTATCGAGACCACAGCCAATGGCAGATCTAGGATCCTAGTCACAGAATTGCCCTACATGGTGAATAAGGCAAACATGCTGGAGCGAATTGCAGCTCTGGTTCGGGATAAGAAAATTGATGGTATTTCAGATCTCCGCGATGAGTCCGACAGATCTGGGTTGCGGGTTGTAATTGAGCTGAAGCGGGATGCCTATCCTCAGGTGGTACTCAAGCAGCTCTACAAGCATACCCAGATGCAGGAGACCTTCGGCGCTATTATGCTGGCTCTAGTGGATAATGAGCCTAAGGTTTTGAACCTGAAGCAAATCCTTGTCCATTATTTAAAGCACCAGAAGGATGTAGTAACTAGACGTACCCAATTCGATCTGAGAAAGGCAGAGGAGCGAGCCCATATCCTAGAGGGACTGCGAATCGCCTTAGATCATCTAGATGAAGTCATCGCTCTGATTCGCGCCTCTCGCACCGAGCCAATCGCCAAAGAGGGCCTCATGACCAAGTTTGGCCTCAGTGAGGTTCAAGCCCAGGCTATTTTAGATATGCGCCTGCGCAGGCTTACAGGCCTTGAGCGAGATAAAATCGAGGAAGAATACAGAGAACTTCTCAAGACTATCAATTACCTCAAAGAGCTCTTGGAAGATGAGCGCAAGATCTATGGCGTGATCAAAGAGGAGCTAGGGGAACTGCGAGATAAGTATGCAGATGAGAGAAGAACTGAGATCGTCTCAGGAGACGGGGAGATCTCAGAGGAGGAGCTAATTGCAGACGAGGATATTGTGGTAACCATCTCCCACCAAGGCTATATCAAAAGACTACCTGTAACCACATATAGCAGCCAAAGACGTGGGGGCAAGGGGATCACAGGGGTGAAGCCCAAAGAAGATGACTTTGTGGAGCATATGTTCATCACCTCAACCTTAACGCAGATCCTCTTCTTCACCAATATGGGCAAAGTCTATGCTCTTAAAGGCTACGAGATCCCCGAGGCTAGTCGACAGGCCCGTGGGATGGCCATTGTCAATCTCCTGCAGATTGCTCCAGGAGAGAGGGTAACCACAGTGATTCCCATCGGCGAATTTGATGATGAAAGTTATCTCTTCTTCGCCACCAGGATGGGTTATGTGAAGAGAACCGCCCTTTCAGACTTCGCCAACATCAGACGGGGTGGGCTCATTGCCCTCACCTTAGAGGACGGAGATGAGCTAGTAGGAGTTCACCTGACAGGAAAAGATCAGGAGATCCTCCTTGCTACAACCTTTGCTCAATCCATTCGCTTCCTGCAAAAGGATGTACGCTCCATGGGCAGGAACGCCCGTGGCGTGCGGGGAATCAACCTCAGGCCAGGGGATCAGGTGGTGGCCATGGATGCAGTGCGTCCCGATGCAGACGTGCTTGTGGTGACAGAGAATGGCTTTGGTAAGCGCACCCCAATTGATGAGTATAGGGTGCAAACCAGAGGCGGCAAGGGAATCAAAACTCTGAACATCAATGAAAAAAATGGCCCCATTGTGGCCATGAAACTAGTGAACGAAGATAACGAGCTGATGGTGATTACAGCCCAGGGGATCATGATCAGAATCCTTGTCGAGGAAATCTCCCGCTATGGACGGGCAGCTCAAGGCGTTAAAATCATGAGCCTGGGCTCAGGAGATCAAGTGGTTTCAGTTGCGAAGGTGGTTAACCCAAAGGAGGACTAAAGGCCAGGTCTTGAAACTCCATGCTGCTGGCGCATTCGCTAGCCCGGTTTGCCTTCTGGAGGCTCCCTATAGCCCAGCCAATGCCGTCGGCGATCAAGGTGGCCATCTTCATCACTAGGTTCAGTCTAGTGTTCTGGAGTACAAAATACTCCATAAATCCCCCCACATTGACAATGCCCACGATGTGCATATTGCCAATTGTGGGGAGGTTTTTATTAACCCCTGTGCCTGGGCGCAGGGGTCCTTTCTTTATATTTACATGACCTACGCTTTCGGTTTTGCCTAGACAAGCATCAATCGCTACGATAAAGCTATCTGGATGTTTCTCCCGGATTTCAACGATTTTCTCCTGGAGATTTGTAGCATGAACAGGATCGTCCAATGTTCCGTAGACCGGACCGATGCCTCTGGCAGCAAGCTGGCTGCCCACCAGAGGTCCCAAAGAATCTCCAGTGGATCTGTCTGTGCCAATGCAGACCACAACGACTTCTTTGCTTGAAACTTCTCCTGTGAGAAAACGCATCAAGGCCAAGGAAAAAAGTTCCTTGGCATAGGGATGCTCTATATGGAAACGGTTCCCCCCAGCGAGCTGAGGTTTAATTGTTCCGATCATGCTTTTCCTCCTCAAATCTCTTTACACCCAAGTATATGCACAATTGGATGTTTTTATGCCATACTTCTGCTTATTCTTATTCTGGCATATGCTGTAGCGAGGAGGGGAACCTATGGGTGGAGTTGTATTTGTTTTCATCGGGGGCGTGGTGGGGGCTGGCTTTGCTACAGGCCAAGAACTATGGCTCTTCTTTGGTCGCTATGGGTCAGTTGGGATCTTGGGGATTCTGCTTTCGGGGTTAATGCTAGGTGCTTTTGGTGCTGAGATTTTAGGCTGGGCAACAAAAGAGCGCACAGCGGAGCACGGGAGTCTGTTTTCCAGGCTCTTGGGAAAGCGAATGGGCTTGGGGGCAGATCTCATGCTCTCTTGTTTCCTGTTCGTGGTTGTAGCGGTGATGGAGGCTGCAGGTGGCGAGGTAGGGAAGCAATTTTTCAGGCTTCCAGTTAACTGGGGGATTTTTGTGCTGATTCTTTTAGCATCCCTTTCTCTATGGCAGAAAAATGGGATCATTCGCGCTAGCAGCTTGCTTGTGCCACTCTTAATTACCCTGATGCTATTGATTAGCTTGGCGAGCTTTACCCTGCCGTCTCAGAGGGTAGCTTTGCTTCCGGATCCACCTTTGCCCTGGTGGCTGGCGGCTTTTTTCTACGCCTCCTATAATCTCCTTTTGGTTTTCTCTGCTCTTTGCGCCTTGGCGCCAAACCTTTTGTCCCTTCGTGAGGGTAAGCTGAGTAGCTGGTTGGCAAGTGGAATCCTCACCTGTCTGAACCTAGTTCTCTTCGCTGCCCTCTCAAGGCAGGGAGGAGCAGGGCAGCTACCTATATTATCCTTGGCTAGAAGACTGGGGCCACTTTTTGGTTGGGCATATCTTTTAGCTTTGTTTTTTGCCATCTTCACCTCCCTTCTTGCTGCGACTTGGGGTATGGGAAGAAGGCTTTCTGGTAAGCTGCCTGAGCCAGTTGTAGAGGTTCTAATTTTGATCCTAGCCTGGCCCCTCTCTCGCTTTGGTTTTGCCAAGATTGTAGCAAGTTGCTATCCTCTCTTTGGGAGTTTTGGTTTTTTATTGCTACTTCTACTGTGGTCAGGTAGTGTGAAACGGAATCGGGTGGCACTTCTATGGATCAAGTAAGCTCTCGACAAGAGGGAAGAAGCATGTTAAAATCAAAGTAAATTCTAGAGAAGGGGTTTTTATGTGAAGGCCCATAAATATAAATTTATTTTTATCAGTCTCTGTATTTTAGCAGGTATGTGTTTAGCGATTATAGTTCAAGATCGGGTCCATCAGCCAGGGGGCATCGCCAGGAACGTCTGGGTAGGGGAAATTCCCCTATCTGGCCTAAAGGTAGAGGATGCACAGCGTCTCCTGGAGCAGGAGTATCAAGCCCGTCTATCGAACAAGCTGACCCTCACATATAAAGAACTGAGCTGGGAGCTAGATCCGGCTAAATTAGGCCCCAAACTGAATCTAGCAACTGTGATCCAAGCGGCCTATAAGGTGGGTAGGGAAGGCAATTTTTGGCAGCGTTCTTTAATACGGCTGCAGGTGCAAAGGGATGGCCTGATCTTGGAGCCCCAATTAATATTAGATGAGGCTAAGGTACGAGCCTTGGGTAGCCAGCTGGCAGGCGACATAGATCAGACTGCACGAAATGCCCGCCTCCAGGTTGTAGAGCAGGATGTGCGTGTTGTGCCTTCTGTAACAGGTAGGCGGCTTGTGGTAGAGAAGCTACCTGATCTCTTTTTTAAGGCCATTTTAGAGGGAAATGAGAAAACCATCTCCTTGCCTGTGGAGGAGTTTATCCCTAAACTTACTACGGAGAAAGTAGCAAGCTGGGGGATCAAAAAGCAGGTTGCGGGTTTCGCCACCCGTTTTAATGTTGCCAACACCAATCGGGTGAAAAACATTGAGCTAGCTGCAGGCAAGCTTGATGGGCATATTGTGATGGCAGGGGAGGAGTTCTCCTTCAATAAGATCGTGGGTACCAGGGGGGTTCGGGAAGGCTATACTGAGGCTCCTGTGATTATCGATGGCAAGCTCGTGCCAGGGGTTGGGGGAGGGGTGTGTCAGGTTTCCAGTACCCTCTACAATGCATTACTCCTAGCCGATCTGAAGGCTTCAAAACGCAACCATCATAGTATGCCCGTCTCATATTTGCCCATCGGCAGAGATGCTGCAGTTGCCTATGATTACCTTGATTTGCGCTTTCGGAATACTTCAGGTACTGCTCTTTTGTTTAAGACCTCTGTGGAGGGGGACAAGCTGAGGGTGGCGATTTTCGGCTCTGGCTCTGATCAGGTTGTGGACCTAGAATCCATAGTGGAGGAGAAGGTTCCAGCAGCTGTGGAAAAGAAGCTAGATTCGAGTCTTAAGCCTGGGGAGGAGAAGGTAATCCGGGAGGGTGTCAGTGGCTACAGGGTTCGTGTGTGGCGTACTGTGACCCAGGGAGGGAAGCTCCTGAGGCGAGAGCTTATTTCCACAGATTACTACCGACCTGTGACAAAGATAGTGGCTGTGGGGCTAAAGGAAGCTGAAGAAGTAACACAGCAGGCTTCCCCCGAGCCGTAGTCAGTTTTATGGGAGACACGTGGAGGCTTTGGAGACAAGGAGAAAGATCTTTCTCACTGGTGTTAATTGATGCACGTTTGGTCTAGTATCGAGGATAATATAGGTATCAATCAACCTT
>DIQB01000034.1:0-2648 GCA_002427165.1 Firmicutes bacterium UBA5473
TAGTTGCTGAGTACTATAGCGATGATCTGAAAGATGATAATGGGCTGGGCTGGATTCAGGATCAGGGTCTTGCAATTCGCGCAGGCTACTACCTTAACTTCTAATCCCAATTGGTTTAACAAAACGGAGCCCCGCAAGGAGCGGGGCTTTTTCATGAAGTTTTCAATTGGAAATTTTAGCTCTTTGCGTTGAGCTTTTAGAAGTCGTCTATCTCAGTATTAGTTCGTTATCCGCTATTTATTTAAAAGAGACAATCTTGCATTCTGGAATTTAATGGGGGAAATTAGGAATGAAAAAGATAATAGTAGCTTTATTATTAACTTTGGTGGGTGCAGCAGTAGCTGCCCCAGTAGAATTAAAGGGCTCTTTGGGCACAGAAATTAAATATGTACCCGAGCAAGAACTCGCAGGTGCAACCAATCTGCAGCTGGGATATTTGAGCCGGCTGAATAATAACACAAATGCTGTTTTTGGGTTAAGATGGCAGGCAAATCGAAAATCCAATTTTGACTGGTATGAAGGTGCTTTAGATGCTAAACCTTTTCTATATGCCTTTGTAGAGGCCGATGGTGCATTTTGGGAGGGTATGCAGCCCGTAAAGATGACCATGGGCTCCATCAACATCGACTATTCTCCTTACATTGCAACTTTTGGTTATGATACAAAAAAATTTTTCGGTCGTCGGAGGAAAATTGGCCCTCCAACATGGACGTACAATAATTTAAATGGTTTCTCCTTTGACCAAATCAAATTAGGTGCCATCAATACTCGTCTCTTTTATGTTTTCGATAATTATGCCGCTAAAGCGAACACCTATGGCATCAACTTCAAAGGAGCTTTCGATGCTTTGGACCTTAATACCACTTTTGTGAAAATAGACGAGCAGCTAGCCTATGACATCGCAGCCTCTTTTTCCCCTGTGCAAGTTCTGGATCTAGCCGGTCACTTCCTCAGCGACGGCAAGGCTGACGAGGGTTGGTATAAGTTCTAGGCTGCCTACAGTGGCATTCCCAATTGGAGACTGGCTACAACCTATAGAGATTTCTCACCGGAACTGGAGTTCCCTTACCGTGACACAACTCCCTCAGTTGTGGATGGAGCTTTTGTAATGCCCAACCCCTATGCTTTAAACCAAGGTCTTAAGGGCTTGATCCTGGGTGCGGCCACAACTTATGCCGGCTATGATTTCGCAGGCGAGTATGATTATGCACTGAAGAGAACTCACTTTATTGCCTCTAAAGACAACTGGTCTGCAAAGCTGAAGTTGACCAAGCCTCTTGATGAGATAGAAAGCCTAATCGTGCTTCGTGCCCACACCACAAGTGATGTGGTATCCCTAAAGAACATCAAGTTCGAAGGGGTTGCTGAGTTTGGGGAAGGGGCAGTCTACGGTGGCAGCGCTACTTACGTTGCACCAATTGGCCTGAACGTAGTTGCTGAGTACTATAGCGATAACTTAAAAGACGACGATGGTTTTGGCTGGATTCAGGAGAGGGGCCTTGCAATTCGCGCAGGTTACTACCTGGATTTTTAAGCATAAAGTTAAATCAATTAGAGGGCTCCGCGTAAGCGGGGCTCTTTTATTAGTGCTGGGTGTTTTCTTTGGACTTGTTTTATGGTAAACTGGGAGAAGTGGAGGTGGAAGATGGTACGTTCAACAGCTCTAGTTGGGCTTTTTTTCATCCTCGATCAGGCCAGCAAACTTTGGGCCAGCAAAGCCTTAGCTTTTGAGAGCCGGGATTTGGGTCTGCTCTCACTCACTTTGGTGCACAATAGAGGCGCAGCATTTGGCCTGGGGCAAAACCTGGGTTCTTTGATCCTGTTTTTATCGGGAATATTTTTAGCAATAGGCTTTTTGATCCTTTGGCTCCGCCCAGTTACCACAAAGTGGGGGCGCTGGGGACTCATCCTGCTTTTAGCTGGAGCAGGGGGCAATCTGTGCGATCGGGCGCGCCTGGGAGCCGTAATCGATTTTTTGGATTTTCGTTTTTTTCCGGTTTTCAACCTAGCCGACACCTGGATTACCTTTGGTACCATTTTCCTAGCAATTGGGATTTGGAAATTAGAAACGCAGGGAGGAAAGTAAGATGTTGCCAGTGCTTTTTTCCGTAGGACCCTTTGAAGTTTACTCCTATGGTCTGATGCTTGCCATCGCTTTTATTGCTTGTATTATCCTGGTCACCAGGGAGGCATCAAAGCAAGGTCTAGATGAAGATGCTATCTTCACACTCTCGATTTTGGTGATTATCGCAGGTCTGGTTGGAGCAAGATTGGGCTTTGTACTCCAAAATTTACCTCATTTTGTAAAACACCCCACAGAGATTTGGCTAGTTGACGAAGGGGGCCTATCCCTTCACGGAGGCCTTATTTTGGCTATTTTAGTTGGCTGGTGGTATACCAGGCGCAAGGAATTTAACTTTGGCAAGGTAGCGAACCTGGTAGCACCAGCTGTGGCCTTGGGCACTGCGATCGGTAGAATTGGCTGTTTTTTCAACGGCTGCTGCTATGGCAAAGAAGCAGTTCCCCCCTGGGGAGTCTCCTTTGCCGGTGAGCTACCTGTCTACCCAATCCAGCTATGGGAGAGTGGCCTTTGTTTTCTGCTATTTTGGGGACTGTGGAAATACAGGCGCGGCAGGCAACCAGGAGAG
>DIQB01000034.1:2946-3677 GCA_002427165.1 Firmicutes bacterium UBA5473
TAATCTTACACAAGCAAAAGCAAGATCATGGCTTCACCCACCGAGCTTGAGTTTATAGCACAGAGATCCGGGCAGCGGCTAGATTTAGCTTTAGTTGAAAATGGTGCAGCTCCATCCCGGGCCCTTGTCCAGAAGCTGATCTCACAAAAAATGGTGGAAGTTGAGGGAGTGCTAGCCACAAAACCTGGGCAAAGGCTCAAGATGGGAGCCCGGGTTCGGGTTCTGATCCCAGCACCTGAATCTGTGGAGGTGCTGCCCCAGGAGCTACCTTTGGATCTTCTTTTTGAGGACGAATATCTTTTGGTTTTGAACAAACCTCGGGGGCAGGTGGTGCACCCTGCAGCAGGCCACAGCCGAGGCACACTGGTCAATGCTCTCCTTGCCCACACTGCCCTCAGCAGCATCGGTCTGCCCCAGCGGCCTGGTATTGTGCACAGATTGGATAAGGATACCTCAGGGCTGTTGGTAGTTGCCAAAACAGACCAGGTGCATAAGGCTTTGGCAAAACAGATCGCGCAAAGACAGGTGCTGCGGCAGTATTTGGCCCTGGCCCACGGTAATGTGAGGGCAGAGCGGGGGGAAATCCGTGCCCCTCTAGGTCGGGATCCGGCAAATAGGAAGCGTTTTCGGGTGCTGCCTGGCGGCAAAGAGGCAATTACACATTTCCTGTGCCTGGAGCGATATGGGGATTATACCCTCATTCAGCTCAAGCTTGAGACTGGCAGGACCCA
>DIQB01000101.1 GCA_002427165.1 Firmicutes bacterium UBA5473
GCCAAGAGCACGAGGTGGATCTGATGAGACAGGTTGATTTGGAGATCATCGGCACTGATGGGTATCAAAAAAGCTGACAGGAGGTATGGTGGTGAAGGTTACATTACAAGATTTAGAGAAGAAGGTTGAGCAACTGCGCTGGAAGTTAGACAGGCTCGCTATTGAGAACAAAGATTGCCTCGCCACCGAAGAGGTACTGGAGCTTTCCCAGGAGTTGGACCAAGTGCTAGCCCAGTGGGCAAAATTGAAAGGAAAAGTGGAATAGGAAAGCCTATTTAGGGGGGAATATAGGAAGGAAAGCTTGGGCGGGAGGAGGAGAAGAAATGGATAAAACCGCCCCGATCCGCCACCTGTACAGTTGTCCTTCCTGCCATGGTGAAACCTGGCATACAACTTCGGTAGCAACAACAGATCGCTTTGGGCTAACTTGCCTTGCCTGCGGTCTTACCTCCCTACTTACCCATGATGAATTGTTAGACCACCAACAAAGCTGGGAGAAGGAGCTAGATGAGGCCATGCAAAAGTGGGAAGAGAGTTGGCAGTCGCCGCCACCTGATTTTGAGTGAGCTGCCAAAGGGAGCTAAACTTTAGGTAATTGGAAAACAAGTGTGGCTAATCTTTACTTTTTCGCCAATGGCCGATATAATAGAGGGAAGGTCTTTGCCTGGGGGGTGAGGCAGATGCAAGAGAGGGTAATGCAGATCGTGAGCATTTTAATCAAAAAGTTGCTTGTGGAGAATGGTAAATTGGAAGATGCTGATGAACTTCTGGCAAAGTTGACTGAGCGGGGATTTACTCAGGAGGAAATCGACTCTGCCTTGGAGCTGATCTACAGCCTCCCTGGCACTGAAGAAGGTGCAACTTATCTTCGACACAGGGTGCTCTCCTCAGGCGAGCGACATAAACTTAATCATGAAGCCCAGGCTTTTTTATATCAAGTAATGGAAAAGGGTCTACTTGCCAAGCATGAATTTGAGCTTTTATTATGGGAAGCCGCTATTGTGGGGATTCCTGAACTTGGCAGGCGTGAGGTGGAAATGCTGCTGGCAAACATTATCCCTGATCCGGAAAGGCTCTTCCTCACAGGGGTGCACCTGAAGAGTGCAGTTAGCAGCGAAGAGAGCATTAACTAGGAGGGTATCGATGGCAGAAACGCTAGTTATTGTGGAGTCGCCAGCAAAGGCGAAAACCATTAGTAAGTTTTTAGGAAAAAAATATAAAGTTGAAGCATCAATGGGACATGTCCGCGATCTGCCGCGCAGCCAATTTGGCGTAGATCTTGAGGATAATTTTGCTCCCAAATATATCAATATTCGGGGCAAAGGTGAAATCTTAAATAAACTACGAAAGGCTGCCAAGGGTGTGGACCGGATTTATCTGGCCACAGACCCAGATCGGGAGGGTGAGGCAATCTCCTGGCACCTGGCGCAGATTCTCTCGGTAGATCCTGCGACTACTTGTCGACTTGAATTCAATGAAATTACCAAAGAGGCTGTAAAGTCAGCACTGGCAGCCCCCCATCCCATCAACATGGATTTGGTAGATGCCCAGCAAGCCCGAAGGATTTTAGATCGGATTGTGGGCTATAAAATAAGTCCACTTCTGTGGAAGAAGGTAAAGGGGGGACTCAGTGCAGGGAGAGTGCAATCTGTTGCAGTGCGCTTGGTAGTTGAGCGCCAAGCAGAAATTGATGCCTTCGAGCCTGAAGAATACTGGTCAATTGCAGTGCTTCTCAATCGCAAGGATGGTGGCCAATTTACAGCAGAGCTAGCTCGATACAAGGGGAAAAAGCTAAAGATCGAAAACCAAGCCCGCTCAGATGAGATCGTGGCCGCTCTCTTGGCGGAAACATATACAGTCAAGTCTATCACTCGCAAGCAAAGGAAGCGTCAACCACTGCCTCCTTTCACCACCAGTACCCTGCAACAGGAGGCCTTCCGCAGGCTGAACATGAGGGCTAGGAGCACCATGAGTGGCGCCCAGCAGCTCTATGAGGGCCTGGATATCGGCACTGGCACAGTTGGACTTATCACTTATATGCGTACGGACTCTGTGCGCGTGGCAGCCCCTGCCCAAGCTGAGGCTAGGGCTGTGATCGCAGAGCGCTTTGGGGAAGAATACCTTCCACCGAAGCCTCCTTTTTATAGGAGCAAAGGCCAGGCCCAAGACGCACACGAGGCCATCAGGCCCTCGGACCCAAGTTTGGATCCTGAGACTATAAAGCCCTATCTAAAACGGGATCAATACCGCCTCTATAAATTAATCTGGGAGCGGTTTATTGCCAGCCAGATGAAGCCTGCCCTCTACGATACCATCAGCGTTGAAGTCGCTGCGGGACCCTGGGGACTGAAAGCAAATGGCTCGCAATTGAAATTTCCTGGCTTTTTGAAAGTCTATCCCCTCCAGGAAGAGGAGCAAGACTCCTTAGGCCAACTGCCCTCCCTAGTTGAGGGAGAGGAGCTGAATGTAGGGGAAGTAAAACCCAGCCAACACTTTACACAACCCCCTGCCCTCTATACAGAGGCCTCCTTGATTAAGACCTTAGAGGAGCAGGGAATCGGCAGGCCCTCTACCTATGAGCCTATTATCCGAACTATCCAAGAGCGGGGCTATGTGCAAAGTGAGAAGCGACAATTACGTCCTACGGAATTGGGAGTAGTGGTGGTAAATCTTCTGAAGGAACACTTTTCTCAGATCGTAGATTACCAGTTTACCCGAGAGCTAGAAGAGAAACTAGATAGCATCGGCGAGGGAAGCCAGAGGTGGCAGGAGGTCCTCGGGGAGTTTTATGGCCCCTTCAGTCAAGATCTGGAAAAGGCCCAAAGCCAAATGGAAAAGGTGCAGCTGCAGGATGAGGAAACTGATGAGCCTTGTCCCAACTGTGGGAAGCTAATGGTGATCAAGCACGGTCGGTATGGGAAATTTATGGCCTGCCCAGGTTATCCTGAGTGCAAGACCACAAAGCCTATTCTCAAGACCATCGGTATTGCTTGCCCTAAATGCGGGGGCCAGATTGTGGAGCGACGCAGCAAGCGCGGCCGGACCTTCTACGGTTGCGATAAGTACCCCCAGTGCGATTTCACCACTTGGGATCAGCCTACA
>DIQB01000070.1 GCA_002427165.1 Firmicutes bacterium UBA5473
AGACATGCTGGGCACACAAAAAGAGATGATGAATAAAACTCATCTCTTAAATATCGGCAGTTCAATAATAAATTCTGTGCCTTCTCCCTCTTCGCTTTGTACGGTTACCCGTCCTTCCTGCATCTGGGTAAGCTCCTTAACAAGACAAAGCCCAAGACCGCTACTATGCTTACTTCTTGCCCGGTCTCCTTTATACAACCTTTCAAAAATAAAGGGCAGTTTATCCCCAGCTATACCAATCCCATTATCTTTTATGGTTATGCTCACCATGTCTTCACCCTGTTTTAAAATAACTGTCAAACAGCTGCAATCACTATGCTCCACCACATTTTGTATAAGATTTGATACCATGCGCTTATATGCAATAGGGTCAAGCTCTACGATCCATTCCTCATCTGGAATTTGTATTTTTGGAGTTATTCCCTTTTGTTCTAATACAGGCAACCAATCAATAATAATTTCTTTGGTTAGCTCACAAATATCCTTGGGCTCCATAGATAGCTTCATTTCCCGAGAATCTATCTTGAACCAATCAAACAGTGTGTCTACAAGCCCTTTTAAATCATAGGCTTTTTTTCTTGCAATTTTTATGTATTCCTCTTTTTCAACACCATCAACAATTCTACTTTCAAGTGCATCTAAATAGCCGAGCAAAGATGTAAGAGGGGTTCGCACATCATGAGAAAGGCTTGTGAGCAATTCTTTGTTAGCTTGCTCCAGCTTTTTCTGCCGTGATAATTCTTTATTATAAGTAGAGATTAGGTCATTAATTTCAAAACCTATCTGGGAGACCAAGTCATTATCTTTTATAAATACCTTTCTATTTTCGCCATTTTTAGCCGCTATAAGAACATCAAGCATTTGTCTTAATTGCTTTTTCTGCCTAACTAATAAAAACAGAGCATAAATCAGTCCAAGGGCAACTATAATAAATCCAATCATCTGCTGTCCCTTCCATCGAATTTATAACCAACACCCCATACAGTCTTGATAAACTGTGGCTGCTTAGGATTAGGCTCTACTTTTTTGCGGAGTCTGCGTATATGCACCATAATATTATTATCATCAAATGCATATTCATCCTTCCAGACGGCACGATATATCTGTTTTTTGGTAAAAACCTTACCCCTATTCTTCGCAAGGAAATAAAGCAAATCAAATTCCTTTGCAGTAAGTTCAACAGAAACTCCGGAAACTAAGACTTCTCTAGTGTCAGGCGTGATTGAAAGATTATCAAATATGAGCGCAGATGCAATTTCCACCGCACTCTCCCCACCCAAAGCTGTGTAACGACGAATAAGTGATTGCACCCTTGCAACAAACTCATTCATACTAAATGGTTTTGTAAGATAATCATCTGCACCGAGGCGAAGTCCTAAAACCTTATCAATTTCACTGTCTTTTGCAGTAAGCATAAGTACCGGTACACTACTTTTTTTACGCAAATTGGTAAGCACATCAAAACCATTTTTCTGCGGAAGCATAACATCGAGCACAATAAGTTGATATGGGGCAGTTAACCCTTCCGCAAGACCGTCTACACCATTATTTTTAGTAGAGACAGTATAGCCCTCTGTCTCTAGATATTTTCTAATAAGAGCGCAAAGCTCTAGATCGTCATCTATGACCAAAATTTTTTGTTTCAAAAGCTCACCATCCTTTTACAAATATTAGATAAGCCTGCTCACCTATGGCAACTCTCTGGCTTGAAGCTCCTTTTTAGAAAAGGATCTGTAGAGGAGCTTCAGCCCCATATAGCTCCTCTCATATTAGCTTATCCGGCTCAATTCCATTAGCGTTGCTTGCGTACAAATTGGAAGGCTTTTAAAATAATTCGCCCCCAAGACATGATCTTAAATCACAGTTAAGTTGGTTATATCGTCAATAGCTATTTAAGCATTTCCTACAAGATGCAAATTATAAAGTATAGCCCGGAGATGCTGGCCTACGATATTTTACCGAATTTTGCGGGAATTGATACCAAAAGGGTGCCCTGCACCCTACGCTCCTAGCAATTCCTTAGCTAAGACTACTGCCGAGGCTGCATCTTCGGAATAACCATCTGCCCCAATTTTGTCAGCATAATCCTGGGTTACAGGAGCGCCACCGATTAAAACCTTTACCTGCTCTCGGATTCCGGCTACCTTGAGGGCGGAGATTGTGCTCTGCATCTGAGGCATGGTGGTTGTCAACAGGGCTGATAAACCTAAAAATTGGGCATTGTTCTCCTGAACCGAGGCCACATACTTTTCGGGTGCAACATCCACTCCAAGATCCACAACCTGAAAACCTGCACCCTCAAACATCATCCCCACGAGATTCTTGCCAATATCGTGAAGATCCCCTTTCACTGTACCCAGCACAATAGTGGCCACAGGTTCTACCTTATGTTCCACCAATTTCGGCCGCAATATATCAAGGCCTGCATGCATAGCCCGAGCTGCAATTAATACCTCGGGAATATAGATCTCATTTTTGCGAAAGCGCTCGCCGATTGTAGACATCCCCGGAATTAAAGCTTCGTTTATTAGTAAAGCAGGATCCGTATTTTCAGCCAGAGCTGATGATACTAAATTCTTCACCTCATCTGCTTTGCCTGCCATCAAAGCTCTAGTGATGGAAGAAAAATCAACCACAACAAGCCCTCCTTGCAGAGCGGATAGTATTGGCAAGTAACATGGTGATGGTCATGGGGCCCACGCCACCTGGAACCGGGGTGATAGCAGATGCTACCCCCGCTACCGCATCATAGTCCACATCACCACATAGTCCCTCATCTGTCCGATTCATCCCCACATCAATTACCACAGCCCCAGGCTTTACCATTTCCGCGGTCACCAGCTTACTCTTTCCCACTGCCACAACTAGAATATCGGCACGCCGGGTAACATCGGCTAAGTTCCGGGTACGGGAGTGGCAGATGGTCACTGTGGCGTTTTCCGCGAGTAGGAGTGCTGCCATGGGCTTGCCCACTATATTGCTCCGGCCCACAATCACAGCCTCCTGACCTGCAATTGGGATATTATAGCGGTGGAGGAGCTCCATTATGCCAAAGGGCGTACAAGAGCGGAAGCCATCCTGTCCAATCAGTAGCCTTCCCATGCTGATGGGATGGAAACCATCTACATCCTTTTCCGGGGAGATGGTATCGATCACCTTCTGTTCATCGATGCCACGGGGCAGGGGTAGCTGAACTAGAATACCATGTACGCCTGGGTCATCATTCAACTGGCGGATTAAGCTTAAAAGCTCAGCCTCTGGAGTATCTTCAGGCAAGCGTATGGTCCGGGAGCCGATCCCCACCTCTTTGCAGCCTCGCTCCTTATTGCGCACATAAACCTGACTTGCAGGATCCTCACCCACCAAAATCACAGCAAGCTGTGGCTCTATTCCCTGCTCCTTTAGAGTTAAAACTTCAGCTTTAAGCTCCTGGCGAATTTGGTTTGCTGTTGCTTTGCCATCTAAAATCTGCATTATTATAACCATGCCTTTCGCGAGC
>DIQB01000121.1 GCA_002427165.1 Firmicutes bacterium UBA5473
ATATTTGTGGACCGATGATCAGCCTCCTGTGGGGAGGCGCCTGAAGCTAGCTGGGGCAGCGGTGGAGCTGCTTGGCGGCGGCAGGGGCCTAGATCCTAATCTGCGCTCTTTAATTGTGCTTGTGCGCTTCCGAGGGTTTGGTGTTTTGCTCACAGGGGATGCGCCGATTGCCTCAGTTGAGGCGGCAATAGCTGGGCGGGATCTGCCGCCACTTCTCTATAAGGTTCCCCACCATGGGGCAGCTGGAAGCACCAGTGCGAGACTTTTTAAGCTGTGTTCTCCTGTTGCGGCTTGCATCTCCTGTGGGGAGGGTAATCGCTATGGGCATCCGGCAGAGACGACAATAGAACAGCTACAGAGGGCTGGGATCCCAATTGCGCGCACAGATACTCAGGGGTGCCTGACTTATAGTTTTTCTGCCAGGGGCATGAAGAGGAGAGTGTTTATTTGGGAAAAAGGCTTGTGGTAGGGCTAAAGAAAGGCAAAGAGGTTGCCGATAATAGGGGTAGAGAGTCACAGGAGGTTTTAAGATATGAGAGTTACTAATAGCATGTTGGTTCGGAATGTGACCAATAACCTTTACAATAACCTGGAGCGGATGGATAAGCTCAATCGCCAGCTGAGCTCTACAAAAAGGATCAGCTTGCCATCTGACGATCCTGCAGCTGTGGCTCGCAGTCTCTCGCTGCGTGCGGCTGTGGCAGATGCAGAGCAGTTTGAGGCGAATTTAGGTGATGCCAAAGCCTGGCTTGTTGCAACAGATTCTGCTTTGATGGGGGCCGAGGATGTGCTGCGCCGGGCAAAGGAGCTTGCAGTAAAAGGTAGTAACCCTCTGAGCCCTGAGGATCAGCAGGCTATCGCCTTTGAAATTGATCAACTAATCGATCAGATGGTGACCATTGCTAATACAAATCATGAGGGAAGACATATTTTCGCTGGCCATCAAACTCTCTCTAAACCATTTTCACGCTCTGGGGATACAATAACCTTCCAGGGTGATGCCGGTGCTATTGAATACAGAATTGGTCCTCAGCAAAATCTGATTGTTAACCTCGATGGTAGCAGTGTATTTGGTACTGATGAGACAGAAACCAATAGGGTTTTTAAGGCATTAATCGATATCAAGCAGCATTTAGAAAACGGCGATGCTAGCCAGGTAAGTAAATCTTTGGGGGAACTTGATGCAGCCAGAGATAATTTGCTTAAATACCACTCGGAGGTTGGAGCCAAGATGAATAGAGTTGAGTTGGCAAATCTCCATATGAGTGAATTGAAGGTTAACTATAAGCAACTGCAAAGCCAGAATGAGGATGCAGATATTCCAGGTGTGATTATGGAGCTGAAAACAAGCGAGTTGGTATATAGGGCAGCCTTAGGTGCTGGCGCCCGGGTGATCATGCCCACTTTAATGGACTTTTTAAGGTAAGCCATGGAGCGAGTTGAGATTAGGTTAGATTCTCAACCTGCACTTTTAGGACTTGAAACACGAAAGCCCAAGTTAAATATGCAAAGAGAGTCGCCTTTAATCCAATTGGAGCGCACCCCTCCCATTCTTAAAATAGAACGCACGGGCCCGAAGCTCTATATTGAACAGAGAAAGGTGTGGGAGGAGATTGGCACAGGTGGACCTCTTTATTTAACTGAGCAGCAAAAGGTTCAAAGTCAAGTTAAGGCTGTAGAGGCAATTGGTGAGATAGCTCAAGAGGGTGATTTTTTAGCCGCTATAGAGAATCCTGGAAACACCATAGCTGAGTTAGCAGCGCAATTACCGCCTGAGCAGGAATTCAATGTAGCCCTAATCCCTAAAAGCCGTCCTTCTGCTCAAGTTGAAGGGGAATTGAAGATTGATTTCAAACCAGGAAAAGTGAAAGGGCAATTTTCCGGTGGCAAGGTAAAGGTAGATTGTCAGCCTGCAGCTGTGAAGGCATATATTCGGCAGCACCATTATTTGAAAATCTGGACTGTGAACCGCACTGGTATGTTTATTGATTGGCAGGTGGAATAAATGGTAGCTCAGACCATCAGCTTTCCTAAAGGCTTAATCGGCTTTAAGGAAAATAAAATGTTTGATCTAATATGGGATCAAAAGCGTGCTCCCTTCCATCTCCTTAAGGCAAAGGATGGAGCGCTGAGTTTTATTATACTGCCTATTAATGAATTTGCACCTGAGTATCAGCTGGTGCCGACTAAAGAGGAAGAACTACTTCTCTCCGTGGAAGAATCAGATGAACTAGTGTACTTTGCCATTGTGACTATCCCTCAGGATCCCTCCCTGATGAGTGCAAACCTGCAGGGGCCTGTTTTAATTAATCTTTCCAAAAAAATGGGGTTTCAGGCTATCAGACCAGATGAAGAGCTTCGCTATCCAATCCTGGAGGGTTATACGAGACTCATGCAGGAGTGCCAACAATGTTAGTCCTTACCCGCAAGAGCGGGCAGGGGATCATGATAGGCGATGAGATCCGAATCTCTATAGTTAGTATAGAGGGGGATCGGGTAAGGCTTGGTATAGATGCACCCCGGGATGTTAGTGTACATAGGGAGGAAATTTTTCTTCAGATTATAGAGGAGAACCAAAAGGCACGGTTAGAGGGAGATATAGACTGGGAAAAGTTGAAAAATATTTTTTCAGGGGCTTAACTTCTTTTTCTAGTTGACGATACTATTATTAGGTACAAAGTTTGGATCAGGGCATAGGTACCGGCCGGCCACAGCCCTGTTCCAGACTTTGCGGCAAGGATGCCAAATGTATTTTCAAGGAGGAAGAAAGAATGAGTTTGAGAATTTATCAGAACATCGAGGCTATCAACGCTCACCGGAACCTAGGTATTACTTCCAGTAACATGGGCAAGGCTATGGAGAAGCTCTCCAGTGGTCTTCGCATTAACCGCGCAGGTGATGATGCTGCGGGACTCGCTATCTCAGAGAAGCTTCGCGCACAGGTCCGGGGCCTCAATCAGGCTGTTAGCAATGCTCAGGATGGTATTTCCATGATTCAGACTGCTGAGGGTGCTTTAGTTGAGACCCATAGCATTCTGCAGAGAATGAGGGAGCTTGCTGTTCAGGCGGCAAATGGTACCCTTACTGGTACCGACCAAGCAGCCATCCAGACTGAAGTAGATCAGCTTGTTGCTGAAATTGGGCGTATTGCCACTGATACCAAGTTCAATACCAAGCAATTGCTCAATGAAGCTACCACTATTACCTTCCAAGTTGGGGCAGAGGATGGACAGGTTATTACTTTGGATCTTAAAGCTATGACTGGGACCGCTTTAGGGGTTGCAACAGGTACTACCCCTGCTGCTATCTCCATTACAAGCACAGACGTTATATCTACTATTCAGAGTGCTATCGACGCTGTTTCTACACACAGAGCTACCTTGGGTGCTGTGCAGAATAGATTGGAACACACAATTGCCAACCTCGGTGTGGCATCTGAGAATTTGGCTGCCTCAGAATCCCGGATTCGTGATGTTGATATGGCGCTTGAGATGGTTAACTACACCAAGCAGCAGATTCTGCAGCAGGCTGGAACAGCTATGCTGGCTCAGGCAAATACTGCTCCTCAGGCGGTACTACAGCTGCTTAGGTAAACATTTGATACAGATCGTATTAAAATCTACGGGCGGGCTATATAGCCCGCCTATTTATATATGGGGTTGATTTGAGTGGGAGAAAAAATCGTTTTATCACTTTGCATGATTGTACGCAATGAGGAAGATTGCTTGGCTCGCTGCTTGAAAAGTATAGATAGCATTGTAGACGAAATCGTGATTGTAGATACAGGTTCGACAGATAAGACTATGGAGATAGCACGGCAATTTGGTGCATATATATACCAAATAACTTGGCCAGGTGATTTTGCTGAGGCAAGAAATGTATCTTTGGCAAAAGCTAAAGGCGAGTGGATTTTAGTGTTAGATGCAGATGAAGAATTAGCTCCCTCCTCTCGAGAGCTTCTTCTTAATACAATCACAGATCCTGATTTAGATGGAGTTATAAGTATTTTAACAGACTGTAATGGTAATAACAGGTCAACAGCACAAGTATGTCGTCTTTTTAGAAATAACTCAGCTTATCGTTTTGAAGGAGCAATACATGAGCAGATAATTAATTCTATATTAAGGAATGGTGGAAAAGTAGCTAGGAAAGAAATTAATGTTTTCCATTATGGGTACCAGGAAGAATATATAAAGAACAAATATAAAAGGGCCAGAAATATTAGTTTGTTAGAAAAGATAGTAGCTGATGGAAAAGCAGATCATAATATTTATTATAATTTAGGACGGGAATATCACCGTTTAGGAGAACACAAAAGAGCTATAGCATATTATAAACTTTCCTTTGAAAACGGCTCAAGTTTAGAAAAATTCCTGACTTCTGATTTATTGCGTAGGATGGCAGATTGTCTTATAAGTATTAATGATTATGAGCAAGCTTATGAAATCATTAAGCTTGCTCAGGAAGCATACCCTGATTTTGCGGATTTGTATTTTATTGAGGCAAAGCTATATCAAAAGCAAAATCATTTGGAGCAAGCAAAAGAGTGTCTACACAAATGTATTGAACTGGGGGATTCACCTTCTCAATATATTTCTTTAGAAGGAACTGGAAGCTATATCGCTCTAGAATTACTAGGTGATATCGCGTATGCTGAATGTAAGTATCAAGAGGCACGTCAGCTCTATCAACAGGCGCTTAATATTTCTTCTCAAAAGGAGCGTTTGTTAGGACGCATAGTTGAGCTTAATATTATATTGCATGGACCCAAAGTAGCATTTGATTTTGTTGTAAAGAATAATTACCTTGATGAAAAAGATATTGCTCAATCAATTGCGGGAGTTTTTGCTAAACATAAAGCATATTCTTTTGCCTTAAGTTGTTTAGATGGGATTCAGATTGAGGCACAATCATTAGAAACTCAGCAGATTGCAGTTTTTTGTCATGTGCATTGTGGCAATTTTAGTCTTGCGGCTGAACTTGCTCATCCTCTACTACAAACAAAATTTGAAGAGCTTGCTTTAACAGCACAATGTCTTGCTTTAATCCAGAGAAATGTATTTTCAAAAGCGCAAGATCTGGCAAGAAGATTATTGGAGATTAACCCCTCAAATGATGGGTTTTGGGTTCTTAGCAAATTAGTGTCTGTTTTAAATGAAGAGGAAGTTATTTTTGAAAACCGTGTTATAAATCAAGGGCAAATACAGGAGATTGTGGAGTTTATAATTAAAATCGGGAACTTGGATGTAAGTCAATCTTTGATAGCAGTGGTTTTAAATAAAATTTTGCATCCAGCTCAAATCACCTTGATTTTGGGGAAGGTTTGGTTTAATATTGGCAAATTTAAGGAAAGTGCAGAATTGTTAATCCAAGCTTATAATGAAGGAGCCCATGATTCAGAATCCTTAAAAATGCTTGGGATTATTGCAGAAAAAGCGGGCTTTCAGGAAGAAGCATATTTGTTTTATAAAGAAGGATTAAGAGCACAATGAGTTCATTATTGCCAATAAAAAAGGGCTATCGTTAAGGATTAGAACGTTAAGAACTTAATTTTAAGCCTTAAGGAAAAGCTATGTTTACTCTTAAAAGGAGTGCCTTAATTTGGAAAAAAAAATTAATACGAGTTATTACTATCGGTTTAGTAGACCTGACTTACAATCGCTGGTACCCTCAGATGCACAATCAATTTTAGATATTGGTTGTGGAAATGGAATGGTTGGAGGGGCTTTAAAAAATAGGCAACAATGCAGAGTTGTAGGAATTGAACTATCAAAACCTGCAGCGCGAGAGGCAAAAAAAATATTGGATAAGGTTATTACAGGAAATGTTGAAAAGTATTCTACCCTTTTGCAATTGCAGGACGAAAGTTTTGACTGCATCATTTTGGGAGATATTTTAGAACACCTTAATGAGCCAGTTCAACTAATTAATCAACTTAAAAGATTTCTTAGACCAAACGGATGTCTAGTCCTTAGTATTCCTAACATAGGACATTGGAGTATATGGCAGGGATTGTTAGCTGGAGAGTGGCAATACTCAGATGCGGGATTGCTTGATAAATCTCACTTACGTTTTTTTACGAGAAAAAGTATTATCCGATTTCTCACAGATGCCGAATACGAGATTTCTGAACTAAAGGGAGTTATGATTTCAAACGAAGAGATTATCAACGAGATATCCAAGGTTGCAAGAGCATGTGATGTTTTCG
Organism: Firmicutes bacterium UBA5473; assembly: GCA_002427165.1. Taxonomy (GTDB): domain Bacteria; phylum Bacillota; class DTU084; order DTU084; family DTU084; genus UBA5278. The sequence goes on from DIQB01000121.1 coordinate 6,209, forward strand.
ACGGTTCGTTGACGCAAGAGCTTTCTATATACCAATTTTTAGCGAAAGCAAAAGCTGCTGACCAAAAAACATTCAAGACTGGGTTGACAAGTATAATCATTTTGGTCCGCAATCAATTAGTCTATACAGCAGCCTGCCTTGAAAGTATAGTAAGAAATACTGCTCTTCCATATGAGCTAATAATTGTGGATAACGGCTCGGATACAGAAACGAAAGAATTTCTTGCAAGTTTTGTCGAAAGAGTCCCTAATGTTAAGCTACTTAGATCTGAGGAGAACCTTGGCTTTGCAGCTGGCAATAACTGGGGGATTTCTGTAGCAAGTGGAGACTACATTATGTTTTTAAATAACGATACAGTAGTTCCTCCCAATTGGTTATATAGACTATACAATTGTCTTGCTGAGCATCAAAGTATCGGAATTGTAGGTCCAATGACCAATAATATCTCTGGAACACAAAAAGTATCCCAAATTAGTTATGACCCAGAGGGAGTGTTGGAAAACGTTGAAGAATTTGAGGTATTTGCAAAAGTCTTTTACCAAAGTCATGCAAAAAAACGGAGTATTGTGAGCAGGTTGGTTGGTTTTTGTATGCTGGCTAAGAAAGAAGTTATCGATGATATTGGTGGATTTGACACACATTTTGGACTTGGAAATTTTGAGGATGACGATTTTTGCCTTCGTGCACAACTTGCTGGATATTTATGTGTTAAAGCAGAAGATGCATTTATCCATCATTTCGGTAGCAGAACATTTATTGGAGAACAGCTCCCTTTCCAACAAATGATGCAAGAAAATTTGGCAAAGTTCAAGAAAAAATGGTTACAACGAGGTATGGTGTTTGACGGATATGGCTCATTGGCAGGCTTAGTATTTGACCCAATAGCTGATTATGTTGCTCCAAAAGAGCCTGTTAATCAGAAGCATCAGTGCATTTACTTTTTTTATAATCGCGATTTTAAGGCATTAAAGAAAGTCGTTATGAAAATAATCGACGAACAACCCGAAAGCCAGTTATTTATCATCGGAGGACCGGATTCAGAGGATATTATGAGTTTTTTGAAAAAAGAATTTGGTACGTGGTTAGAAGAACAAAGAAGTTTAGAAATCGCAATACTTAAAGAAACTCCTTGTTTTGATTCACTATTTGTTAAGCCTGATTGTTTAATCGTCCATAAAGCAGATGATAGAAGCGGGCAGTGGCAGTTATTTAAGGATAACGGTACTAAGATACTTTGGATATGAACTTAAACATGCCAAATTAGTGCCGATATTAATTATAGAACGCAAACGGGAGGATATTTCAATGGGAATCCAAATTAACGGCCCCGCATCGGGGATGCAAACAGATCTCATAATCCAGCAACTACTATCCATTGAACGAAGACCGCAAGTTATTATGAATCGCCAGCTACAATTAATGCAATGGAAAAAGAGTACCTGGAATGAAATAAACACTAAACTTCTAGATTTTAAAACTACTGTTGAAGGACTTCTCCATCGTGATAAATTGCTAGCAAGTAAAGTGACCAGCAGCAAAGAAGAAAAAGTTACAGCTATAGCTAGCGGAATCGCAAATAGCGCTGAGTATGAAATTACAGTCCACGCCTTGGCATCCAGCACCAAGCTCATGAGTGGTTCTGGCAAAGCTGGTTTTGGTCTCGGTAAAGCTATAAATCAGTTTTTACCCTTTTTTGATGGTGGCAATTTTGGGACCCGCATTAGCAAGGGAACCTTTACAATCAATGGTGCTCAAATCGAGATCGAAGATGGCGATTATTTGGGTGATGGCACAGGTGCAGATGGACATGACCTAATCAAAAAGATCAACGACTCTGCTGCTAATGTAATAGCCTCCTACGATCCTGCTACAGATTGTCTAGAAATTAAAGCTAAAAATCCAGGTGGTAATGTAAATTTGGGTGCGGTTACAGATACCAGCAATTTTCTTACTGTTACTTACCTTTTGACTTCACCCGAGGAGCAGAACGGTGGCGTTGCTGTACGGACAAGCACTAGCCACCTTGGGCATATCCATAATAGAGAACTACTGAAGAATGCTAATTTTGCTGAAGAGCTTTTAGATAAAGATGGTGGTACTGAAGGCCAGGGGAAATTTAAGATTAACGGTGTTGAAATATCCTATGATCTTAGCCGCGATAATTTTGACAACGTGCTTTCGAGGATCAACAATTCTGATGCTGGGGTAACTGCTTTTTACGACAAAATGACAGATCGCCTCATTTTCCAAAACAAAGCTACGGGTAGTTTTGAGATTGTCCTGGAAGATGTAGAAGGAAATTTTGTCGAAGCTTTAGATTTAGGAGCTGGCTCTACAGTTTCAATGGGGCAAAATGCCAAGCTCTCAATTGTTGGCTTCAATAACGATCAGCCTATATATAGTAGTAGCAACCAGGTAACGAACGTTGTGCCAGGCCTTACAATTAATCTGAAAGCCACAACAACTGAACCTGTGAAACTCAATGTGGAACAGGATCAGGATACCATCAAAAAGACCATCACGGATTTTGTTAACAAGTACAACGAAACAGTTAAGTATTTTAATAGCAAGCTTAAGGAAAAGTCGGTTACAGATAAAGATATAGAGGAGATGACCGATAGCGAACGCAGAGCAGGGCTCATGAGCGGTAACAGCACACTTGGCAAGATCCGTTTTGGTCTCCTGGAACAGATAATCGACCCCCTCTCAGATTCTGATGGTGTATTCAAGTTGCTCTCTCAAATGGGAATCGAGAGTGTTGTAGATCCTAGTGGTGCTAATTCTGGAACACTGAAGATTAATGACAATAAGCTAGAGGATGCTATTCGCAACAACCCAGAAGGAATAGCAAGGTTTTTCTTCAACGATGCTGATGGTAATGGCATCATCACTCGTGATGAGGACAAGAAACCGATCGAAAGTGGAATTGCAGTTAGGCTTGTGGATTATCTAGATAGCCTATTAGATACAAGGGTATACGAGCATGGTAAAGGAGGCGTGGTACCAAGGCAGCAAGATGAACTAGATGAAAGCATGAAATATCTCAAAAAACGGATTGATGACTTTGACAAGCGTATGGAGCAGAGGGAATTATATTTGGTCAGGCAGTTTACTTCTATGGAAAAATCTTTAGCTATCCTGCAAAGCCAGAGCTCATGGCTTTCAGGTCAGATAGCTGGACTTTTCGGGTAAAGGGGAAAAGTGGGGGAGAGTTTGAGAAAGGGGGGACTCTCCAAAGTGGGGACTATAGTACATATTTCACGGGCCTCTATTCCTGAGACTATGAAAACAACTAATACGATTGAGGTCTTAGCGAAGAACCTACAAAAGAATAATGAAAATGCTGCTGCCAGACCAGCTGAGATTGTGAGATTAGATCGGGAATATTGGCGTCGTCATTTCGACGAGTTATTAGAAAGACTAAATATGATCATAAAAGTTTCCAGAGTTGAATTTCGCAGAGAGGTTCATAAAGGCACAGGTGAGATCATGGTAAGCATCTTGGATAGTGAAACAGGAGAAATGCTGCGACAAATTCCTCCAGAGCGTGTCCTTGATATGCTAGCCGAAATGATGAAACACTTGGGCCTGAACGTGGATTTAGAAGCTTGAGGGGGAGAAGTAATGGCTACGGATAATCTAGATCGTTATTTGCAAATAAAGGTTCAAACAGCAAGCCCGGGGCAGTTGGTAAGTATGTTGTATGATGGAGCAATTCGCTTTTCAAAACAGGCAAAAGAACAGCTTGAGGGCAGTGATCTAGAGGGTTCAAATGCATCAATACAGCGAGTTCAGGATATAGTGGAAGAGTTAAATGTATCTTTAGATACAGATAAAGGCGGAGAAATTGCAGCTAATTTGCGGAAAATCTACATATACGTTTCAGAGCAATTATTAGAGGCCAACATAAAAAAAGATCCAAAGATTTTAGCTAATGTAATTGAGCTTTTGGAAAATATGCGCGTGACCTGGAAAGAAATAATGCTAAAATCAAAAGATGTAAATGGAAGGCCTAATGTACAAAAATATAGCACAAATACTAGCAGCTTAGATTTAGCAGTCGAGTGAAAAAAATTAGGGGTGTAAAAAGTGCCTATCAACCTGATGCAGATCCACCGTGAGATTGTAGAGTGCCTAAAAGATAACGAAGCAACCTTTGCCCATCCCCTAAGCTCGGAAGAACTTGGCAAAATCCTCAATGTCACCCCCTCCTACGTCAGAGAGCGCATGCAACTGCTAGTAGCACTAGATATGGTAGGCGTACGCCATGGTCGTGGTGGAGGATATTACATCATCCGCAAACGCGGCAGCAGGGCACGGATATTAAAAGAGTTGAAGGCAAACGATGGTTAAAAAGGCGGGTTCAGTTGTGGGGGAAATGATAGTCGCAGAGTACAAAAAACTCTTGGAACTTAACAAACAGCTAAATCACGAACTAAAAAAAGGTGGCACCAGCCTCGATAGAATACTGAGCGAAAGCTGGAAGCTGATGCAAAGCATCGACAGGCAGCCACCACCAAAAAAAGAATCAGAACTTCAAGAAGTCCACCAGATCCTCGCAGAACTCGTTGAACTGCAAAAAGAAAACCAAGAATTAATCCAAGAAAGAATGGAAGAGCTGAGCCGAGAACTGTCTCAAGTGAAAACAGGAAAACAAGCACAGAGGGCCTACCACAACAAAAGCCGAGATGCAAAATTCTTAGATCAGTTCAAGTAGGGAGGCCCCTGTTTACAGTACGGATTATATATAAAAACTAGAGAATATATTCCAATAGAATTCTTATCACAATTCGGGGTTGTGGAAAGATGATCTCGTGTCAGTGGATGGGGTCTGGGTATTTCAAAAATACTAAATAACAGATCCAAAGTTCTTGGAACAGCTTAAGTAGGGCATAACCCTACTTTTTTTTTATCCTCGGAATAGTACACCTTGAATCATCTGTGCTCTTAGGTTAAAATAAGCATAGGTGATAAAGATGGGAGAATTTAAACTCACAGCCCCATACAAGCCCACAGGAGATCAGCCAAAGGCCATCTCCCAGCTGGTAGCGGGGCTAGCTGAAAACAAAAAACACCAGATCCTCCTGGGCGTAACAGGCTCGGGCAAAACCTACACCATGGCCAATGTCATAGCCCAGGTGCAGCGCCCTGCCCTAATCATCGCCCATAACAAAACCTTAGCTGCACAACTGTGCAGCGAATTCCAAGAATTCTTTCCCCATAACGCTGTCCATTACTTCGTCAGCTACTATGATTACTACCAACCAGAAGCATACATCGCACGCACTGATACCTATATTGAAAAAGACGCAACCCTCAATGAAGAAATAGACAGACTCAGGCACGCCGCCACAAGCGCCCTTTTCCAGCGCAGAGACGTGATCATCGTAGCCAGCGTCTCCTGTATCTATGGCTTAGGATCTCCTGAGGATTACCAAGAAATGACCCTAGAGCTTCAACGTGGCGAGGAGCGAACCCAAGAGGAGATCTTAAAGAGACTTGTGGAAATCCACTACCAACGAAATGACGTAGGCTTTCAGCGCAGCACCTTCAGAGTCCGGGGAGATAGCATCGATATCATCCCCGCCAACAGCGAACTTGCCATCAGAATCGAACAATTCGGCGATGAAGTAGAGAGATTATGTCAGGTAGACGCCTTAACTGGCGAGGTACTGGGCGAAATGGACCAGATCACAATCTACCCCGGTACCCACTACATCACAAACCAGGACAAGCTCAAAGAGGCCATCGAAAATATCGCCACGGAACTCGAAGAGCGACTGAAATATTTCAAAGAACGGGGCCAACTTTTAGAGGCACAGAGACTGGAGCAGCGCACCAGATATGATCTGGAGATGCTAATGCAGCTGGGATACTGCACAGGCATCGAAAACTACTCCCGTCATCTAACAGGCAGAGCACCAGGAGCGCCCCCAGCCACCTTGATTGACTATTTTCCTAAAGACTTTTTACTGTTTATAGACGAATCCCATGTCACCATCCCCCAAGTTAGGGCCATGTATGCAGGGGACAGATCCAGAAAAGAAACACTGGTCAAGCACGGCTTTCGCCTGCCCTCGGCTTTCGATAACAGACCTTTGGTTTTTGACGAATTTGAGCAGCTAGTGGGACAGGCCATCTATGTCTCGGCCACCCCAGCTGCCTATGAACTAGAACATCAACAGCAGATCGTAGAGCAGATCATCCGGCCCACGGGATTATTGGATCCCGAGGTGGAAGTGAGGCCTGTGAAGGGACAGGTTGACGACCTGCTAGGGGAGATCCGAAAGCGTACAGAAAAAGAAGAGCGGGTGCTGGTCACAACTCTCACCAAAAAAATGTCAGAAGACCTCACAGAATACCTCAAAGAGATGGGAGTGAGGGTGAGGTATTTGCATTCTGAGGTGGAGACACTGGAGCGCATTGAGATCTTGCGAGATCTGCGCCTGGGCGTCTTCGATGTCCTGGTGGGGATTAACTTGCTCCGAGAGGGCCTTGATTTGCCAGAGGTGACACTGGTGGCAATCTTGGATGCAGACAAAGAAGGTTTTCTCCGCTCTGAAACCTCACTTGTACAAACAATCGGCCGCGCAGCGAGAAACGTCCGTGGCAAGGTGATCATGTATGGCGATGTGATCACAAATTCCATGCAGAAGGCAATAGACGAGACAGAGCGCAGACGGAAAATCCAAATCGCATACAACCAGGAGCATAACATCACCCCCCAAACAATTAAAAAAGCGGTTCGGGGAATTACAGATCAGCTCCGGGAGGAAAAAACTACAGTTGAGCTCTTGCCTGTGGATGAGGCCTTGCGCAAGATCAAGGACTTAGAGAAGAAGATGCAACAGGCTGCCCAAGATCTAGAATTTGAAAAAGCAGCAGCAATGCGGGATCAGATCAGAGAATTGAGGAAAATGGTTGTATAGGAAGGATAAATATGAACGATAAAATCATCATCAAAGGCGCAAGACAGCATAATCTTAAAAGCATCGACCTTGAACTACCAAGGGAGAAAATGATCGTGATCACAGGCCTCAGTGGCTCGGGAAAATCCTCCCTGGCCTTTGACACCATCTATGCAGAGGGTCAGAGGAGATACGTAGAATCCCTCTCATCATACGCCAGACAATTTTTAGGGCAGATGCAAAAACCAGACGTGGATTTCATCGAAGGCCTTTCCCCTGCCATCTCAATCGATCAGAAGACCACCTCCCACAACCCTAGATCCACTGTGGGCACAGTAACTGAGATCTACGACTACCTGCGTCTATTGTATGCAAGGGTGGGGCATGTCCACTGCTACAAATGTGGCCTCCCCATCAGCCAACAGACAGTGGAGCAGATCGTGGACCAAATCTTGTCATTGCCCCAGGGCGCCAGAATCGTGATTTTAGCGCCTCTGGTTCGAGGGAGAAAAGGTGAGTTCAAAAAATTATTAGATGAAATCAGGCGCGATGGCTACGTACGTGTACGCCTGGATGGGGAGACCTATGCGCTAGATGAGGTGCCCCAGATCGATAAGAACAAAAAGCATGATTTAGAGGTGGTTGTGGATCGGATTGTAGTGCGGCCCGAATCCGCCAGGCGCCTGGCGGATTCCCTGGAAACAGCCCTCTCATTGGCCGATGGTATGGCCTTGGTTAATGTGGTGGAAAAAAATGAAGATCTAGTCTTCAGCCAAAAATTCGCCTGCCCCCAATGCGGGATCAGCATTGAGGAGCTAAGCCCGAGAATGTTCTCCTTCAACAACCCCTTCGGTGCCTGTCCCGAGTGCGACGGATTAGGACAAAAGCTAGCTGTGGATCCAGAATTGGTCCTGGCACCAAGTCTGTCTTTGGCCCAAGGGGCAATTGTCCCCTGGCAGGATAGCAAAAGCAATTGGTTCATGGGGATCATCGGAGGCCTGGCTGAGAAATATAAGATTGATTTGAATACACCTGTGGAAAAATTGTCTCAAGAGGCCATAGATATTCTTCTGCACGGCACCCGTGGTGAGAAGGTTGGCTTCAACTATAAGAGCACGCAAACTGGCAGAGTTGGCTTCTATGAGGTGCCCTTCGAGGGTATTATCCGCAACCTAGAGCGCAGACACAGGGAGACCCAGTCTGATTGGGCCCGCTCGGAAATTGAGCGTTTCATGACCAGCAAGCCCTGTGCAGCCTGCCGAGGTTTGAGGCTGCGGCCAGAGAGCCTGGCTGTAACTGTAGGGGACCGCTCAATTGTGGAGCTTACCGCCATGAGCATCCGGGATACCTTGAGCTTTTTTGAAAACCTCAAGTTTACCGAAAGAGAGGCTATGATCGGCAGTCGAGTAATCCGGGAGATCCGGGAACGATTAGGCTTTTTGGTGAATGTAGGTCTGGACTACCTCACGCTGGATCGGAAAGCCAACACCTTATCCGGAGGTGAGGCCCAGCGGATCCGCCTGGCCACCCAGATCGGATCAAGCCTTGTGGGAGTATTATATATCTTAGACGAGCCCTCGATTGGCCTCCACCAACGGGATAATGCACGGCTGTTGACCACCTTAAAAAAGCTCCGGGATCTAGGTAACACAGTGCTGGTTGTGGAGCACGACGAGGAGACCATGCTGGAGTCTGACTATATTGTGGACATCGGCCCTGGTGCTGGCACCCACGGGGGAGAGGTTGTGGTGGCAGGGGAGCTAGAGGAGGTAAAAGCCTGCGAAAGCTCCATCACCGGCCAGTACCTCAGCGGTAAAAAGCAAGTGCCCCTGCCCACAACAAGGCGGCAGCCTAACGGCAAAAGCATCAAGATTCTTGGGGCTAGGGAACACAACCTCAAAGAAATTGATGTTCAGATTCCCTTAGGGCTCTTCGTCTGCATCACAGGTGTCTCGGGATCTGGCAAGAGCACCCTGGTAAATGAGATCCTCTATCCGGCCCTGGCCCGGAAGCTCCATTTCGCAAGGAGCCTGCGGCCTGGGGACCACAATAAAATAGAGGGGATAGAGAATTTAGATAAGGTGATCAATATTGATCAGTCCCCTATCGGCAGAACCCCAAGGTCTAATCCTGCCACCTATACTGGGGTTTTCGACGACATTCGGGCAGTTTTTGCCGAGACCCAGGAATCCAAAATGCGGGGCTACAAGGCAGGCCGCTTTAGCTTCAACCTCAAAGGTGGACGCTGCGAGGCCTGTCAGGGCGATGGGATCATCAAAATCGAGATGCACTTTTTACCGGATATCTATGTGCCCTGCGAGATCTGCAAAGGCAAACGCTATAATAGAGAGACTCTAGAGGTAAAATACAAGGGCAAAACCATCAGCGATGTCCTCCAGATGCGGGTGGAGGAGGCATTGGACTTTTTCGGTGCCCTCCCTAAAATTGAACGGCGGCTTCGCACCTTGTACGAGGTGGGCCTAGGCTATATTCGCCTAGGGCAGTCAGCCACCACCCTCTCCGGTGGTGAGGCCCAGCGGGTGAAGCTAGCTACAGAGCTGAGCCGGCGCAGCAATGGCAAGACTTTATATATCCTCGATGAGCCCACAACAGGCCTTCACTTTGAGGATGTAGCAAAGTTACTTGAGGTTTTAAATAAGCTAGTGGCAGCAGGCGACACAGTCCTTGTGATCGAACACAATCTAGATGTGATCAAATCCGCAGATTACCTCATCGATCTTGGGCCTGAAGGGGGAGAGCGGGGCGGCAGCATTGTTGCCACAGGCACTCCTGAGGAGGTAGCGGAAAACAGTCACTCCTACACAGGTCAGTTTCTAGCAAAGTTATTGGGGGGGAGGACAGAGGCAAGTGGATGAGGAGAAGCTCAAAAAGCTTCCAGACAGACCCGGAGTCTATCTGATGAAAAACCAGCAGGGGAAGGTTATTTATGTGGGCAAGGCTATTTCCCTGAAGCGTCGCGTCCGCTCCTATTTCCAAAAGCAGGACCATGCTCCCAAAGTCCAGGCCATGGTGGAGCGGATCCATGATTTTGAATGTATCATCACAGACTCAGAACTGGAAGCTCTGATCTTGGAGTGTAACCTAATCAAACAGTACGCTCCCTGGTACAATATTCAGCTCCGTGATGATAAGTCCTACCCTTATATCAAGGTCACCATGGAAGAACGTTTTCCCAGGATCTTCTCCACTCGCCGTCCCCAAAGGGACGGCTCCCGCCTCTTTGGCCCCTTTGTGGATACAGCAGCTGTCAATTCCACCTTGTCCTTTTTAAGAAAGCTCTTTCCCCTGCGCACCTGTCGCAAGAATCTCGAGGGGGAGCTAGAACACAGGCCCTGTCTCAACTACCACATCAAGCGTTGCCTTGCGCCTTGCGCAGGCAAGATCACCCAGGAAGAATACAGGCAGCTGGTGGAAGCTGCCTGCAAGGTGCTAGAGGGCAAAGATGAGGAAGTAATCGAGGAGCTCAAGGCGCAGATGAAGCAGGCGGCCTCAAGGCTCGATTTCGAGCGTGCAGCCCTCTTGCGAGATCGGATCGAAGATCTGAAAACCGTCACTGAAAAGCAGAAGATGGAGGCAGGGGATAATGCGGATCGGGACGTACTGGGCATGGCCTGTCAGGATAACCTCTGCTCCCTTCAAGTATTCATCTTTCGGGGTGGCAAGCTTATTGGCAGGCAACATTTTTCAGTGCCCCTAGAGGCACAGCTTGCAGATACAGGTGGCGAGATTATCGCAGCCTTCCTCAAACAATACTATAGCAAAGCCACGACGATCCCCCAAGAAATCCTTTTGCCCTGCCAGGCAGAGGAACAAGATTTGATAGAAAGGTGGCTAGGAGAGCTTAAAGGCAAAAAAGTACGGCTGCATCTGCCCCAGCGGGGCGAGAAAAAGCGGCTGGTGGAACTGGCCACCCGCAATGCTGACTATGCTCTCCGGGAGGCCATCTTAGCCCGGGAGCAGCAAGAAAATAGGCCCAAGTGGGCCCTAGAGCAGCTGGCAGAGGTCTTGAAACTTGAGGAGCCACCCCAGCGGATCGAAGCTTTCGATATCTCAAATATCCAGGGCACGGATCCTGTGGCCTCTATGGTGGTCTTTATAGGGGGGGGGCCGGCGAAAGCTGAGTATCGCCGCTTCAAGCTGAAAACACCTGGCCCCAATGATTATGCCATGATGGAAGAGGTGATTCGCCGTCGCTTTAAACGAGGCCTTCTGGAGAGGCAGGAGGGCGGCGGCAAATTTGCCGTCTTCCCAGATCTAGTTGTGATTGATGGCGGAG
>DIQB01000113.1:0-1049 GCA_002427165.1 Firmicutes bacterium UBA5473
TGAGGAGAATTTTATCTTCGGACTCTAAATCGATGCCCATGGCTGTAATATATTGTGTGTTCTCCAGCTCCTGGGCATCCCAGCATCCCCCTACCAGCCACGGGCAGACCAGAAGTAGCAGTAAAAACACTTTTTTCATTGTGTCTTGCCTCCCCTGAAAGTAAAAAATAATAGCACTCCAGGCAAGACAAAACCGATCACGAAGCTCATTAGCCTGGCAAAACCAAACTGGAGCGCAAATACTTCCAACAAATCTTTAGGCAGGAAGGCAAGGGGAAAAGCAACTGCCAAAAGAATCCCAAGCAGAAGACGATAGTTTTTTTGATTGAAAACATGGGCTAGCAATTGAGCAGCTAGGAACAGAAGTAGACTTGTTTTCAGATAAACTGACAAATACCACATGGATAAAAACAAGGGTTCGAAACGATGGAAGAACCTACCGATAGATACATTCCGAGCGAGCCTCAAGCCCGGGTAGGGCACAGAGGCAGTCCAGGTAGCAGTTAGCGTACCGATAGAGGCAAACGTGAGACTGGCAAATGCAAGACAGACTAGAACCCCGCTCCAGGAAATGGTTTTCCATATTCCCTCCTTGTTTTGCAAAGCCGGAATTAAATATAACACAATCGCTCCCTCTCCAAAATACGGCGCCACAAAGGTGGCACCACGTAAGATTTGCAAGAGGCCATCTGCAAACCAGGGCTTGAGCCGTAACAGATCTAATGGCGGAATGGAACCGAATACCACCACTAAAAAAGCCAACACAATTGGTATTGCAAAGGCCTGGGCAGAACGGGCAATGGGCTCGAGACCCAGATAAGAAAGAAGAAAAACATTGAGCATAAAAATCAAGATCAAAGCACTGGCAGGTGTCCGGGGCATCATCCCCACGATAAAAGCCGCGCCAAATACCCGCAGCATCAGGGGCACAAAACTGAAGATCCCCAGCCCAAAAAAAAGGCACACTGCCCGGCCCCAAAACTTTCCCAACAAGCTCTCCAGGGCAACTGGCAAGGGACCGGGGGGTAGCCTTAAGGCTAGAAGTGTGG
>DIQB01000113.1:1138-14231 GCA_002427165.1 Firmicutes bacterium UBA5473
TAGCCTTAAGGCTAGAAGTGTGGGCACAGCGAGGATTGCCAGGCCAAAAACTGACCCCACCAAAGCCGAGATCCACCCTGCCCGGCCAGCAGCCAAAGCTAAAAACCTAGGCAGAGGAAGTTGAATGGTAGAGGAAATGGTAAACAAAAGGAGCAGCAACAGCTGCCCTTGATCTATTTTCTCCAGTGCCTTCATTCGCCTGAAAGATCCACCTCTCCGTCTGGATTTTCTCCATCTTGAGCCCAATCTCGGACCACAAAATCCTGTCTTCGTCTGTTGCCAGGCCGCAACCACTTTGGTCGTTTATTTGCCATCCAGATGGGGGGATTGAAAATGATATCTGTAAGGGTTCGAGGCCAAAATGGTGCTAGAGGCGCAAAATATGGCTGACCAAAAGATGTCATAGCGGTCTGCACAGCCACAATCCCTGCCATTCCTGCCATGATCCCATACAAACCCATAGTTGCGCCCAAAATCATTAGCGGAAAACGCAACAGCCTCACACCTCGCTCTGCCACAAACAAGGGTACCACAAAGGAGGACAGAGAAGTTATGGCCACCACAATCACTAGGAAGGGACTTACTATTTGCGCAGAAACTGCAGCTTGTCCCAACACAACAGCTCCCACAATACCAATACTTTGGCCAATAGGAGAGGGGAGCCGCACTCCAGCCTCCAAAACAAGCTCCAAAATGAGTTCCATGGAAAAAGCTTCAACAAAGGCTGGAAAGGGAACGTTTTCCCTAGCACCTGCAATGCTCAAAGCCAAAGCGGTGGGCAACATCTCCCGATGGAAGGTGGTAATTGCGATGTAGGTAGCTGGAGCCCAAATGGACACAAGGCCTGCTAAAAGTCGGATAGACCTGATAAAAGATGTATAAGGCCACCTGATGTAATTATCCTCAGCTGTCTTGAAAAAATCAAAAAAGTTAGCTGGAGCAATAAGGCAGGCTGGAGAGTTCTCTAGCATAACCCCCACCCGCCCTTCAGTGAGAGCAAATTCCACCAGATCTGGCCGTTCTGTAAAAAGAGTGGTGGGGAAAACCAACAGGGGGTGATCCTCAATTAATTTTTCCAAAACACTACTATCTGCAACCATATCCACATCTAAGCTCTTGATCCGCCTTTTTATTTCCCGAATAAGTTTGGGATTGGCAATTCCTTCTAAATAAATAACAGCGCCTTCGTTTTCAGAAATGCGACCGATGCGGAAGGAATCAAAACGTAACTTGCCACTTTTGATCCTCACCCTAAGCAGCGACTTATTATCGGAAAGACATTCTGTAAACCCCTCCCGTGGGCCCCGCAGCACAGTCTCCGATTGCGGCTCCACAATGGCACGCTCAGGAATTTTGCGCAGCTCTACTCCCATGGCAATCTCAGACCCCTCAAGGAAGAGAACTACCTGCCCCCCCAGCGCTGCACTGAGCACCTCATCCTTAAATTGAAAATTTTGAAGTTTACCTGCCAATAGTAAATTGCGGCCTATTTTTTCCGCCACACTCTTTCCAGGCAGCTCTCTGAGAGCTATTTCCCTGACGCTCAACAGGAGGGGTTCGAGGATCTGTTTATTGAGGGCGGTAGCATCAATCATCGTTTCACAAAAACACAGTTGAGCCTCAACTGACGGAGTTGTGGGGATGGTTAGCTCTCTGGTGGTAAAATCAGCATTATCCTTCCCCATCAGCTCCTGGAGTGCTTCAGCATTGTCTTTAGCTGAGGATCTAAGTTTAGTTTTCTGCTCCACTTGCCTTTGCGCTAGATCCGATGGAGAAAACTCTTCTTTTTTCTGCTCCTGTTTCCGTTTGCTAAAAAATGGCAAGCGCAAGTAAAAACCTCCCAAAGCTATGTTGTGATTATTATTAGCTAACTGAGCCCACAATATTATTCCCACTCATTCCCAAAGGTTTGAGAGGGGATTGAGGAGAATACTTCCCTATCCGGTTAGCCTAATTTCTCCATGCTTGGCAGGAAGAAACAAAGCTGACTATAAACGGAAAGGAGGGTAGACATGCAAAAGCACTCATTTATCTTAGCAATTCTTATCGCCTCAATTTCCGTAGCAAGCTTTGCTGCTGCTCCCTCCCTCTCTGGTTCTTGGCGCCTAGAGGGCGAAGTCTGGGGTGGACAACTCCTGGTACCTAATCTAGAAGAGGAGCTGCCTGGGGTAGAAAAAATGCCAAAGCTAACCTGGCCTAGCTGGGACCAGGAGCTGGACCTGGGACTTGCCTGGTACCCTTCCCCAAACCATGGTTTTCAGCTGGAGCTGATGGATAGCGGAAACTGGGGAGTGGGCTTCGCCTCAGATGGCAGTTGGGGCAGGCAAAGTACCTATGGTCCTGTGCAGATCCATCAGGCCTTTGCCAGCTACCAAAGTAAGCTTTGGCAGCTGCGAGCAGGCAGGCTCCAGCCTTCCTTGGATAATACTCTCCTCGGGGGTGGACCCATCGCGCTAGAAGGCCTTGAGGCCAGCTTCCAGCATCACAATCTCACTTTCGGGGCTGGTGCCTTTCGTCTCAGTTCCCTCTATTGGCCAGGAACAGATTATGTGGTAGGCACAGACCAACTTCTCAGCCTCTCTCTGTGTGGCCAAACAGAGGATCTGGCCTGGAGCCTTGTGGCCTTGCCCACGGAATTCGGCTCGGCTCGGGCTTTAGGTGTCCAGCTGGCCATAGGTGCCTTCGGTGGCATTATCTCAGGCCAGGGAGCACTCTTTGAAAATCAGGGCAAAGTGGCACCAGCAGTGGAGCTCACAGGCAGCTGGCAGTGGCAAGACAGAGGACTATCTGTGGCAGTGGCCATGGTAGATCCCCAGTTTACCCCTATCCTCTCCAGCCTCAGTGGCCAGGATGCAAAAGCACTGCTGGCAGAGGAAGCACTGCCTTTCTCTACAGGTTCGGTGGGCCTGGCTGCATCCTACGGAAAACAGCTAGGGACGATGGTAGTGGAGGTCCATGGAGCTGCCCGCAAGGTGGGGCCATCTGTGCAAGAGAACCTGGGAGCCGCCCTCTACCTGCCGCAAAGTGGAGGCGAGCTTTCCCTCTCTGTGGACCTCATCTGCGCTGAAGCTTTGGCTGGGAGAGCTAAGGTGGGTTGGCAAATCTCATTCTAGGAGGAGTTTATGAAACGTTTATTTGTATTAATTGCATGTTTGGTGCTGGTAGCAGGTGTTGGCGAGGCCCGCTGGGGGCTAGCTGGCAAAAGGATTGTTGTGGACCCGGGACATGGCGGCAGAAACCCTGGAGCTGTAGGACCCACAGGTCTGAAGGAATCCGATGCAAACTGGCGAGTGTCCACGGCTTTAAAACATTATCTGGAAAATCAGGGTGGAGCCAAGGTGCTCATGACCCGCAGCCAATACCAAGACGAAAGCCTAGCGGGTCGGGTGGCTAAAGCAAACAGGTGGGGTGCAGATCGCTTTATCTCTGTGCACCATAATGCAGCCAGCAATCGGAGCTGGAACGGGGTGGAAACCTATTCCGCCACAAACGGAAGCTGGGCTAGCCAGGACATGCGAAATAAGATCCACAAACGACTGGTGGGGGGCTTGGGTATCCGCAACATTGGCGCGAAAAAGGCAAATTTCTATGTCCTGCGGAATACCAAAATGCCCGCAGTGCTAGTTGAACCTGCCTTTGTAAGCAACAGGTACCAGGAGGCAAGACTGAAAGATCCCGCCTATAATTGGAAAGAAGCCTATTATATCTACGCTGGGATTGCAGACCACTTTGGAGTGAGGCCATAAACTAAGGCCCAAGACTATTTTTAGTCTTGGGCCTTTAAGTTTCAGCCAACACCGTTTAAAATTAAGAGGTGGCTGCCAGGGGCAAAATCAACTTCCCCATTTGAAGAGAGTAGGGCATCCACGGTCTGCCCGTAGTGGCTAGCCACTTTCCAAGGGGTATCACCTGGCTGCACTATATAATAGACCATGGAGATGTCTTCTGTCAGCTGCGTTACATCTGTGGCCTCCACTACAGGCTCAATTTCCTCTCTTTGGGTAACTTGAGCTTGAACCTTTCCGCTCAAACGTACTCGCATGGAGGATGGATCCAAAAGATCCCACTGGAGATCAGCAAGTTCCAGCTGGCAATGAGGGGTCATATTTTCTTTAGCACTGTTTATGGAAACCATCTGCTCCAGGCGCAGCGCATCGTCCCAGGTGACTGTGCGGAAAGGAGATTCCGCTGCTGCATCATCCACAAGATAGAGGAGATCAAAGCCAACCTGGGCCTCTACCACTACCTTATCCTCTACCATCCTCACTTCCTGAGAGCCGATAAATGGCACCAGACGCAAGACTTGGGCTATGGGCAGCTCACCTGCTGGCAAAATTAAACCTCCCTGTACTGAAAACTGGCCTCCATTCTCCCCTACCAAAACCTGATGGCAAATAGCTTCTTTCCTCTGGGCCACCCCGAATTCCCCTTTGGAGACAAGGTCTGTGAGCACTCGGGTTTTCCGCTGTTCGTATAAATCCAGCTTCACAGCTAAATTTAAGTTTACTGCAACTTCTCTAGGCGATTGGGGAATTAGCTGGAAGTTCTCCACAGTCAGCTTCACCTTGCCTCGGGCCCTATCGCCTAAGGCGGGGATGTTAACTGCAAGCTGGAAAGGTAGGACCCCTCTCAGATCTACGCTACCTAGCTGGGGTGGTACACCTTCAGGGGCTGGTGTGTAGTAAAGAAAAGCCAAATCCATAATTCCGGATATTTCTGCTATTTGCTCGTTCCAGTTGAGGGCAAGGTCAGTGGCCCTCACCTTGGCACTGCCTTGGATGATCTCGGCAAGATCCCCACGCTCAGGGGGCAGGATTAGAATTCCATCCACCCGTGATTGCTCTTTGATCTGATCTAGGGGGACTGTAAAGTTGATGATCCTTTTCTCTAAAGATAGTTGCCCCGGGGGGATGGAAAGGGCGTCTGTGGCAAGGGCTATTTTTTTCTGTTCAAATAGCGACACCTCTATAGCCACCATCGCGCTTAGGTCTAGTTCTCTGCCAAGTCCCTCGTGTCGAGAACCGCTAGCCGAGAGCTGAACCGTGGCCTTCATGCCCTCATGGGCATCGCTCACCTCTAGCTCCTGTTCAAAAGGAAGGCATCTTTCCCAGCTTTTGGCAACTAAGGCAAGCCCCCCCCAACCACCGGTGGGTTGGTAGAGGAGATCCACATTCAAAGAGCCCCGTACTGTGACCTTGCCCTCCTCCACCTGAACATTTTCAACAACTGGTTCGATCCCCAAATCCACGATCCGTTCCAATTCCCCATCAAGAGCAAGTGCGCCCTCCACCACTGCCTGGGCGCTGTGCTCGCCCCCTGGTACAGTTAGCCAAACTTGTTCATTTTTCAGACTAATTGCCATTTACTTTCCTCCTTTCCACGGTTAGAAACGCCCTGGCCCAAAGCCCTTCTTTATACTATATGCAGGGAATAGGAAAATGTGCATGTAAATGGAAATCAGGATTTAAACAAATCCTGTCACAAAAACAAGATATTAAGGAAGATATTTCTAAAGAGGAACTTAAGATCGGCTCACTAGTCGCACATATATGGCTCTTGTTTTTCCAGCATCAAAAGCTGCTCTTTGATCGCAAGTCCCCCGCTGTAGCCAACAAGCTTGCCACCGGCTCCAATTACACGATGGCAGGGAATAAAAATTGGAATGGGATTCTTCTTATTTGCCAGACCTACGGCTCTTGCTGCCCTCCCGTTGCCAATCTTCTGTGCTACCTGCTTGTAGCTATTAGTTTGTCCGAAGGGGATGGTCCCAAGGGCGTCCCACACACTCCTTTGAAACGCTGTGCCCTCTGGGGCAAGAGGAAGAGTAAAAGCTCTTCGCCTACCGGCAAGATATTCCTCCAGCTGCGATGCTGCCTCCTTGAGCGGGGCTGTCTCCCTGAGCTGAAAACCATCGGGTTTCCCATCGCCAAAAAACAGATTGCAAATGAAACCATCCTCCTCGGCGAGGCCAATTGGGCCGAGCCTGGTTGTGTAGAAAAATATATTTTTCACGCCCCCCACCTCCCCATAAAGTTTACGCTTTTCCGCTAATTATAGCAAACTTATCCGTGAGAGCCCATTCTAATTTTCGCTGGTATAAAGCAGAGCAGGACAGAGGAAAAATCCTCTGTCCTGCTCTCTGATTCCCCAACTTGAGGAACTTTTCTATTTTAGCTTTCCTTTTACAATCTCAAGGAGCTGATCTACATGTGAGGGATCCATCCCACCTAGAATCTCATCGCCAACCTTCACAGCAGGTCCACCAGCACAGTTCTCAAGGCAGAAGGTAGCACGCACATCAACTCTGTCACCTAGTCCCTCTTCCTTCACTCTCCGCAAGAGTTCCTGGAGAGTGCTATAGGAACCACCAAGGTAGCAGCAGGTACCAACGCAGACGGATACTTCCACTTTTGCCTGACCATTTGTGAGCAGACTAATCTCCTCACCTGTAATTCTTCTTCTAGTGCCATAGTCTGTATGCAAAGTATTATGGGCAACCTCACTGCCAGGTTTATCCAGCCACTTTGTATAGAGGTTCTGCAGAAGGGGATTGTCCTGGCTCTTGCGCAGGGGCTGCTGTTTATCCACAGTGTAGAGGCCCTTACGCCTTTTCAGCCTGGCGCCTGTATCGTTGGGCAGGGGTTGGCCACCGCCACCGATGCAGCCGCCTGGACAGGCCATAACCTCGATCAGGTGATATTCTGCCTCCCCTTTGGCAATCTTCTCAAGCAAGGCCTTAGCGTTGCTGAGGCTATGGACCACTGCCAAACGCACCTTGTTGCCTGCCACCTCAACCTCGGCTTCGCGAATACCCTCCAGACCACGTACTTGAGAGAATTTCACCTGCCCTGTGCTCTGGCCGGTAGCCATCTCTTCGGCAGCTCTGAGCACTGCTTCTGCCACACCACCGCTGTTACCAAAGATCATACCTGCACCTGTGGAGAGACCAAAGGGCATATCCAATGGCTCAGGCTCTAAATTGGCAAAGTCAAATCCGTACTCTTTAATCATCCGGGCCAGCTCTTGCGTGGTCAGGACGCTATCCACGTCAGGTACTTTTACACCATCTACTTCCACAGTGAACTCAGGTCTTTTGCCCTCGAACTTTTTAGCTGTACAGGGCATGATGGAAACTACAACTAGATCCTTGGGATCGATGTTCATGTCACGGGTGAAGAAACGTTTAGCTACAGAGCCAAACATCTGCTGGGGCGATCTACAGCTGGAAAGCTGAGATAGCAGCTGGGGATGATACTGCTCAGCATACTTTACCCAAGCAGGACAGCAGGATGTAAACTGAGGAAGATGTTCTCCCTTTTGCACCCGCTCCAAAAACTCGTGAGTTTCCTCAAGTACTGTAAGATCCGCTGAAAAACTGGTATCGAAGACCTTATCAAAGCCCATTTTCTTCAAAGCTGCCACCATCTGACCCATGGCAACCTCTCCAGGCTGGAAGCCAAATTCCTCACCGATAGCAACGCGAACTGCAGGTGCAATCTGGGCGATTACTACCTTTGTGGGATCATTGAGGGCCTTGAAAACATCCTCGATCTCAGAGCGCACAACCAGTGCTCCTGTGGGACAAACTGAAGCACACTGGCCGCAGTTTACGCAGTCCACATCAGCTAAATTCTTGCCAAAGGCAGGGCTTACCTCTGCTTCAGATCCACGATTAATAAAGTCCAAAACGCCAATTCCCTGCACCTCAGCGCACACCCTGACGCAGTCGCCGCAGAGGATACATTTGTTAGGATCACGTACAATTGCAGGTGAGCTATAGTCGATGGGAACGATCTTCTCCCTGTGACCGAAGCGAACCTGCCGTACTCCCATTCTCTGGGCTAGATCCTGCAACTTACAGCCGCCGCTTTTCTCGCAGGTTGTGCAGTCGCGATGATGGTTAGCCAACAGCAACTCTAAAATCATCCGCCTGTTTTTCTGCAATTTAGGTGTGTTGGTATTAACAACTAAACCTGGCTCTGGGGGAGTGGAGCAGGCTGCTACCATTCCCCTTCCCTCGATTTCCACCATGCACATCCGGCAGGCACCATAGATGCTAAGCTCGGAGTGGTAGCAGAAGGTGGGAAGCTCGATGCCAACTTTACGAACTACCTCTAAAAGGTTTTTTTCATCAGTAAATTCAACGGCTGTGCCGTCAATAATCATCTCTGCCATGCTGGCACCTCCTTTATACAAAAATTGCTCCAAAGGGACATGCTTCCTGACAAGCGCCACAACTGATGCACTTGTCCTCATCGATTACAAATGGTTCCTTGATCTTACCGCTAATTGCTCCTGCAGGACAAACCCGAGAGCACTTGCTGCAGCCGCGGCAAAGCTCAGGATCGATGGTATATTTCCTCATGGCTTTGCAAACGCCAGCAGGGCACTTTTTATCCCTTACGTGGGCCAAATATTCATCTCTGAAGTAACGGAGGGTTGTGAGCACAGGGTTTGGTGCAGTCTTACCCAGACCACAGAGGGAGGACTCTTGAATCACTGTTGCCAGCTCCTCGAGCAAGTCCAGATCCTCCTCCTCGCCCTCACCTGCCACGATCCGCTCTAGGATGGCAAGCATTTGCTTGGTTCCCTCACGACAGGGCACGCACTTGCCGCAAGATTCATTTTGGGTAAAGTTCATAAAGAACCTTGCTACCTCAACAATACAGGTTTTTTTGTCCATAACCACCATGCCGCCAGAGCCGATCATGGCCCCAGCTTTGGCTAGGGAGTCAAAGTCCAGGGGAAGATCTAAATGTTCTGGGGTCAGGCAGCCACCAGAGGGGCCACCGATCTGCACAGCTTTAAATTCCTTGCCATCTCTGAGCCCGCCACCGATCTCAAAGACCACCTCACGCAGAGTTGTGCCCATGGGAACCTCAATCAGACCTGTGTTGGCAACTTGCCCCGTGAGGGCAAAAGTCTTAGTGCCAGGGCTTTTCTCGGTACCTAGTTTTTTGAACTCCTCAGGACCCTGGGAGATGATCAAAGGAACGTTGGCAAAGGTCTCCACGTTATTGATGATGGTGGGCTTGCCCCATAGTCCCCGATTAGCAGGGAAAGGTGGCTTTGGTCTGGGCATACCCCGCTCTCCTTCGATGGAGGCAATCAGGGCTGTTTCCTCGCCGCAGACAAAAGCGCCTGCTCCCTCTTTGATTCTCAGATGAAAGCTAAAATTAGTGCCTAAAATATTGTCACCTAAAATGCCTACTGCTTCTGCATCAGCAAGGGCTTTTTTGAGCCTAGTTACAGCCAGGGGATACTCTGCTCGTACGTAGATATAGCCCTCTGAAGCACCAATAGCATAGGCTGCAAGAATCATACCCTCAATTAAGCGATGGGGATCTCCCTCCATCAGGCTGCGGTCCATAAAAGCACCTGGGTCTCCCTCGTCACCATTGCAGACCAGATATTTAGGACTACCCTCAGCTGCCCGTGCGAACTGCCATTTGCGGCCTGTGGGGAATCCACCGCCCCCGCGACCTCTAAGACCTGAGGCCAAGACAGTATCTGCCACATCTTGGGGCTCCATTTCAAAAAGAGCCTTCTCCAATGCCATATAACCACCGTGGGCCAAGTATTCTCTTAGATCTTCAGGATCTAGGTGTCCACATTCTGAGAGGGAATAACGATGCTGTCTTTTATAGAAAGGAATCTCTTCCTCTTTGGCAAAGTGCTCTCCTGTTACTGGGTGCTGGTAGAGGAGCCGCTCCACTACCTTGTCCCCTTTGAGGGTTGCCTCAACAATCTCCTCTACATCAGCCAATTTAACTTTGGTGTAGAGGATACCAGCGGGCTCGATCCGAACCAAAGGACCCAGTTCACAAAAACCATGGCACCCACTTTTCGCTACATCTATTCCCTCTTCTCGCTGTGCCACGACTTCAACAGACAAACCCTGTTCCCGCACTAGCTCATCGAGGCGGTTATAGATCTGCATAGAGCCATTGGCCACGCAACCGGTGCCCAGGCAAACTAGAACTCTCTTCTTTACCTTAAGCTGCTCCTCCCCTTGTTTGCGGAGGGCAGAGAGGCCACTTCGATCTAGCTTCATAGGGCAACACCTTCCTTCTTTATGATCTCATCGATAATTTCATCCACCATCTGGGCTGTTACCTGCCCGTAGACCTGATCGTTAACCATCATTACTGGGGCAAGGCCACAGGCGCCAAGGCAGGAGACCATCTCCAAGGTGAAGAGGAGATCGTCTGTGGTAGTTTTGTCTTTACTGAAGCCCAACTTTTTCTCCAGGGCTTCCTGGAGCACTGAGGAGCCACGTACGTGGCATGCAGTACCATCACAAATTTTAATCACATATTTACCCTTGGGTGCCAAAGAAAACTGAGCGTAGAAAGTGGCAACTCCATAGACTGTTGCCGGAGAAATGTCCATGGCTGTGGCAACATAGGTTAAAATTTCCTCAGGCAGGTAGCGATATTCTTCCTGCACTTCTTGGAGGATGGCAATCAGAGCAGAGCGCTTACCTTCATATTTCTCAATGATCTTGTTTACGCGCTCAAAGCTTCTTGTCTCCTGTGTCAACTCAATCCCTCCCGCACAATCACAGCTTAAAAATATTGTACTGTGACTGTTTTATTCATTTTTTCTAGTTGTTGCGCCAGCTCCCGGACCAGCTGGCTTTTTAACCCCAGATCAAGGGGGAAATTTGGATTCTGATGGGCGGGATTAATAGCCCTGCCCACAAGAAATTTAATTTCATCACTTCGAGAGAGAATTCTCACCAGCCTGCTGGCGCCATCTGGGCTGTCTGTAAACTCATTTTCCTCCAGCAACTGCTTCGCCTGGGCGAGCGTGATGACTCCCTCGGTAACAAGATCCACTCCACTGAGCTTCCCTGTGGGAGGCAGCTCTCCTGGATCTGACAGAACCACCTCCAGCTCCCTCCCCCACTCCCGGGCGATAATCTGGCTCGTTGTGCCACCACAGATCACCTTCTTGCCAGGGGCTGTGGCCAGGGTGCTGGCCAAAACTGGATCTTCCTCCATCCTCAATGGGGGACCTACTGCGATGGTTACAGAGCGGCTTCTGCGGCCCCGCAGAACCACAATTGTCGCATCATCCCCAGGCTTGCCTTCATATAATTGTTCTGTGGCCCTGCCCATCCACTGAGCTACATCTTGCGCTTCGCTTCCCTCGGCGCACAGTTTTTCGCTATAGGCTGCCACCTGCTCCCACTGCCACCCCAAGTTAAGAATCCCTCCTGCGCCAGCGTGGACTACGCCATCGCTGACAAGTACTAGATAATCATTTTCCGAAAATTGCAGATCACTTTCCCGAATTCTCTTGCCAGCCAGGTTGTATTCCTCAAACTCAAGTTTCTGTAGTTGCCCCTTTTGCACAAAAATAACTGGGGGATTGTCAAACTCCACAATCTTGGCTTTTCCATCAGGCCCTACTCTGACCACAGTGAAAGTTGAGTAGGCAAGGTGTCTTTCTTGGCAGACAGGCAGAGTTTTAGAGACTGTCTCTACAACCTCACCGAGGCTAGCTCCTCCTGTGAGCATGGTGATAATGATCTTGCTGGTGAGGGTGGAGAGAATATTTGCTTTCACACCGCTGCCCAGACCGTCTGAGAGCACAATCACAAGTCCACCATTTTCTCGGGAGATCTGAATGCTATCTCCACATAGTTCTTCCTGCCACTTTTTCAGTTGAAAAGAGGCTGTCTCCAAATACATCCTACTCACCTCCCTGGCCGATGATCTCCATCAGTTTGGTAAGTAGCACTTTGGTTTGGGCTGTGGTCTCGCCAAGGAGACCGGCAATTTCCTGGGCCACCCGCATCTGCTGCTCAATTACTTCCTGGGCTCTGCCTACAGTCTCTTGGCGCATTTTTTCAAGTTCCCGCCTCTGTTTGGTCTGGGTAGTGATATCTGTGAAAATCCCAACCACAATTCTGTGTTTGGGCACAGTGAAGATATACTGGCTGGTCTGGAGGCTCCCATAGGTAACCTGCGCCTCAACTGGCTCTCCTGTGGCTAAAGCTTGTGTAAAGTATTCTGGATCCACAAGTAGAGCTAAGGGCTGGCCTTTGATTCTGCCCAAGGTGGTAGAAAACATCTTCTCTGCCTGGGGGTTGAGGTCCCGCACTAGTAAATCCTCGTCTGTAACTATGATTCCGTTTGGTGTGGAACCCAAGACTAGATTGGCCAAGGATTCTGCCCGGGCGCGCATATTGGGAATGCACATCTCAACCTCTGCCATGCCACAGTAGACTGCTTTGGCTTTTTCTCGGCAGCTGTTGTAGCCACAAGCGCCACAGTTTAGCTCATCTGCCCTGTCATATTTGCCCATGCGCTCTAAGATCTCCTCAAGTTCAGAGGGCGATGGCTCTTGGTTCTCGATGGGCTTCGCCTGAAAGCCCCGGCCCAGTTCCACCTCTATCTTGGGGATCACAAGAGGTTTCTGGGCATACAACTGAAGGCGTTTTTTCGCTTGCCACAGGCCCTCTTTTGTGCCCATGGGACCTGCAATGCAGCCTCCCCTGCAAGCTAGAAGTTCGGTGAACTGGGGGGTAATTTCTGGATCGAAATGCTCTAAGAAATCCAAGCATTCTTCAATGCCACTGATGGCCAACCCAGCCTGAAACTCTGACTGACCTATAGTAGCCAATTGCCCACCATCTAGAGGAAAGATCCGGGCTGCCTCCTCTCCCCAAGCGGTTTTTCCCTCGCTGGGTTTAGGTGACATCTCAGGCAAATCCTCGCCCTCAAGCCACAGCAGCAGTTCCTGAAAAGTAAGGGCTGCATCCACAGCTCCCGCGACTTCCATCATTTCCGCCTTTTTAGCTACACAAGGACCCACAAAAACCACCCTGGCCTTGTCATACATTTCCTTGAGCATTCTACCGTGGGCGATCATAGGAGAGACTATTGGCGCTAGGTATTGCACCAGCTGTGGAAAATAAATTTCCACAAGATTCACAACTGCAGGGCAGGCGCTTGTAAGCCAGGGTCCCGCTCCCAAATTGTGATGGGCCCTAGCCACGAGAGCTGCACCTGTTGCGGTCTCTTCCACAGCAAAAACTCCCCGCCTCCTCAAGGCTCCAGATAGGGTCTGGAGATCCCAATCC
>DIQB01000113.1:14362-14972 GCA_002427165.1 Firmicutes bacterium UBA5473
GGTCTGGAGATCCCAATCCAGACAACCTGCAAAGGAGGGAGCTATGCTAACCACAATCGTCTCATTTTGGTCCAGCCATCTTTGCACAAGGGGGAGGTCTTCCCTCACTACTTTTGCCTCTTGCGGACAGATGCGGACGCACTGAGCATCTCCTATGCAGCGCTCCGCTACTACCTGTGCATGTCCATCCACAACTTGGATTGCCTTGACAGGACATGATCTGAGGCATTTATAGCAGTCCTTGCAGTTAGTCTTCAGTGTGCTGATGACGCCCATCATCTTTGTCCACCACCCTTTGTGCTATTTTTCACAATAAAGTCCTAAAAATATGATAGCATAGGGGCCTCTCAGAATCAAGAGCAGGGAAAAACTTTTCTCTCTATTTGTGCACTATTTCTCAAGGCTATTATATTTGATTTTAGTCAACGGGTGTTTAAGCACTTATTAAATCTTTGTTAAAAATCCTGCTCAAGCTGTAATGAAACCCATTAAAAAAGGAGCGTTCTCGCTCCTTTTCTATAAATCTAGGTATCTATTTAACTTTTGCAGATATTGTGTATATGACTGAATTATTTTTATACCTGACCGACGTATATTGTCAACCAAATAT
>DIQB01000113.1:15174-17410 GCA_002427165.1 Firmicutes bacterium UBA5473
CATGGCTAAAGCACATGGGCTTTCTTGCCACATCATATCGTAAAACCAGCTTATATTTGGCTACGATATTTGAAAAATCCATAATCACATCCCACCCTTGAGGCAGATACCTCATCTCAGTCATATCTGAAAAGAGGTTGCGGAAAGTGCTAAACTTAACAACTTCTACTTACCCTTCAGCTTCTTGATCTCTTCCTCGATCAAACGATCAAAGTCAGATTGATAATATCTATCTTGCAGTACTCGATATTTCTCATATTCGCTTTCTGCAAACGATCTAGCTATAGTCGCACTTACTTTACCAGGATTATTTAAAACTTCATAAGCATTAAACTGAAGAAACTCATTGAGCTTTTCTGCCCAGTCTTCCATGGTCATGGGTATTCTTCTTTCGGCTTGTAGCTCAGCGTAATCTAAATACATACTTACAATTCGTTCCAATGACTTTATTTCATCAGCTGATAAATAATTCTTTGCAATAGCGACATCGGATTTCATAATCTTTCCTTCAGGTGCATTCCTCCAAGTAGTAAGGCCCATATTTCTTTTTTCGTGATTTGCCCGTGCTAATATTATTTCAGCAGCCGTATGCCCATGGATTGCATAATGCAATTTATTTTGTACTATTGCAAAAAACTCCTTCGTAATGGGAGCATTTACATTATAATCCATAGCAGTGGCATAGACATCTGTTATTTTCTGATAAAATCTTCTTTCACTAGCACGAATCTCTCGAATTTCTTCCAAAAGATGTTCAAAGTAATCCTCGTTTAAGAAGGTACCATTTTTCAGCCTTTCTTTATCCAAAACGTATCCTCTAAGGGCAAAATCGCGCAAAACATCTGTTGCCCATTGCCGAAAATGGGTAGCCCGAATTGAATTTACACGATAACCAACAGAGATAATAGCATCAAGATTATAAAATTTAGTCTCATAAGATTTACCGTCACTTCCAGTGTGTCGGAATTCCCGACACACTGAACTCTCTTCAAGCTCACCATCGTTAAATATATTCCGAAGATGTTCCGTGATAGTGCTTCTACCTTTATCAAACAAAGTCGCAATAGCTTTTTGTGTAAGCCAAACTGTTTCATCCTGCACACGAACCTCGATGGATTCCTCTCCGCTTTGCTTAGTAAAAATGAGAAATTCCACTGTGCTATTTTTAATGTAGTTTTCTCTGCCCAATCTCCCAATACCTCCTCAAGAAATCTGAATGAGCTATGGAAAGTTATTATGAGATTGCAATCACTTTTACCGTCATAGGCCCTAGTGGCTACCCTGAGTTTGTATTCGTATAAAGGCGGTCTCCTATTTCACAATCAGGCCTAAAAGACGCGCTAATTGGCAGGCTTGGTATGGAGTTACAATCGCTCCTTTCAGTTCTTCTCCGGAAACTAGAATACCATCAAGAGCACAGGTCCTAAAATCAATCCCACCCAAAGGGGTATGCAATAATTCCATTTTAAGCAAGCTACAATCAGCAAAGCTTACCTTTTTCAATTTACCCTCTTGCATACTTCCTCCGGATAAATCAGAACTTGCAAAGATGCTCTGATTGATGGTGGCACCTGAAAAATTAATGTATTTACAATTACAGCCTTCAAATAAGACATTTCTCAGGGTTGCCTCGGTAAAATTCGCACCTACTGCCTTGCAGTTTTTAAATTCAACCCGATGGAAAATGCAGGCTCCAAGATCCAGATTCGACAGATCGCACTTTTCAAAGACAACATCAACAAAAAAGATCCTCTTAAAACTGCAAGCCGGAAACTGGCAACTGTCAAACACACAATTCTGAAATTCTATCGTATGTACCTCTACACCTTCTAGGAAACTATCAGTAAAACGAAAGTTTTTAAGATCAGCTTCCTCTTGTAGCGCCTCGCGAATGATGCCCTCAAGGTCAGCTCTTTGGAAAAATACACCCGACAGCTTTGGTTTTATAATGCTCATGGATACCCTCTCTTATAAGACTTCTGTATTGTTTTCCACCCTGTATAGCAACCCCTATCAATAGCAGTCACATTTTTTACCAAAAGCATACTGTTCGCTTTACTTCCCCTTAGTTAAGTGATGGAAAAGGTCCATAATCGCCTGGGCCAAAAGAGTGGGATCGTGGCGCAGAAGATTCCCTTTGCTAATAACGGGAGCCTCAACTGGAGTATATCCCAGTCTTTTGATTGCCTCGGCTTGTGGCTCCACTGGATACGCCCCCTCCAGCTTATACTTCTCC
>DIQB01000113.1:17545-32528 GCA_002427165.1 Firmicutes bacterium UBA5473
GCTCCGGGGGCAAATTCAGGTCATCATTCAGAAGCACATAATCAATAATCCGCCTGTGGCTATGCTCCACCAGGGTCTTTACATGATCAGGCGCAGCATACCCCTCGCTCTCCCCAGGCTGGGTCATCACATTGCACACATACACCTTCGGTGCCTTAGCCCGCACAATAGCCCGGGTAATCCCCCGCACCAGGAGATTGGGCAGAATGCTAGTATAAAGGCTCCCTGGCCCCAAAACAATCAGATCCGCCTGTGCTATGGCCTCTAGGGCCTCGGGCAGAGGGTCTGCATCTGCGGGCGAGAGAGAAACCTTTTTGATTCTTTTACCAGGCTGAGGAATCCGATGCTCTCCTCGGATGGTGCTGCCATCTGTATACTCCGCCTCCAGATAAACCTCGCGCAATGTGGCAGGTAACACCTGCCCCCGCACTGCCAATACACGGCTGCATTCCTTGATTCCACTTAAAAAATCCCCAGTCACATCGCTCATGGCAGCAAGGAATAAATTGCCAAAATTATGGCCCGCAAGGGGCCCCTCATCCCCTGCAAAACGATACTGAAATAATTTGCCAAGCAAAGGTTCTGCATCTGCCATGGCGAGTAGACAGTTGCGCACATCCCCAGGCGGCAGAATCCCCATCTCCTCACGCAACCTCCCTGAGCTGCCACCATCATCCGCAACTGTCACAATTGCACTGAGATTTGTGGTGTGCTCTTTCAATCCCCGCAAGAGTGAAGAGAGGCCTGTACCCCCGCCCACCACAACTATGTGGGGACCTCGGCGGGCATGGCGGTTTTTATAGAATTGCCGGGGCCAGCTTCCAGGAAAACCTAGATCTGAAATCAAAGAACCCACGAGCCTGTAAAAACCCCAGCCCATGAGAAAAAGACCCAGAATAAGAATTGGTAAAGTTAGCCAGAGTAAAGAATACACCTGACCTGTGGTCTTAAATAGAAAACGGACGAGATGCCACTGCAATCTATTTAGATAGCGCCAGTCAAAGAGAAAAACTAGACTGGCGCTAAAGAGCAAAATTCCAACGATGATGGTTATCAACCAACGCTTTAATCCCCAGTCCCTAGTTCTCAATCACAATCCCCTCCGCCTCAACCTGCTTTGGCATTTTTTAGATCCCTATGCTCCACCAGCACATTGTAGCCTAGGCCCCGCAACAGGTCTCCTAGGGCATTGGTCACTGCCACAGAGCGATGCCTGCCCCCTGTGCAGCCGATTGCGATCACCAGATTCGAGCGTCCTTCCCGCTGATAATTGGGCAGAAGATACTCCATAAAAGTAAAGAAATGCTGATAGAAGTCATGGGTCTGAGGCCATCTGGCCAGGTAATCCACAACTTCTTTATCGTTGCCCGAGCACTCCCGCAGGCCCTCCACATAATAGGGATTAGGCAGAAAACGCACATCATAGAGGAGATCTGCATCCATAGGGATGCCATGCTTAAAACCAAAGGAGACAACAGTCACCAAAAATTCTGTGCTGTGGTCCCGAGCGAAATACTTGCTGATCTCCCGCTTCAGTTCATAATTAGACAAATTGGAGGTGTTAATCAACTTGCTCGCGCGGGCACGGAGACTGGCCAGGCGCAGGCGCTCCCCTGCGATTCCCTCAAGGACGCTGCCTGTAGGCGCAAAGGGATGGCGCCGCCTGGACTCCTTAAAGCGACGAATCAGGATCCTGTCATCTGCCTCCAGAAAAAGAATTTCTGGAGACAAGCCCAGCTGCTGTACACTTTCCAAAGCCCCAGTGAGGCTGTCGAAAAACTCCCCACCCCGTATATCCACAACTAGTGCTATATGCTTCAAGTTAGACTGCAAGCATAGTTCCGCAAACTTTGGGATCAATGTGGGAGGCAAGTTATCAATACAAAAATAACCCAGATCCTCGAAACAGCGCATGGCCTGGGTCTTGCCTGCCCCAGATAGGCCAGTGATGATCACAAAACGATTATCTTGCATCCAGATCACCCCTCTTTTTGATTATAACACAAATCACCGGGGGAGACTATTGGTGATGTTAAAAATAAACTCAGACCTTCACACCCACACAATAGCCAGCCATGGCAAAGGCACCATGGAAGCCAATGTGCGAGCAGCAAAGAATCTGGGATTGAAAAAAATCGCAATTACAGATCACGGACCTGCCCATCTCTTTGGCATTGGCATTAAAAATCCCCAAGTGCTGCTGGATCAAAAAAAAGAGGCCAGGGCTTTAGCAAAGCGCTGGCCCCAGATCCAGATCCTAGTTGGTGCAGAGGCAAACATTATCTCACCTGAGGGCGAACTAGACCTGCCAGAGGATATTTTAGCACAACTGGACTTGGTCCTAGTTGGCCTCCATCCTAGGGTAAGGCCGACCTCTTGGGGCGCAGCCGGAGACTTAATTCTCAAAAACTGGCTGGCCCGCTTTCCCCGCTTCCAGCCCCAGGCTATGAGAGCAAATACCCAAGCCCTCATCTGCGCCCTAGATCGCTACAGGGTGGACTTCATAACCCACCCAGGACTGCACCTTAGGATAGATACCCTGGCCCTGGCCAAGGCTGCAGAAGCACGGGGCGTGGCCCTGGAGCTTAGCGCAGGCCACGGAGCTAGCCGGGAGTTTGTAGAGCGGGTGCTTGAGACCGATGTGAATCTCGTTATTAGCTCAGATGCCCACAGGCCAGAGGATGTGGGCAATTTCCAAAAAGCCCTAGCTTTGGCAGAAGATTTTAAAATTCCTAAAGCGCGGATTCTCAACGCTGATAAATAAGCTCTCCTGCCAGATACGTTCGCTCCACCTGAAATTGGGAATTTATCGCCACCAAATCTGCCACCTTCCCCACTTCAATACTACCATACTCATTATCTACACCAATAGAGCGGGCTGGAATCAGGGAGGCTGCTCGCACTGCCTCATACAAGGATAATTTAGCAAAACGACAGGCCCGCTCCACCGCCTCAATCATGGTCAGGCGGCTGCCGCAGAGGGAACCGCTCGGCAGGCGTGCCTCAAGCCCCCGGACTGTAATCATCTGTCCGCCCATCTCATACTCCCCATCTGGATAACCCACAGCCCGGATCCCATCTGTAATTAGAATCACATCATCGATGCCCCGGGCATCAATAAAGAGCTTCACAGTAGCAGGATTGAGATGAATCCCATCGGCGATGATCTGGGCTCGGAGCCCCTTCAGATTCAAAGCAGCACCCAATATTCCAGGCTCCCGATGGTGGAAGGGGCGCATGCCATTGCCTGTATGGGTAACCTGAGTGACACCCGCGGCCACTGCCTCCTCCATCTGAGCGAAAGTGGCACCACTATGCCCTGCTGCCACATATGTCCCCCGGGAAACCAAATAACGGATAAATTCCATGTGCCCTGGCAGCTCTGGGGCCACTGTCACGAGCTTCAATCCCCCCTGGGGCAAAAGCGCGTAGAGCCTGTCAACTTCCTCTTTAGTGCCCGGGCGAATTGTGCTCTCCAGCTGGGCTCCTTTGAATTCCTTTGCAATAAAGGGGCCCTCAATATGCACACCCAAAATTCTCGCGCCGTGGACAAAGCTTTGTCCCATGTGTTTGCCAACATTTTCCACAGCCCGCACTACAGCCTCAGCTGGAGCGCTCATGGTGGTGGGCAGAAAGCTAGTAACACCACCTGTGGCAACCATCTGAGCCATAGTCTCGAGAGCCTGGGGCGTTGCATCCATAGTATCTGCACCGCGAGCACCATGAATATGCACCTCAACAAGACCAGGGATTAGAGTCAGTTCCCCTAAATCCACTGCCTCCCCTGGCGGTGTGCCCTCACCTAGATCTGTGATCTTTCCACCTTCCACTTTCAGCCAGCCCCCAACAAGCTCCCTTTGGGGCAAAACTATTCTTCCTGCTTGCAAAATCATCTTCTCTACTTCCCCTCATCCAAATTCCAGACGGCAACTTTGCCATCTAAGCTTGTAAAATAAATCTGGGTACCATCGAAAAATGGCTTCCCCAAAATAAAACCATCACCCACTCGTAAAATAGGCTGGGCAGCGAGATTTCCCTCGCCCCAGAGCCTGTAGAGGTTGCCCCCCAGGGCAACCTGATAGGCTACCCCCCCTCCTCCCACAGGAGGAGGTCCTGTGAAAATATCCCCTGTTGCCTGCTCCCAGACTCGCCCTCCCCCAGTTGTGATCCCGACCAGTTGCCGGTTTAGGGTACCTGCCACCTGCAGTTTTCCCACCTCTGTATTCAAAGGTGCATAAAGCAGCTTTTCTGCTAACTGCCAGCTGACTGAGCCTGTTTTGGGATCAAGGCCCCAAATTTTCCTGGGCCCTGCCACAAGCAAAACTCCATCTATTAAGCTGGGACTAGCGCCGCCTGGAGCATAAATCCCCTGATCTAGCTTCCGCTGCCACAGAGGCTCGCCATCGGCTAGGCGCAGAGCTAAGACGCTCCCCTCCCAGCTGGTGGCATAAACAATGCCCCCCTCAACAAATGGCGCAGCTTCAATTAGCCCCCCTAACTTCTTCTGCCAACGGACTGAGCCTGTTTGCGCCTCCAGAGCCACTAATTCCTCTCCTGCGCCCACCAAAACTAGGTTTCCTGCCAAGACTGGCTCCACTAGCACGCCGCCCTCCAGCACCACAGACCAGCGTAGGGCCCCCTCTTTAGTAAAGCTATAAAATCCTCCAGCCTCACTCCCCAGATAAAAAGCATTCCTGGCCCAAAGAGCGCCACCTGGCAGTGGCGAAGCAAGCTGTCGCTCCCATAGAAGCTTCCCATTTTCCCTGGCAAAGCACTGGGCCCATCCGTTTAGGGTGGTCACTAAAAGCCGGTCTGGGGATACTGCCGGGCCTGCTTGCAGATCCCCCCGCGCTTGAAGCTCCCACTTAAGGCGTGGGCTGGAGCTAGATGGCTGGTAAAAAAAAGAGCGTTCAGCTTGAGAAAAGATCCCACCCTCCTCCTCATAGCGCAAAGAGAGGGTATGCCAGCCCACAGTCCAGTTGCCAGTCAAAGCTGTCTGCCAGGGGACCTCAGCTCCCTGGGGGTCTAGGGCCATAGCCAGCTCCCGCTTTCCATCTACAGCAATTGTGAGTGTACCGCACGCGGCCGGCAAAATAACTTCAATGGGAATGGCCCCCTCCCAGCTTTCTTTGTCCTGTGGTAGCGTAACCTGAAATTGAGCTTTAGGAGAGGCAGTAAAGCTCCGCTCCAAGGACAAACCCCCGCCAACTCGTTTCCGGTAAATTGTGGTGCGCTGAGAGCTGAGGTTGAGCACCAGATACTCGCCACCCAGTGCAGCTGGACCTACAAGCGCGGGAATCCCCTGAGCCTGCCAAAACTGGAAATTGTGCAGATGACTTGCAAGGAGCAGCCGCATCTGGCCTGCGGCCAACAATTCCAGCACCACAGCCTCGTTATCAACCATTTTTTGCCCTATATTGCTCCCCCGCACAATTGGATGGTGCAAAAAGACTATTTTTTCCTCTTTGCCCTGAAGCTCTCCCCGAAGCCACTGGAGCTGCTGCTTTTCGATATGGCCATACTGCTCTGTGCGAATGGAACTATCAAGAGCGATGAATTTATAAGGGCCATGCGTGAAAGTATAATAAGGCTGGCCCCACCATTTTTTATAAAGTTCCTTGCCTCCCGTCGCCCAGCGCAGGTCGTGGTTGCCAGGCACAGGATAGACTGGAAAGGGCAGGGCTAACAGCGCCCGAGACTGGGCAAACTGATCCTCTTGCCCCCGGTCTGTAAGATCGCCGCCTACAAGAGCAAAGGCAGGATTGAGATCGCTTGCTTTGAGCTCCCGAACAATGGCAAGGCTATTCTCCGTACCCTTTGCCAGACCAAAATGGGTGTCTGAAAGGTGCACAAACAGGAGCTCATCGGGAGAGGGGGCCCCTGTGCGTACCCTGTCGCCTACCCTCGTGCCGCTTGCGGCAAAGGTGGCAAAGCTGTCAGTAACCTCCACGATAGCTGCTGTGCTATAGGGGGCATCCTCCCCTGGTCTCCAGATAGATACCTGGACCTTTGGAGCCAACTCCCCTGCCCCCAGATCTGTATAAGCCAGGCCATTCTCCACTTTGTAGACCAGGCCAAAGGCATAAGTTGGGGCCAACGTTATTGTGAATAGAAGGGCCCACAGAATGAGTTTCAAGCTTTCAGCCTCCTGCGTGCTGCCAAATGTTGTTCCAAAAGTTCCCGGCTGGTGTTGAGAATCTGCTCCGCCCTGAGCCCTGCTCGCTTTGCAAGATCTAGGGCCGCATCAAGATTGCCTACGTTGCAGCTAGCGTGGGAGTCGCTGCCGAGGATCACTTTCCCACCCAGCTGGGCCATGCGTTTTGCCAGTTCAAAGCAGGTACCCTCGCTGCCTCGCCTGCAGATAGTGAGTGAGCTGTTATTTAATTCCAAAGCTACGCCTGTGCGCACAGCGGCCTGGACAACTGCTTCAACGTCCATAGGAAAACGAGGATTGCCTGGATGAACAATAAAATCAAGATCTGGGTTTTCCATGGCACAGATCAAAGCTTTAGTATTGTCGGCTTTATTCTCTCCTTCATATCCTGTGGCAGGGTGGAGGCCCGCTGCCACGAAATCTAAACTACCGAGAATAGATGGTGGCAGATCCAACTGGCCACAGGTAGAGATAATATTTGCCTCTACCCCAAAGAGGATCTCTACCCCCTCAATTAGCTTAGGCACAGCAAGGCGGTTGCCAAAGTGATACAGATGAGGTCCGCCAGGCATAGAGGGTCCATGATCGGAGATCCCAACTAGCTCCAGGCCAATTTTTCCAGCCCGGGCTGCGATCTCCTCGATGGTGCTATAGGCGTGGCCACTTGCCACTGTATGGTTATGCAGGTCAAATTTACAAGGGAACATCTTTCCTCTCCTTCCTTTTCTATCCCTATCTTCTCCCTGAAACACGGGATCTCCTGCTTAAAAAAACTGGGAGAAGAGGGGTTTTAGTAGCAAGTTAATGTTTTTCCTGCCTTGTTTAATTTAAACCCTATTCCTTTTTTTACCCTAGCGGAATAATGCCCCTCTCTTTGAGCAATATTATACAAGTGAAAGCGCCCTCCCAGGGGACGAAAGGAGGCAAGAGTTCTTGAAAAATGGGGAGCTTGGGCAAAAGACCCGTCGCGAGCTCTTAGAGCTAGCCCGAAATGAACAGATCCAACACTCCCACGCCATGACCCGAGGCGAATTGGTCAGCAGCCTCTCCACAACACAGCCCCCGCCACAACAACATGTCCAACCCTGCTCTCAGGCTTGGGTGCCAGATCCGTTGCCTCCCATCCCCCCGTGGTATGGCAAAACGCGGATTGTACTGTTAGTGCGAGATCCCAACTGGTTGTTCACATATTGGGAAGTAGTGCCAGCTGACTGGCAAAAAGTGGGGCAAGAGGCAGGTGCAGGAAGCCAACGTATTTTGCGCGTTTACAATACAGATGGTGGTTTTTTTGATCAGGAGCTAGCAGATGATGCTCAAAGCTGGTATCTGAAAACAGGAAAACCCGGTCACTCTTTTTTTGTAGAAATTGGACTCCTCAGTGCTCATGGCAAGTTTTTTTCAGTGGCTCGCTCCAATACAGTCACAACACCGCCAGATACCATCTCACCTGTAGTTGACGAGGCCTGGATGACTGTAGACGAGCTTTATCGCATGGCAGCTGGTGCACCTATTGGCACCAGTTCCGTAGAGCTCCAAGAGCGAGTAAGCCAGAGGCTCCACTGGGAGCTAGGATCAGGTGCGGTCAGCAGCATCTCAAGCCCGGTCAAGATCGAAGCTGAGCGAGGCTTTTGGCTGGCTGTAAATGCAGAGCTAATTCTCTATGGTGCAACTGAACCTACGGCTCGGGTGACAGTAGCAGGACAAGAGGTCTTGTTAAATGAGCAAGGCGAGTTCAGCCTTCGCTTTGCCCTGCCAGATGGAACCCTCTCTTTGCCAGTGGTGGCCGCCTCTTCAGATGGCAGAGAGGAAATTAGAATCACACCAACAGTAGCTAAGACAACCGACTAGGAGGAACAGCTGTGGCAAAAGGTTACCTAGCCCTAGTTTTACATACCCATCTTCCCTATGTTCGCCACCCTGAGGTGGATGACTTCTTGGAGGAAGACTGGCTCTTTGAAGCCATCACTGAAACCTATATTCCCTTAATTGATATTTTCAGCAGGCTCAAAGCTGAGGGCATCGGCTACCGGATTACCATGTCCCTGACTCCTCCCCTGTTGAGTATGCTCGCAGATCCTCTCTTGCAAAGCCGCTATCGGAGACACTTGGAACAACTGATTGAACTGGCTCACCGTGAGGTGGAACGAACCCGCTTCGACAGCACCTTCAGGCCCCTAGCCCAACATTATCTGGAAAAATTCCAAATGGTGCAGGGAATCTACGATCATTATCATTCTGACCTCATCGGAGCCTTCCGGGAACTTTCAGGCCCTGGAGGACTTGAGCTTATCACCTGCGGCGCCACCCATGGCTTTCTGCCCCTTTTAGGTGTAAACAAAATTGCTGCCCGAGCCCAGATTCAGCTGGGAGTGGAGACCCACAAGCATTATCTAGGTCAAAGCCCTAGGGGTTTTTGGCTCCCAGAGTGCGGCTATAATCCTGGTGACGATGAGATCTTAGCTACAGCGGGAATCCGTTATTTTCTCATGGACTCCCATGGTCTGCTCCATGCCACCCCCAGACCCCGTTATGCTACATATGCACCCATCTACTGCCCCAGTGCTGTAGCAGCCTTCGCCCGGGACTGGGAATCATCCAAACAGGTCTGGAGCTCCCAGGAGGGCTATCCGGGAGATCCCCATTATCGGGAGTTCTATCGAGATATTGGCTATGATCTGGACTATGACTACATCAAGCCCTACCTTCATAGCTGTGGCATCCGCACCCAAACTGGGATTAAATACCACCGGATCACAGGCAGAAATTGCGAAAAACAGCCCTATAACCCCGCTTTGGCCCAAGAGCGAGCAGCCATTCACGCAGGCAACTTCATGTTCAACCGGATCAAACAGGTAGAATATCTAGAGCAACAAATGGACAGACCCCCAATTATCGTAGCTCCCTATGATGCTGAGCTCTTTGGACACTGGTGGTATGAGGGACCCCAGTGGCTAGAATTCCTCCTGCGCAAGCTCCACTACGATCAAGATCAGCTGGAGCTCATTACCCCTGGCGATTATCTAGAGCGCCACCCCAGAAACCAGGTAGCACAACCTCCCATGAGTAGCTGGGGTTACAAGGGCTATAACGAAGTCTGGCTTGAAGGAAGTAATGACTGGATCTACCGGCACCTACACATGGCAGCAGAGCGGATGGTGGAGCTAGCAGGCCGGGGACACCACAACCAGTTAGAGAGGCGGGCCCTGAACCAAGCAGCCCGGGAACTCCTTTTGGCCCAAAGCTCAGACTGGGCTTTCATTATGAAAACCGGAACTATGGTTCCCTATGCAATCCGCCGTACTAACCAGCACATTGCCAACTTCACAGGCCTCTATGAACAAATAAAGGCCAGCCAGCTAAACGAGGGCTGGTTGGCCCAGTTGGAAAGTGCTAATAACATTTTTCCCCACATAAGCTATAGTCTCTACAGGCCCGAGGAGCAAGGGGCTCTAATGCCTGTAATTTAGAAAGGAGGGAACTATGTGGCCAAGGGGATCTCCCGGCCCCAGCAGCCGGATAATGCAGAGGAGGAAATCAAATGCCCCCGCTGCGGCTTCATGTTTGAGCTAGCTCCCACATCCAGCGCCCAGGACATCACCACCTGCCCCCAATGTGGAGAAGGCATTAACCTAGATCACGCCCTGGTTGTAGATATTTCAAACGAAGACTACTGACCTCTGCCTAAAAGATCCAAAAAGCGAAGCAGGGGATTTTTCTCGATAATGGCGCTGAAGGAGTATCGCTCAGAGAGCAAGTTCAGCAAAAACAAAAAGACCACAACTGCAAGCTGCCACTGCCAGCTTAAAGAAGCCGCGAGACTATAGCCCAACGCGCAGCCAAGACAGTTGGAGCCAGAATCACCAAGCATGGCCTTTGCTCGCAGATCTAAGGGAGCATAGACCAGGCTTGCTCCAACTATGGGCATAAGCACAAATAGTTTGCTACTAGGAATTGAAACGAGTATCAGCACCCCCAACCAGAATAATTTCAGTGCTCGCCCTGGCCTCAGATCGAAAAGGTTTAGTGTATTCGCAGATAGTGCGATGAGAAGAGCTGCGAGGAAGATCCGTGCAGGCTCCCCCGTCAAAGTTGTGGCCACAAGCAGTGCTAAAAATCCTCCCCCCATAGCCTTGAGACCACCGGTTGTGAGCTTGCCTCGGAGGAGATTGCGAAAATGGCCTCGAAAACCTCGACTGGAGCCATTGCCCAAAGCATCATCGATAAAGCCCAACAGCACCATCCCCGCCAATAGAAAGAGAAACGATAAAAAAGCAGACAGGGAAAGGAAACCAATTAGCTCCCCCAGCCAGAAGGCAAAGGCTGCGCTGCCCAAAAAAAGCGGGCCCATTCCCACGGGAATCTCCTTTCCCTGGAAGTTTGGAACCAGAAGTCCACTTCCACGGAGCATACCCAGCCACATACCCTGAACTAGGAGGGCAAAGACACCACCTAGCGCGATGAGATACGCAATCCTCAACCAACTCACCCCTTCTGCCCCAAAAACAAGCGTGGCACCAGCACTCCCAACACTGCAAAAAACTGTTTGCCTCTGTGACAAAAACCTGCCCAGCTTCTTGCTGTCTCAGCATGGGTCATGTTCACAGGCACCTCTTTGAGACGAAAGCCGGCTTTGAAAGCATCAATAGTTAATGCCACCTCAACGCCGAAACCCGCGGCTACTTCAAGCTGCTCTATAATCTCCCGCCTCATCGCCCGCTGACCACTAAGTGGGCTTTCCATGCGCAAACCTGTAGCCTTTTGGATTCCCCAACGGGCCAAGCTTTTTACAAAACCAAAGCCACCCTTTTTTTTGGCAGGGGGAAAGCGGGCAATTGTCATATCAGCCCACCCCTCAAGCACAGGATGGAGGAGCTTTCCTGCCTCCTGGGCACTTGCACCCAAATCAGCATCTAAAAAAACAACAATCTCAGCATCCCGCGCTCGAACCAGACCTCGGCGCAAAGCCTCACCCTTGCCTTGATTCTCATCTAGCGCCATAACCTCCGCTCCAGCTTCCCGGGCAATGGCCACTGTCTCGTCTGTAGAGCCGTCATCTACCACAAGGATCCGATCCACACCTGGGATTTTTCCCACAGCTTCCAAGGTAGCGCCGATCCGCTCCTCTTCGTTGTAGGCAGGGATAATAATCGCTGTTTTCATCGCCATTACTCCTGCTTGCCAAGATCTGGCAGAAAGGCCTGAGCCCCTTCTTTAATCCCGAAGTGGCCTAGCCCGTCTGTGGCCAAAGCATAAACTAAGGCCACTCTACCGCTGGCCTGATCAATATTGTCCACTAGCAAAATCCCCTTTCCTGAAAGGGAAGAGCTGGGTGCGTTTGCATTTTCCACTGCTGCCACTCGCAGCTGATACTCTTGGAGGGATTGTACCAAAGAGACGCTATACTCTTTGGGCGCTGTGACTTTGCCTTCAAAAAGAATCACAGTGTGCACAGGCGTATCATACTGGCCACCTAGGCGTAAATAACCCAGATCTTCTAGAGGTTTGAGCCTTTTTTTTCCAAAGCCCATGGCGAGAGTCTGAGCAAGATACCCTGTCAATTCTTCAAATGTTCCCTCCTCTGTACCAAGGACATTAGCTAGCTTCTCCTCATCGCCACTGTAGCGGAGCAGGGAGGTGGTTGAGAGCACCTCTGCTCCTGCCTGCTTGAGGCAAGAGACCAACTCTGACACTTCAGAGGTAGCAGTAGTGCTGGTAGCCTGGATGATAGCCACTCGCTGGCCCGCTAATTTATCGTGGGTCAGCAGCGGCAGAGCTGCTTTATTGAAGTCCTGCTCCCGTTTGAGCTGTAGCTCTTGCTCGGAGATCTCTTGCTCCAGCTTCCGCTTATCTTGCCTCAGACCTGCCAGATCCCCCTCTAGGCGATCCACCAGCTTCCGCTGCTGTTCGAACAGCTTCTCATCACCTAGCAAACTGCTGCCGATGACAATCCCCAATCCCAAGGCCAAAAACACCGCCACCAGAGAGGTAATATGATAACGTAGATCAATAATCATCTTTTACACCTCAAAAGCCAATAATAATTCTAAACTTCATCCACAGTAACCTGCCAAACTGCCGCAGGGGCTCAGATAATCCCACCACCAATAAAAATGGTAAAAGCGCTGCTGCTGTAAGCTGAAAGAAATATTTTGCCCGCATGCCACCCCGATAGAGGCGGTTCACACCCTTGGCATCAACCAAAATCGAGCCAACCTTCAGGCGCACCAAAAACGTACTGCCCATGCCAGGCCTCCCCTTTTCCAAAAAGTCGATCATGTTGGAATGGGTACCCACAGCCACAATCAGGGAAGCACCTTTTTCATAGGCCAAAAGCATAGCAATATCCTCGCTAGTACCAGAGGCAGCGAAAATTTTCGCATCCAGGCCCAGCTCCTCTACCCGTGGCAGCCCCGGTGCTCTCCCATCTGGATAGGCATGGACCACGATCTCCGCACCACAGGTTAATGCCTTGTCGCTTACAGAGTCCATATCCCCCACAATCATATCTGGTCGATAACCCAGCTCCAAGAGCCCATCTGCTCCCCCATCAACTGCCACGATTACAG
This sequence comes from Firmicutes bacterium UBA5473, assembly GCA_002427165.1. GTDB lineage: Bacteria > Bacillota > DTU084 > DTU084 > DTU084 > UBA5278. Next base: position 30,266 of record DIQB01000113.1, read on the forward strand.
GCTGCATCTCATTTATGTAAGAGCGGATGGCCAAAAGGTCCTCCTTATAATGCTGGCCCCGGACCACCATCAGTACTTGTCTGTCCCTAAACTCTGTGGCCACAGCTGGGATCGGCACACCCCCGATAATTAAATCCTTTTCCCGTTTAGCATATTCTAGGGTGTTTTGCACAAATTTATCCAGTTCTTGGCTTAAGCTGGCTCTGGCCTGGGCCATTTTTTTAGCCACAGACTCCTCATCCAGCTCTGTGCCCCTGGCAATAAATTTTTCTTCACAAAAAATTTCCTGGCCCCTGACCTCAACTAGCTGCCCCTCTGTGAGCTTTTGAAAAACCTCTTCCCCCACGTCATCTAAAATGGGAATCCCGGCCCTCAGCAGTGATGCTGGCCCAGGATTAGGATATCTACCACTTATGGACTGACTGGCGTTGATCACTGCCCTAGGATTGATGGCAATAAGCGATTCTGCTGCCACCTCATCCAAATCTTGATGATGGATCACTGCGATCTCGCCGCCACAGAGGCGTCCAACTAAACGTTTGGTGCGACGATCCAGACGCACTTTCCCTTTGATCTGCATCTATGCTCTCCTTCCAGTTAGCTAAGAGAGATACTTCAATCTGATCTCGTCGGCTAGTTTAGCTATGAACAAGGTGTTAGTGGCTTTTCCTCGCTCTGCATCAATAGTGGTGCCGAAAAGTTCATTTAGAAGCTTCATATTCCCTCGATCCCAGGTGGTTTCAATGGCATGACGAATTGTACGCTCTATCTTCTGAGGCGTAGATTGATATCGTTCTGCCACAATAGGGTAGACTGTTTTCATAATACTGCCCAGCCGATCAAAATCACGGGCCACAAGCCCTATACAATCTCGCAGGTAAAGATATCCCTTAAAATGGGGAGGTACACCTGCTTTGCTGAGAAGCTCTGAGATTGCCTGCTCTAAGATCTGCTCTTTGGGTTCTTTGCTTTGCACCTGGGAAGGCTTTTGGCTTGCAATCAGCCTCGCTCGATCCAAAAGTACTGAAACCTCAAAGGGCTTTATTAAATAATAGCTGGCGCCCAGGGAAAATGCAAGGCGAATCATCTCCTCTGCTCCCAAAGCGCTCATAATAATCACTCGGCCCTGCCATCTTGCCTCTTCTCTTAGCTGCTCTAAAACACCTAAGCCATCAAGGTAGGGCATGATAAGATCTAACAGCAGAAGATCTGGCGTATGTTTTCTAATGCACTCTAAAGCCTCAAGACCTGTATTGGCTGTGCCCACAAGCTCCAGATCTGGCTCTTGGGCGATGGCCCCGGCTATTTGCCCACAAAGCTCTTGATTATCATCTGCCACTAAAATTTTAATTGACCCCTGCCTCCTTCTCCCCTGCCTGGACATCCTACCCTTAATATTTCTACAACTGGAAGGATTATCCTCCTTTAGGGCGTGCTGCCTTGGATTGATTCTTGACAGAAAAAAGGCGAAGGTCATGCCCCCGCCTAAATACTAAGTTTATCCACGGTCTCTTTAATCACTCTTGCTGAATCAAGCAGCTGCTCCTTTTCCCCAGGAGATAGCCCCAAGGGGAAAATTCGCTTAATACCGCATCTGGCCACCACTGCTGGCACGCTAAGGCAGATATCCTCGATCCCATAATAATCTTCTAAAAAGCATGAGACCGTTAGCACAGACCGCTGATCTCGCAAGATGGCCTCTGTGATCTTTTGCATAGCCAGAGCCACTGCCCATGAGGTTGAACCCTTGCGCTGGATGATCTCGTAGGCAGCCCGCTTTACCTGCTCCAAAATCTCTTCCCGGACCCCCAGCTCGCAGTGGCGTTCGCAACTGGGACAATGTTCAGATAGGCGCATTCCAGCTATGTTGGCTAAACTCCAGACAGCAACCTCACTATCGCCGTGTTCTCCCACGATGTAGGCGTGGACATTGCGCGGATCAATATCGCAATGCTGGCTTAAAAGATACCTGAAACGTGATGTATCCAAAACTGTACCAGAACCCAAAACTTGATTATGAGGCAAGCCTGAAATCTTCAAAGCCAGATAAGTCATCACATCCACCGGATTGGTCACAATTAAAAAAATTGCATCTAGGGTGTATTGGGTAATCTTGGGGATCATCTCCTGGTAGATGTGGTAATTCGCCTCTACAAGCTCCAGACGGGTCTGGCCTGGTTTTTGCCTTGCCCCTGCTGTGATCACAACTAGATCTGCGCCTTTGCAATCCTCATAGTCACCTTCCCAGATCTTCACAGGTGGC
>DIQB01000113.1:32637-36398 GCA_002427165.1 Firmicutes bacterium UBA5473
TGCAATCCTCATAGTCACCTGCCCAGATCTTCACAGGTGGCACAAAGGATGCACCATGGTTTAGATCCATCACTTCTCCCTCGGTGCGCTCCCGATCTATGTCGATGATACAGATCTCAGAGACCAAGCCGCTGTTCATCAGCTGGAACGCATAGGCTGCACCTACTGCGCCTGCCCCAATAATCACAACCCGGCCTTTGCCAGTTTTCTGCTTTATTGCAAGTTCAGTCCGCTCTACTAAAGCTACCTCAGCCATAGCTCTCCCCCTTATCTGTTGCGGGCAAGGACAAGCCTTGCCCGTGAATTAGGATTCCTTCTCTCCCCGGTCCTCTTCCTCGCCTTCAGGCAAAGAGAAGCTCATACAGTTTACAACCTCTGTTACTGTAGCATAGGGAGTATTGGAATCCACCCGGGTGACATCCCGACCACAAAGTTGCTCTCGGTTCCACTTACACTCTTCCACTCCACAATAAATGTCTGTCATAGGGATCCCTCCCAGGTTGTACTTCCCCTGTATTGTGCCCGATCCCTTGCCTTTTCTATTCTAACTCCCCCAGAAGGTTTGCCATCTCAATTCCTGTGACTGCTGCCTCTGACCCCTTATTGCCAGCTTTAGTTCCTGCCCGCTCCACTGCCTGCTCAATTGTATCGGTAGTCAAAACACCAAAGATGGTAGGTACATCAGTGGAGAGCCCCACTTGGGCCACGCCTTTAGCTACCTCGGAGGCCACATAGTCGAAATGGGGAGTACTACCCCGAATCACTGCCCCCAAACATAGCACTGCATCGAATTTGCCGCTTTGGGCCATTTTCTTCGCCACCAGGGGGATCTCAAAGGCCCCTGGCACCCATGCTACCTGAATCTGATCATCCTCACAGCCATGGCGGCGGAGAGCATCTAGGGCGCCCCCTAGGAGCTTGCTGCTGATGAATTCGTTAAATCTCGCCACTACAATTCCAAAACGTAAACCCTCAGCAATCAGTTTTCCCTCTTTAACCTGCATTTTTATCCTCCTTTGGCCTCTCGCAAAGTAGGTGGCCTAGTTTTTCTTTTTTTGTACATAAATAATCCCTGTTCTCGGGCCGCGGTGGAATCTCAAGGGGGATCCTTTCCTCCACTTCCAAGCCATATCCCTCCAGTCCCTTGATTTTGAAGGGGTTATTGGTCAGCAGCTGCAGCTTCCTCACACCTAAATCCACCAGGATCTGGGCACCGATACCGTAGTCTCTAAGATCTGCTGGAAAACCTAGCTCCAAGTTAGCCTCCACAGTATCCCGGCCCCTCTCTTGCAGGGCATAGGCCTTTAGTTTGTTGGCAAGGCCAATCCCTCTGCCTTCCTGGCGCATGTAGACCAGAACACCTATACCCTCCTGGGCAATCATGGACATGGCAGAGGCTAGCTGCTCGCCGCAGTCGCAGCGGTAGGAGCCGAAAACGTCACCTGTGAGGCATTCTGAATGCATCCGCACCAATGTAGGCTTATCTGCATCAAGCTCCCCTTTAATTAGAGCCAAGTGACACTCATCATCCAGCGGACTTTCATAGGCGATGGCCCTGAAAGTTCCCCAGCGGGTGGGGAGTGTTACATCTGCTACCCTCTGTACAAGTTTCTCTCGACGGCTGCGGTAGGCGATTAGGTCTGCGATAGTGACCAGAAGCAAGTTGTGCTTTTGGGCAAACTCCTCAAGATAGTCAAGCCTTGCCATGGTGCCATCGGGCTTCATGATCTCGCAGCAAACCCCAGCTGGAGCCAAGCCTGCCAAGCGCGCTAGATCAACTGTGGCTTCAGTGTGGCCAGCCCGCCTGAGGACCCCACCCTCTTTTGCCTGCAGTGGAAAAACGTGTCCAGGCCGCGCCAGATCTTCAGGTTTTGTTTTTGGATCAACCAAGGCTCGGATTGTTACAGCACGCTCTCTAGCAGAGATGCCTGTGGTAATGCCCTCTTTCAGATCCACAGAGACTGTGAAGGCTGTCTCTTTGCTGTCCGTATTCTCACTCACCATCTGAGGCAGTTTAAGTTCCCCGAGTCGCTCCCCTGACACGGGGGCACAGACAAGACCTTTAGCATGGGTAACCATGAAGTTAATTGCATCCGCTGTGGCCAGCTGTGCCGCCATGATCAGATCCCCCTCATTTTCCCGGCGGGGATCATCCACCACCACAATCATCTCTCCGCGTCCGATGGCACCGATAGCCTCTTGGATACTTGCAAATGCCATTTTTCTCCCTCCTATGCAAAGCCGAAACGAGCCAGTTTATCCTTAGACAGACCCGGCTCTTCTTGCTCCATATATTTTTTCACATACTTGCCCAGCATGTCCGCTTCCAGATTTACAAGCTCTCCAACTTTCCTCTCCCCTAAAATTGTCGCGCTCCGAGTATGGGGGATCAGGGAGACTGCGAAGCTATCCCCTCGAATTTCTGCCACAGTGAGGGAGGTGCCATCCACAGCGATGGAGCCTTTGGGAATCAGGTATTGTGCAACATCCCAACTGGCGCTGAACCAAAAAATCACAGCATTGCCCTGGGGACTGATTCTCAAAACCTTACCTACGCCGTCCACATGACCTAAAACCAGGTGCCCCCCAAACCTACTATCCAACCTCAAGGCCCGCTCCAGGTTAACCCGGCTCCCCTTTTGCAGAAGCCTGAGGTTTGTGTAGCGAAAAGTCTGGGGCATAACCTGGGCCTGGAAAACTCCAGCCTCGTTCGCCTCCACAGTGAGGCAGGTGCCGTTTACAGCCACACTCTCCCCTAGCTTCAGATCTGGGGCAAAGCTGGCCTTGATCTGAAGGAGGATGGACTCTCCACTTTGGTTGATCCCCTCTACCGTGCCAATCTCTTCCACTATGCCTGTGAACATCCTCTCGCCTCCCTGTAGAGTGTTAAGAGTAAATCCGCTCCTATTCGCTCTTGGGAATGCAAATGGAACCTGGGGCAACCAGCAAGCTCCTCCCAGCCAGGACCGCCAATTGAGCTTGGAGCATCCCCTCCAATGACAACTGGAGCTAAAAAAAGATGAAATTTATCCACCAGCTGTGCCTCCAGCATAGCACCTGCCAAGGTGGCTCCCCCCTCAAGGAGAACATCTGTGATTCCCTGGGCATAAAGGGCACGAGCCAGCGCCCTAAGATCCACTCCTTCTTCGGAGCGAGGGAGCACTAACACCTGGGCTCCGGAGCGTTTGAGACGCTCAATTTGCCTCGGGTCTACACCCTCTCCTAGAGCTACAATAACGGGTGAGGGCACAGACCATAATTTGGCATCTGAAGGCAAACTGGCATGGGTGTCCACAATAATACGAATGGGATCGTGCCCTCCTGGGATCCTGGTATTGAGTAGTGGGTCATCTGCGCGGACTGTGCCGGAGCCTACCATTATGGCGCAGGTGCGAGAGCGGAGCCTGTGGACCCACCTTCGAGACTCTTTGCTGCTGATCCAACGGGACTGACCAGATTTGGTGGCAATTTTCCCATCTAGGCTCTGGGCTAATTTCAAGGTAAAGAAGGGACGTTTGCTTGCAATTGCATGGAAAAAAACTTCATTCAGCGCTCTGGCCTCTCGCGCTAAAACCCCTACCTCAACTTCGAGGCCAGCCTCATCGAGGATCCCAATCCCCCCTCCTGCTTTGGGGTTGGGATCGGCCGCTGCCACCACCACCCGCCCGATACCACTTTTCAAGATAGCCTCTGTGCAAGGCGGGGTGCGCCCCCTGTGGCAGCAAGGCCCTAGGGTAACGTAGAGGGTGGCGCCACGAGCT
>DIQB01000113.1:36548-36826 GCA_002427165.1 Firmicutes bacterium UBA5473
TAGAGGGTGGCGCCACGAGCTTTCTCCCCTGCCGCTTTGAGGGCAAAAACTTCTGCGTGAGGTTCTCCTGCTTTGGGGTGATAACCTTCCCCCACAATTACCCCGTCTTTCACAATCACAGCTCCCACAAAAGGATTGGGCCAAGGACGGCCCTCTTTGGCTAAATCCAGAGCCCTCCTCATGTAAACTTGATCCAAATCTTCACCCCCACAATGAAAAAAATCCCCTTTCGGGGATTACAATGGAAAAAAGACGCTTCTCCCATCCAGACTTTAACT
>DIQB01000113.1:36993-40725 GCA_002427165.1 Firmicutes bacterium UBA5473
CTTCTCCCATCCAGACTTTAACTGTCGGCTCTGGAATCTCACCAGATCAGCTTAAAAAGCTCGCGGGCTATACCGCCGGTTCGGAATTACACCGACCCCGAAGCATAAATGCTATTTAATTTTCTTCTTTATTGTACAACTACTTGCAGCAAAAGGCAAGGGTTAGGGCCTTGCCTTTTGCTTTTTAATACCTGCGCGGGCCAGGGCATCGGCTCGGTTGTTGCCCTCATTGTCGCTGTGGCCCCGAACCTTGATCCAGGTAATCTGGTGGGGAGCTGCCACTTTTAGCAGCTCCTGCCAAAGCTCTTGATTGGCAACCTCACCTTTATTTTTTGTGCGCCAGCCATTTCGCTGCCAGCTTTCAAGCCAGCCGTCTTGGAAAGCGCGAATAAGGTAGGCACTGTCGCTATAGAGCTTCACCCGACAGGGCATACGCAGCGCCCGGAGCCCTTCGATTGCCGCCTGAATCTCCATCCGCTGGTTTGTGGTATGGGGCTCTCCACCCGCCAGCTCCTTTTCCCTGCCCCCAGAGCTGAGGATCGCACCCCAGCCACCTGGACCTGGATTTCCAGAGCAGGCCCCATCTGTATAGATCTCAACTTCATGCATTTTTATTGTCGCTTCTGGAAGAACTCCATGGCAACCTCAGGGAAGAGAAGATATGTGAGCACATCCTCATCCCGCTCAAGGTATTGCTTGATTTCCTCCCGGGCTTTTTCCACTCCAGGCTCGAGAAGCTCTGCAGGCCTTGTTGTGAGGGGCTCCTCACCGGGCTCAAGGATCTGCGCTTGTAATTCTTCGGAAATTGGGGCAGGTGGTCTACCATAGAGTCCTTTGACATAGTCGCGGATCTCCTTGGATTTCACCTTATACCGCTCTCCAGTGATCACATTGAATACTGCCTGGGTGCCTACAATCTGGCTCATAGGCGTGACCAAGGGTGGATAGCCCAGATCCTCACGGACTCTGGGGATCTCAGCTAGCACATCCCCGAGGCGGTTAAGCATTCCCTGCTGGGTGAGCTGAGCTCTGAGGTTGGAGAGCATGCCTCCTGGCACCTGGTAGACTAAAACATCTGTATCTACCCGCAGTGGTGCTGCTACATCCTTATAGCCGTTCTTCCAGCTGCGAACCTCTTGGGTGACGCCAGAGAGTTTCTCCAAGCTTACGCCTGTGTCATAACCCAGCTCCTCTAGAGCCACCACCATGGTCTCAGTTGCAGGCTGAGACGTACCAAACGCCAGTGGCGAGAGAGCAGTATCGATCACAGCTGCACCTGCTTCTATTCCTTTAAGATAGGCCATGGATGCCATGCCACTTGTGTAGTGACAATGAAGTTGGATAGGAAGCCCAACTTCGCTCTTCAGCCTGCCTACAAGCTCTGAGGCAACTTTAGGTGTGAGAAGACCTGCCATATCTTTGATGCAGATGGAGTCTGCACCCTTCTCTTTCAGTTCTTGGCCTGTTTTCACAAAACTATCTACGTTGTGAACAGGGCTTGTGGTGTAGACCACAGAGGCTTGCACATGGGCGCCTGCTTTCTTTGCTGCCCGCATAGCCACTTCCATGTTACGCACATCGTTTAGTGCATCGAAAATCCGCATCACTGAAATTCCATTTTCCACGGACTTCTGGACAAAATATTCCACAACGTCATCTGGATAATGGTGATACCCCAAAAGGTTCTGTCCCCGCAATAGCATCTGCAAGGGAGTGTTTTTGAAATAGGCGCGTAGTTTTGCCAATCTCCCCCATGGATCCTCGTTTAGATAACGCAGCGAGGAATCGAAGGTCGCCCCGCCCCAGGCCTCCATGGAATGGAAGCCTGCCTCTTCTAGTTGCTCTGCAACTTTTAGCATATCTTGTGTACTCATCCGAGTTGCCCACAAAGACTGATGGGCATCCCGGAGCAAGGTTTCTGTAATCCCGACTTTCATCTTTTCTCCTTCCCTTCCTTAACCTAATGTGGCCAAAAGAATACCAGCTGCAATGGCAGAACCGATGACACCTGCCACATTGGGTCCCATGGCATGCATCAGAAGCCAGTTGCCAGGGTTCTCCTCCTGCCCAACCTTATGAGCTACCCTAGCTGCCATAGGCACAGCTGAAACACCTGCAGCACCAATCAGGGGATTGATTTTGCCGCCACTTGCTTTATACATCAGCTTGCCGAAAAGCACGCCGCCAATAGTGCTAAAGGAAAAGGCAATCAGACCCAGAACAATGATTTTTAAAGTACCTGCACTCAAAAATAGCTCTGCATTAGCTGTGGCCCCCACAGTGGTACCTAAGAAGATGGTAATAATGTTGATCAGTTCATTTTGTGCTGTTTTGGAGAGACGATCCACAACACCGGACTCTCGAAACAGATTACCCAACATCAGACAGCCAATCAAAGCTGCAGCTGAGGGCACCAACAGCGAGGCCAACAGAGCCACCAGAATGGGGAAAATAATGCGCTCTGTTTTGCTCACAGGTCGCAGCTGCTCCATAACTACGCTGCGCTCTTTTTTTGTGGTGAGGGCACGCATAATTGGCGGCTGGATAATGGGCACTAGCGCCATATAAGAGTATGCTGCAATGGCAATAGGTGCCAATAGCTCCGGTGCTAGTTTGGAGGCTAAAAAGATGGCTGTAGGCCCATCAGCGCCGCCAATAATGCCAATGGCACCTGACTGAGGCATGGTGAAGCCCAGGAGAATTGATCCCAGAAAAGTTATAAAGATTCCAAACTGGGCTGCAGCACCCAAAAGCAAGCTTTGTGGTCTGGCAATTAAGGGGCCGAAATCTGTTAAAGCTCCCACTCCCAAAAAAATTAAGGGCGGATAGATTCCGAGCTTAACACCTCGGTAGAGCCAGTACAGAAGGCCACCCTTGTCCATTAAATTGGCAAAGGGAAGATTGGCTAATAACATTCCAAAGCCAATTGGAATTAGAAGCAGGGGCTCATATCCCTTTTTAACGGCTAGATAAATTAAAGTGAAACTGATTAGGTACATTACACACTGTTGCCAGCCCACTGCGGCGAAGCCCGTGGACTGAAAAAAATCAATAAACTGCTGCCACATTTTTATGATCCCTCGCTATTCCAAAACAATCAGCGGATCGCCAGTGGAGACTGTCTGTCCTGGTGATACCAGCACAGCCTTTACTGTCCCCTCACCTGTTGCAGGAACCTCATTCTCTAATTTTAAAGCTTCAAGTGTGGCTACTACTGTACCCGCTGTTACCCGATCGCCTACGCTTACTTTTACAGAAAGAATAGTACCGGAAAGTGGTGCTTGAATAGACTCCCCATCAACGTTTACAGGTGCGGCCTGGGAAGCTGGTGCTGCTTGCGGTGCGGCCTGGCTTGGTGCAGCCGGAGCTCCTCCCACTTCTTCCACCATCACCTGATATTTCTTATCTTCTACTGTTACTACAAATTTGCGCATTTTGAGATCCTCCTTCAAATTCTTTTAATGTCAATAGTTTTTATCCGCTCTGGGGGAACCACCGCTGAGACCGCAGCCACAACTGCTGCAAGCTCTGCGCTATCTCCCCTCCCTCTATTTGTGCCTTTTTGCACAATCCTTGACATAAGGCCAACGATCAATGAGAGAGACCAGAGGGCTAATAATACTACTCCCATCCCCAGTACAGTGATCTGGAGACCTCGGATCATAGATGGCATATTCTTCTTCACCTCCTATATCTCCTTAATGATATCTTTATGATCATAAGTTGTCAAGG
>DIQB01000007.1 GCA_002427165.1 Firmicutes bacterium UBA5473
AGCCTATAGATATTGATAAAAACCACCCCCACAAACGGGCCACCAGCTAGGAGGTACAAACTGCTTCACACGACAACTATCTTGACAAACTCCGTGTGCAAAACTCAAAACGTTTTTTCAAATCTTCCAGTTCAACTTGCTCCTGCCAACTATGCTCTGCGTAAAGCTGCAAACCCAATAGTGCTGTGTAATAGTTGTTCTCCGCCCCATCGTCATTCCACATTGTGGCAAAGACCTCACTTACTCCTTCTTCCTTACAGGCAGCTAGAGCAGCATTCGTTGTTTCAAAGGTAAAGCGATAGTTTGTAATGTGACCTGTCCAGGTCCAAATACCGCCTGCAAAAATAGGTTCTTTGCCCATGGCCCTGTGTCGACGAATGAAATCCCGATAAAATTCTGTTTGGCTATGATAATAATCCCAATAGATTAACTGGACGTTTTCCGGAATTTTAACCCCCGGGGGCAGTCGACTCTCTAAATCATAGTAGTCTGCTGTTTCGGAGCCAAGGCGAAAGAACATATCCCCCCACATCATAGGCTCAAGACCCAGCTTCTCTGCCAGATCTAAAACCCTTCTAAGGTGCTCCATCATAAGTTGATAGCGATCTTTATAACCGTTAAGATCTAAATAGCGACCCAGGCCTAATTTGTGTGCCTCATCCATACCAATATGAATCCTTTTGGTACGGAAAGGGGCACAGGCAGTGGTGATAACCTTCTCTAAAAATTCATATGTCGGCTCTGATTCCAAAAGCAAAATTTCTTCCGTATCGCGAAGATAATTATACTCGGGCCATTTGAGGATCTGCTCCAGATGTCCTAAAGTTTGGATACAGGGCACAACTTCGATCCCCAGTTTCGCTGCATAATCATCCAAAGCCTTGAGCTCATCTGTGCTATAGCGACCGCGTAGATAACCAAAATATGGCTCGTCGGGCACTGCAAAGGTATCCTCTGTATATAGCATGAGCATGTCGAGACCCATTAGGGCCATTTTTCGCAGAAAAAACTGTACTGTCTCGGGCTTGGCCACTGCATTGCGCGAGACATCTAACATAGCCCCGCAGGTTGTAAAAAACGGTTTTTCCTGAAGAAAGAATTCTTCCCTGTCAATATTTTGCAGGAGTAGACTTAAGCCCCGAAAAAAATGAACAGGTTTTTCGTAGCTGATTTCCGCTACGTCTTTGGATCTTTTGATTAAGAGCCCAGGAGCAGTCCTACAAACCTGGATCTGCAGCCCACCGCCGAAAACCAAACCCAGTTCCGGTGCCAAAAGCTCGAGACCCGCTTCTAGCTCCTGGAGCTCTCCGCTAAAATGTAGTTCCATTGCTATCCACCCCAAGCCACTAGGTTAGTTGAAGACCTGCACCCTTTTAACTTGACGATTAATTGTGTTACCCGTTATCGTTTCAATAAGAATGAGGTAGATACCATTTCGTACTCGCTCCCCTGCTTTGTTGGTACCTGGCCATTTGAGCTCATAGTTTTGATTTGCCCCTATGGGGAGCTGGTGTTCCAAAGTCTCTACAAGCTTACCATTCATTTGGTAGATTGATACTGATAGTTTAGCATCCAAGGCGCATGTTAAATAGATGCTAAGCTCCTCATTTCGATATGGAGAAAAATACTTCGGACTGATGTTTACATATAAGTCTAAAGGCAAATCGTGCTTTTCTAAATCCAAAAGCGCAAATTTCCCCACAATGCTATAGGGACTATTTACCCCTGATGCATATACAGCTTTTACGCGCCAGAACCAAACGCCCTGCCCTAAATCTGAAAGGGGGAAGGTAACAACAGCGCTGGGGTCCTTTACTGTTATTTTCTTTGTTCCAACTGCAAAAGTTGGATCTGAGGATAGTTCCAATACATATTCTGATAATGTATCCCCTACTGCATTCACACCAAACCATGACAAATTCAACTGTCCGCCCTGAACAGGAATACCATCTAGTGGACCTTTGGCAATAGGAGCCGGTGCTGTTTCTAAAGTAAGTTCCACAATAGAACTGCTAGCGGATTCATTTAATGCTTTATCTAAAGAGGTAACAGCATATTGATATCTTCTCCCGCCAACTCCCGATACATCTAAAAATTCATTTTGACCCTCTTTAGCGGGAACAACAGCAATTCTTACTCCGTCTTTTTTCGGATCACCGCTTTTGGAGCGATACACTGCATAAAAACTTGCCAGATCGTCATCCTCTGGAGCCGCCGGGGCCATAGGCCAGGTTAGCAGAACTGCACCCTTTGGTATTTGCTTATCTTGTGGCCCTTTTCCCTGCCAGGCAACTAATTGTTCCGGCCGCTGCGGTGGAAACTTGTCTGCCTCAATGCTCACTTCATTACTTAATGCAGGTTCAACGCTTAGGTTACCACGCTTATCCATGGAAACTATAGCATAGTAGTATTGCCCGCTAGGCATTCCTCGATCGTAGAATACACAGTTTTCAAATTGAGGATCACCTTGGAATATCTCTCCTACCAACGAACCTTCCTCCAGTGATTGCCGGCCAGAGAGGCGGTATATTTTATAAGCAATAGCAAGATCACCATCTGCGGCAGGCTCTTCCCGTGTCCAGGAAAGAGAGACTAGACCCGCAGTTTCAGCTTCTGCCACAAAATTACCGGGGCTATTGGGAGGGGTGATATCGCTTTTTATGCCCACAGTAACCGGCGATGAACTATATCCATAGGCCTCTTCCCAGGTAACAACTTTATAGTAGTTATAGTCATAGCTTTGCTCTAAGGTATCCACAAAAGATGTTTGAGCAGTGGAGCCAACCAAAGCAGATTCATTTAAAACAAAATCCAAAGAGCTGCCGCGGTAAATCCTGTATTCAATTCCCGCTTCTGTCGCTGCATCCCAGGTTAATTTAGCACTACCCACCCCAAGATAATTTATTTGCACATTCTCAGGTGGATTTAATGCCTTATCCAATTGGAGGTTAAAGGAAAATGATAAAGGAGTTCCCAGCATTAGCTGTGCTCCTTCGGAGAAAAGCAAAAAGATCGAATTCCCCCAACTTGTCCAAGGCTGGATCATCCATCTGAAATTAAAGCTATCCTCGGAAACTCGCGCATAGCCATCCAACAAATCAATGTCGGCACTTTTCTGCTGCCCTAAATCCACAACGCTTTCCCCGGCATCAACCCGGGCCAGCGAATAAACTTGCTTGCCGGCTCGCAGATATCTTCCTGTTCCATATTCTCCTGGCATGATAATATTAACACAGCCCCGAGCTAAATTAATAGTTCCCTGAGCTTCAAGCATATAAGTTATCCGATAACCTTTTTCTACTCGATCCCATAGCTGGGTAACAAGCAATTTATTGCTACTTTCCGGATCAGTCAAGCTATACTTGTATTGAACCTGTTCTCCCACTACCTTAGGGTACCCGGGCAGCAAAATCGCTTCACTCTGCCCCCACCATTGCCCACGGGAGGAATGGAATTCTAACTGAATTGTAGAGATTAAAGCCTTCTCATCTTTAGCCTTTACAACTCCAATGCCCTGATTATTAGCGTTTATATAATTATATTTATCCTCATAGCGAGGTTCAGCAGCTAAAGCAATACCTAAACAAAAAAGCAGCAGGTACGTCCCGATAAACACAAGCAGGCTGTTTTTACGCAAGACCAACACCCCCTATTACAAAATCTCTCTTTCAAACAACTAACTTGGAGAAACATTTGTTTTGCGCAAGTAAAGCGAGGAACAGCCCGCTTTACACATTTCTCCCAGCGCTAAAACCACTTTGACAGAATAACCCAAAACCCGTTGTCGTTTTCCACATACTGTTCCCGAATGGAATCATAGTAACCCTGATGCGGTAAATTAGGGTTCGTGTAAACTAAGCTGACCCAGATTCCCCCCGGGGTAGAGTAGTTTCCTCCACATTTGAAAAAGTGCTGTTTCTTATCGGCCTCGTTTTCAACCCGATACCCCGCATAAAGATTAAGTCCTTTTATATACTTTTTAAGTGTTATTTCTTGGCTGGCATAGGGTTGCGCTTGGATTGTGCCTGCTTCATATAAGTAATTTAAGGTTAGAGGTGAACCCAAAATCCCGACAAGAGGCCTTTCCACACCTGCTGAAGTTGCCTGCCAAAGCACGCTTTTTTGAGCCCCCTCAAGAAACTTAACTTCTTCGAGGCGCTGCTCCCACTTAAGTGTAATTTTGTTCTTACCAGCCCAAATAGTTCCCTGGGCGAGCATCCTTTCTCTGAGAGGGAGATTTTCTTGATTCATGAGTTCGTAGGTTTCCATTAAACTTCTCAGGGAGAGGGGCCCATAGCTGTAATTTGCATCAAGAGAGTAACCCTGTTTTCCTCTGTTATTATCAACCCAGTTCCCTTCAGAGAAATATTGAAGATCCCAATCGTATCCACGTGAGGTTTTATCGTGATAACGCGGTTTAAAATCCTGATTGCAATACCATCTGGAAAAGTCTACATTCAGGCCCTCAATGAGATTTTTCTTTTTTAGATTGACTGACCAGGCACCGGGCAACTCTTCATTTTGTTTATCCAGAACGTTTAAGACGCAATTGAGATCTATGGTGTTTAATAATTGGTAGTCAGCCTCAACCGATAAAGCTTGCTCCTTCAGCGGCCCCCTGCCGTCCAACTCAGCTCTTCTTTCCCAAATTGCGATTGTTGTGAGATCCAAACCTACTCCCAAAAGTTCGCCCTGTAGTTTTGAAGCTGCAGTTGTTTCGTTGGTATTCCAGGAAGCAAAGCTTTTATTCTTCCAACCCCAATATTTACCTTCCAAAGAAATCCCCTGGGGAATAACCCAGCCACCTACGCCGGAGTATCCCAGCATCGCGATATATGGCGAATACTGAATATCCAAGCTGCCGAACTCCATCGTGGAAATTGGCAAACCGGGCACCGGGTTATAGAGGGTAATGGTCAAGTTCTTGTTTTTAAGATTTATATGCCTTTGTTTGTCGCCATCGAAGGGTATACCATCACCTTCCCAGCTGTCGTAGAAACTAATTACACCCACTACAGGCTTTGAAATATATATAGTTGGGTACAAGCCTGTGCGATTTCTGCCGACCAAACCTGTCTCCGGTTGGTATTCTATTTGTCCTTCTGCAAAACCCCTTACTCTAAAAGGGACAGCTTCTCCTTTCGGAAGGATGCCGGGGTCTCCTAAAAGAGCTAAATCATCAAGCCAGAGTTTTCCTTTATCAAGGCTTGAGGCTTTTATAAAAACCCGGGCAAGGGCTGCATCTACAGGCGGCTCCACCATTGTGCTAATTTGTTGCCAGCTATTATTCATTATTACATCCGCGAGAGTATACTCTTCCAGCAACAACTCCCCTTCGCTTTTATACCAGGCGATACCCAATTTTACTTTCGGATCATGTGCACCGCCTATGGTATACCAACCGGATAGTTCATATTTCTGATTTGCGACGGGAAAATAATCGGAAATTATGCCAGTATCATCTACACTTAAATCGGAGATGGTTATTGCCGCAACCCCACTTCGCGTATGGAAGTTATCAACAGACCAAGTTGCAGCAGATTCACCCCCTAGCTTCTGCCAATTTTTCGGGAAGGGCTCACCTATAATAAACTCCGAAATCTTTATCCAATCCAAAGGATTTGTTCCGGTAGCGGTGCTAGCCATTTTCTTTAAAACTAAGGCCTTTATCTCTTTGTCTGTTTTAACTAACTTCCTGGACGTATGAAACTTTTGATCGCCAAATATCGGCAGACTAAAAAGCAAGGTATGGTTGCCACCGGCTTCATCGTAAAGGCTGCTTGCGGCTGCCTGGGAGCTATCTCCGAAAGTGCGTACCTGAATTATATATTCACCGGGCTTGAGGGGTTTCGGTAGGCGAAATTCAACATATTGCCACTGGTTCATTTCCCCCGGCAGGATACAAGCCTTTCCTCCCGATGCACCATCGAGCCTTCTGGCGTAATCCGGAAGAACGTCCTCTAGCTCGATTGTAACCGGATCCGTATTGAGCTGTTCAAAGTCGCCATTGGGTAGCAGATTAATATTGGCTGCATTGATAATGCCAATGCACAGAATCATCAAGAGCCCTTGCAGCCATGCAACCTTCAATTTTGTATTGTTCAAGCTACTGGCCTCCTTTCTGCTAAAATTCAAAGCCAACACTTAGCTCAAGCAAGTTATCTTCTCCTATATATTCTTTTCCATAGCGATCGTATAGCCCGTTATCTTCGCTATTTGGTGTTGTCCAGTTGGCCAAAATACTCAAACCTGAGGGAATCCTCCAAGCCAACGATGCCCTTTTACATAAAGTGTGATCTTTTCCGGTTAAAGCATAATTGCTTCTATAGGCTAACCCTATTTTTGCACCCAACCCTACAAACTTTCCTTCCTGGATTTCATAGACTAAGAATACATTACTTGTGGTTCTATATTGGGACGTATTGAAAAAATCTTCATATTCGTAGCTACCAACCAGACTCAAAGCGTATTCACGCTCTATCAGCGGCCTTTCCACTTCACCTCTGAGAAAACGAGTAGTATACTTATTGCTGCGTTGATCGGCTGTACGTACATTCTGCTGCGAAATCTGCTCAAATAGACCACGAAAGGTGTTCTTACCAAAGGGTACTTTGATCCTGCCATCCCATAAATCAAAATTATTGTTCGCAAGGTTCGTTCCTATAACCTTGAATTGGTTAAAACTGCATGTAGCCTCAAGCTCAGCTATTTTTGCATCTATTGCTACAAAGGTACCTTGCTTTCCGATCCGATAGCTTCCTTGAGGGTCATACATCTGCTCATAGGTTCCATAGATTACCCCAGGTAGGGTCGTTAGGGAATCTATAGGGTTCCAACTTAAAAGTTTACCATATTTATCGTAGCGCGGCCTGCGTTCGCGATACTCGGGATCAAAGTTCGGATCAATATATTGGTATCCTACTTTTGTAGTAAGGGGTCCAAACTTATAGCCAAATTCCACCAAGGAAAGGCGTCCTTCGGACGAAATAGCTTTCGGTAGGGAGTCTATGATTGTGCCAGCTCCATTATTGAAGCTTACCAGATAATTGTATTGCCTTCTGTTAAGGCCCCATACTGACTGGAGCGAAAAGTTATCTGCCTGTTTTTTTTGTTCTAAGACAACTGTCTGCTCCTCCATTTTGTATCGGTCCGACTCTGAATCAGAAATAAGTTTATCTACATTTCCCACGAAGTTCACAGAGGTGAGAAGCAAGTTATTCTGCTCCTTGCCCAAGTTGAGACGTGCAGCATAAACTTTCCCATTGTTCTTCAGGTTAACTCCAGAATTTAAATCATCCCACAGCTCACTATGATAGCGGCTTGAATTGCCGGTATCCCAAAAAATACCCAAATCTAAAACAGCGTTGAGATTTTCGAGAACACCTATTCTTTGCAGCGGCAAATTAAAGCCGAAAAGCGCAGCGCCGCGTTTGTGTGGGTTCACCATTTGCCCGTTATACCAAAGGCTATCATCTACACGGAGGGCATAATCGGAATAGTTGATCTCAATGTCTCCTACAGTATATAGAACGTTATTGCATCCGGGGTAAAGAGGAGCTTTTGTATAAACAGTAACGCGATCAACTGTAACATCGTAAGTACCTACCTCTGAATAAATCGGTAGCCAATTATCACCACTGCCAAGCCCTTTAATTCCAATCTTCCCATGGATATTATCGCCGAAGTCCAAAAGGCTATTTAAGTGTAGTTTCCTCTCAACCTGCCAAAATTCTTCAGGTGTGAATTTTGCTCGCAATGCAACTGACCCATTTACAGTTAAATCAATTTCGGCTGAAACCGGGAGGATAGATAGCCCCAAAAGAAACGCGATCAAAATAAGCTTGCATCGTTTCATTTAAAATCCTCCCCTGAAGTTATATTTAAGGGCCAGCAAATGATTATCGCCAAGGTTATGGGGCTGGTACGCATAATCCACCTCAAAACCTTTGTTTTTAATTGTCAACCCTGCGGTAAAATCTCCTTCCTTCCAACCGGCCCGGATTGCAAGTTGTTCAGAATACCATTTCTCAACTCCAATTCGCCAATCATCGGACTTGAAGCCAGGCTTCAAATTAGTGAGATTAGCTGTCACTGATAATTGATTGGCTAAATGAACACTGACTCCACCTACCAGCTTGCACTGAGGAATCTCGTTATAGCCCTGATTATAATTGGTACTTGCCACTGCATTCTGGGCCACAAGTCCCACTTGAACTCTAGTGTAAGGCTGCCATAGAAGGCCTAGATCTCCCACTATCGCCTTTCCGTCTCCGCCGAGGGATTTCAAAGTACCATAGCGCAATGTACCCCCTAGATTAATGTTTTCTTTTGGCGCTAATGCTCCGGATACTTGAAAAGACTGCTCTAAATATTCCAGTTCCGGATCAAAGAGGCGATTGTAAGCAGCACCGATTGCAACGCTTTTTAATTGGATCTTTCCGCCGAAAAAATTACGTGCTATGCCTAAACCATATTGATCTACGTTAGAGAGTAAGAGACTATCTTGACAATTTAAGATCCCTGCGGGATTGTATGAGAGGGATTCAATTCCGCTTTCGGCAAACATCGCGCCTCCCATACCATAACCCCGGGCTCCGCTCTCCCAAGGTTCAAACTCTGCCAAAGCTGTTACCGCCAACACTGCCAATAGAAGTATTGCTTGCACTGTAGTGAACAGATTTTTTCGTTCTAACATCTTAAAAATACCCCCTTCAATCATTTATCTGGTTACTTGAAAACGAGTAATCATTTTGGCAGGCCTATTGTGGGCAGTCTTCAATTCTACTTCTAAAAGGTAGATACCCCTCGGTACAATTCCGTTCGCTATCCCATCCCACTTAAGCTGGTGATTTTCCAGGAGATCAGCTTCGCCTTTTGCCATTTGAAATACGTTATCTAAAAGTACTTTTATCAGACGCCCGCGCAGGTCATAAAGTCTCACTGTAATATAGCCATCTTCTTGCAAGACATAATTTACAGTGAGCTCTGATTTAGTTGGATTGAAGATTTTCGGGAAAACCTCTACAAAGGCTGTTTGCAGTTTTGCCTCACCGGTTTGCACACTCTCAAAAACACCCAGTTTGCTAAAAACAGTTACATCGGACTGATAAATAACTTTTACCCGCCAATACCACTTGCCCACGGCTAAAAAGCTACCATAGCTGAACTCTGTATCGGTTAAAAGTTGGCTTTGCCAAAAATCCTCTGTAAAGTTAAGATCC
Source organism: Firmicutes bacterium UBA5473 (assembly GCA_002427165.1). Classification (GTDB taxonomy): domain Bacteria; phylum Bacillota; class DTU084; order DTU084; family DTU084; genus UBA5278. The sequence goes on from DIQB01000007.1 coordinate 9,222, forward strand.
TTTGCCAGTTGAAGATGGTAGCCAACTATAGTGTCTCCCGAATACTCTTGTGGTGCCTTCCAACTGAAAGAGGGCATCTGATCTATCACTCCTGCGCCGGCGATGGGAGCGACCAGCTCCGAGCCATAGGTAACCAATGCCTCCACGGCACTCCCGGCTGATAATGCAGCAAGGGATTCGTTACGTGCCTTATCTAAACTGGCCACTGCATAGTAATAGCTCTTCCCGGGAATACCTTCTGTATCGACAAATCTCTGGGGGCTTCCCGGCTCCCTAGAATCAGCCGGCACAACCCATCTGGCTCCACCTGGCTTTTCCCATGAACCAACCGGATCTTCCTGCAGAGAACGGTAGATCACATATTCCTCTGCTAGATCATCATCTTCAGCTGCCTCTGGCGCTACCCAAGATAAAATAACTGCGCCTAATATGCTGTTTTCATCAACACCTAAACTCTCTGAACCTATAGGTGGTTCGGGCCTTTCGGGTTTGATGTTATCTGCCTGGGCCACAATTGAATCGGTGTATTCCCAAACACTTTCATTGTCACTATCATCTACAGCTACAATCGCATAGCGATAGCTTTGAGAAATCGCAACTTCATAATCCCTCCAGATCATAGTGGAGCCGGGGTCATTTGTAAATCCAGCATCTTCACTATTGATTTCACAATAGGGTGTTTGGGGAAAATCCCCACCACCGATTGCCCGATAGATCCTATAGCTTGCAGCTAAATCTCCATCTAGGCTATGAGCTTCAGGAGGAGTCCATTTCAGTTGGATGGCACCTGAGGATTTTGTCTCTACAAGTGTTGGTTTTTCAGGGGGAATATTGTCGCTCCCAATACTTGCCAACACAGGTGCTGAGCTATATTTATAAACCGGATCCCAGGTGATGACTTTGTAGAAACTGGTTTTATTATTCTGATCCATGGTATTTACAAATTCAGTGCCATCGGTGGTACCAACAAGAGTGTCATCGCCAAGAGAAAAATCTGCAGTTCCTCCACGATAAACTCTATAGGATGGGTTAGGTTCACCCTCTGCCGGCTCCCAGGTTAGTTTAGCAACACCTAAACCATCGTAGCCGATCTGAAGATTTTGCGGAGGGTTAAGCATATGATCTAATTGAATTGTATAAGAGAACGAGAATTGACTGCCTGCCTCAAGTTCTATAGGCTCACCAAACAGTAAATATAAAGACATTCCCCAGTTTTCGTAAAACGTAATTCTTCCCAGAAGTTTTGGATCAAGATTTGTGAGTCTGATAAACCCGGAGTCTGACTCAATTATCGCTTCGTCGAATTTACCTATTTCTATGTTACCATTGGGTATGTCAGATGCGGTCAGTGAGATCTTTTCATCTCCAACATATAAATATCTATCTGAAAGGGAATTGCCCACCAGCAAAACGTTTACAGAACCCCTGTTGAGAGTGACCTTCCCTTGGGGCTCTATAATATAGGTTACAAGAAAGCCCTTCTCTACAGGCGCCCAGATCTGAGTCAAAATTATTTGATTGCCACTTCCCGGATCGTTTAATGTCATCTTGACATGCCAATCGTTGCCCTCTTGTCTCGGATAACCATCAACTAAAGCTCCATTTTCCTGTGCATACCATTGCCAACCGGAAGACTGCATTTCTAATTGAATTTGCGAAGAAATATTCTTACCGTCCTTGGTGGTTATTCTAGACTTTCCTAAGTTATCGAACACATTGATGATATTATACTTATCTTCAAAAAATGGGTTAGCATAAATCTTGGCAAACCCGATGCTGAGCACCAACAGAAAGATTATTAAGCTTACTTTTTTCATATTTCCACCCCCACGATAATACTATTTAAGACATTTCTAAACCCCATGAAAAAGCTATTTTATTCTTTAAGTTCGATGGTATAGCCAAAAGTAAATTCATCGCCAATCTTGAGCTCTCTATAACTTGCAAAGTCCAGCCAAATCCCATAAGCGAATTTTTCCCAGCCCCGTACATCCCAGGTATAATGGGGAAATTGGGGCTTAATTATGATTTGACCCTCCGGCAACTCGATCTTTGCCTGTTGCACGCTCAATGATTCTCCCCGATCTATCACTACTTCCTTATACTTCGGTGGCGGCGGAAATAAGGGAGAAGAGAAAATGGGACCTAAATTTAATTCGCCACCTTTGCCTACTTCGCAGGCAACAATATAGTTGATGTACCCTTTGGAAATTCTGATGGTGCCATCTGCCTCTAAAGTATAGGTTACAGAAAAACCAGTGGGTACTTTTTCAACCACCTCAGTGACGTTGAGAATATTACCGGAGTAAGGATCTGTGAGCAACATCTTAAAATACCACCGGTTGCCTTCTTTCTGCGGATATCCTTCAACAATCTGTGCCTGGCTTTGCCCCCACCATTTTCTCCCCGGTGAAGTTAATTCCAATTGGATGAGAGTAAATAACCGTTCCTTCTCTTTTGTTTCGATCCAGGCAGCCCCGCTACTATCAAAGTGGATAATCTTGCTCTTCCCTACATGTTTGGGGTTCGTATAGATCTCATCCGGGGATTTGTTGACCAGTTCAAGATCAAAACTGAAGGTGAACTTTTCCCCGGCTTGGAGCTGAAAATCCTCACCGAGAATTAAAAACAGCGAGTGCCCTAACCCCGGCCAAGCATGTAACCTCCAGGAATAACTGGAAGTTGATGCAATGCGCGCCTGACCATCTGCAAGATCCACGTAGGCAAAACCCAGTTTGCCAAAATCAATTTCCCTTTCAGCGCTGGGTCTAGCCAAGGAAATAGGGTCTCCTCCGGCTCTTAAATAACGGTTTTCTTCCGAACTTCCGGGAATATTGATATTGATATACCCCCGATTGAGTTGAATCGTCCCTTCTGCTTCCAAGTCATAAGTAATGCGAAAACCATTCTCTATCCTATCGACAAATTCACTTACAATTAGATTATTCCCGGTTGCAGGATCCATCAATAGATACTTAAATTGCCAGTCCCCATTGATAACTTTAGGGTAATCATCAAGGAGCAAACCTTGATTTTGGCCCCACCACAGCCACCCTGGCGATTGCAATTCAAGCTGAAAGGATGGTATTTGTTTGCTATGGTTTGAAAAAACCGCTGCGATACCATCTCCATCAACTTCAAGATAATTATTTCCCTTTTGAAAATGAGGGATGGCAAAACAACTAAAATTGATGACTAAAATAAAGCCGATTAAATAACTGACAGCAAGTGCCTGTCTCTTTATCACAAAAATTCCTCCCCCCTATTTTGTCAA